>CAZHUU010000051.1:0-5500 GCA_964535335.1 uncultured Mycobacterium sp.
CCACCGAGTCCAGCCAGCGGGCGTCGAACAAACCGCCCGGCGCCAGGCTGCCGTCGTAGGACGCCCCGACGATCCATTCGTCGTCGGGGTGCGCGTCGGCGTACGTCTTGACCGCGGCCAGGATCTCCTCGACCGAGCCGCAACTGCGCACCGCCGGGCCCACCGCCTCCAGGCCACCGTAGAGCGGATGGGAGTGGCCGTCGCCGAAAGACGGCATGAGGAACCCGGCGTCGAGGTCGACGTGTTCGCAGCGGAATCCCGAGGCCAGTTCGCGTGCCTGCCCGCCGAGCGCGCGGACGGTGCCGTCGACCACCAGCAGCGCGTCGGACTCCGCGCCGGTGCCGGTCCAGACGGTGCCGCCGGTGAAGAGGGTCGCGCTCACTTGACCACCGCCGTCGCGGCATGGCCGGCGCCGTAGGCCTGCTCGGCGGCCGCCGGGCAGGTCGGGCCGCTGTAGGTGTGCGAGCGGGACAGCGGCTCGGGGGCGGGCGAGGCCAGGGTGATCATTCGGCTCCTAACCGCAGACGTTCGTCCAGTGTGGACCGGGCTCGTTGCCGCGGTACAGCCCGTAGCCGGGAATGGGCACCCGGTCGGTCCGCGGGATCCACACTCCCGTTTATTCTTCCTCCGTCAATTAAGAGAAGGTCGGGGAATCACGGTGGTTGCACGCCTGCGCGCCGCGGCAATCGTCGCGCTGCTCATCGCCTTCGTGGGCGGGCTTCCGAGTATCGCCGCGCCGGCGAAGGCCGCTCCGCGAACCGTCAAGGTGGCGACCCACGACCTCGAACCCTTCGTGATGTCGCACGACAACGTCAAGACCGGCTTCACCGTCGACATCATCGACGAGATCGCCAAGCACGAGGGCTGGACGGTCGAGTACGTCGACGTCGCCAACGTCGGCGACCAGCTGAAAGCGGTCGCCGACAGTAGGGCGGACGCGGCCGCGACGGCGCTGTCCATCACCGCCGAACGGGCCGCGTCGTTCGACTTCTCCCAGCCGACCCTCGCCGCGGGCCTGCAGATCATGGTCCCGGCGGGCAGCACCGAGCGCACCTCGCCCGGCTTGGTCGACTTCCTCAAGCTGCTGTTCTCCAAGGCGGTGCTGGTGTGGCTGGCGGCGGCGTTCGTCCTGGCCGTCATTCCCGCGCACCTGATCTGGCTGACCGAACGCCAGCACACCGACTCGACGATGTCCAAGAAGTACGTCCCCGGGATCTTCCAGGCGGTGGGCTATGGGCTGGGCATGCTGGCCGCCCAACCCGACGAGATGCCGCGGCACTGGCTCAACCGGGTCGTGGGCATCCTGCTGGCGTTCGTGAGCATCGTCTTCGTCGCCTACTACACCGCGACGCTGACGGCCAACCTCACCGTGGAGAAGTTCAACTCCCAGATCTCCTCGCCGGCGGACCTGGTCGGGAAGCGGGTGTGCACGGTCGACAAGACGACCTCGACATCTTTTCTGCAGGACGAGGGGATCGGCTTCACCGGTTTGCCCGCCATCAAGGAGTGCTACGCCAAGCTCAAGGGCGGCGAATTCGACGCAGTGGTGTTCGACGCGCCGGTGCTCGCCTACTACGTTGCCCACGAAGGTTCCGACGCCGCCGAGCTGGTGGGGACGGTCTTCATGAACGAGGACTACGGCATCGCGTTCCGGCTCGGCAGCGACCTTCGGAAACAGGCCGACGAGGCCCTGCTGAATATGCGTGCGGACGGCGACTACGACCTGATCAAGCAGAAGTGGTTCGGCACCGGAAGCTAGCGGCATCCCCGAGGCACCCGCAAAGCACGAAGGTCACGACCTCTTTCGAGTTCGTGACCTCAGCGCTCGCAGTTCTTCAACCGCTTTGATGTGGGCGAAGGGGGACTTGAACCCCCACGTCCCGAAGGACACTGGCACCTGAAGCCAGCGCGTCTGCCATTCCGCCACTCGCCCCAAACAACCGGGGGAGCGTATCACGAGCCGTCCCGCACACCCCAACCCGCAGGGGCGGGCCGACCGCGGCGCGGGATCACCTCACTGGCCGCTATCACACACCCTGAGCTGCGGCGATGCGATTCTCAGAGTTCCCATGGTGACGGTCGGGCGAGCCGGGCCGATACCATACAAAGGAAATATGAACGCGGCGCAACACGCGCCGGACTCGAGGCAGGCGGTGCGATGGGCAACCAGAGAGGTCTGGTTCAACGCATCGAGCGCAAACTCGAGGACACCGGCGGCGATGCCTTCGCCCGGGGGTTCGGCGGGTCGATCGTGCCGCAGGAGGTGGAGGAGCTGCTGCGGCGGGAGGCGACCGACGGCGTGCAGGCCCTGCCGGGCGACCGTTTTTTGGCGCCGAACTCCTACGTCATTACTCTCAGTGCGTCCGACTTCGCAAAGGTGAACGCCGATCCGGATCTCACGGCGGACACGTTTGCCACTCACTTGGGCGGATACATCCGGGAACAGGGTTGGCAAACGTATGGTGAGGTGGACGTCAGATTTGAGCAGTCGCCGAACCTGCACACTGGCCAGTACCGTGCGCGCGGTGTCGTCAATCCGGACGTGCACCCCCAACCGTCCACAGCCGCATCCGCCCCACCACAATCGATCCATTCGTACACCGCAGAACCAGGAGTACCACCGATGAGCGACAATCCGACCTACAGCGGCGGCCAGGGTCAGGGGCGCCCGGGCGACGACTACTACGACGAGCGCTACGGACGCCCGCAGGAGGATCCGCGCGGCCCGGCCCCCGAGCAGCCTCGTGCGCCCTACCCGCCCGAGCAGGGCGGCTACCCGCCACGGCCCGCCGAGCCGGGGTACGCACCCCGCCAGGGTTATCCCGAGCAGGGCGGCTACCCGGAACAGGGCGGCTACCCGGCCGGCTACGAGCAGCGCCCGCCGGCCGGCGGGTACGGTGCTCCCGGCTACGACCAGGGCTATCGGCCCGGCCCGGGCGGGTACGGCCCGCCGCCGCAAGCTCCTTACGGTCCTCCCGGCGGCGGGTACGGCGCCCCGGCCGGTGACTACGACTACGGCCGCCCGCCCGGCCGCCACGAGGAGCACGGTTACGGCCGTCCCGAACCCCGGCCGGCCTACCCCGACCAGGGCGGCGGCTACGAGCAGCCCGGCTACGGCGGCGGGTACGGCCGACCGGACTACGGCCAGCCCGACTACGGCCGCTACGACCAGGGCGGTTACGCCGAACCGGGCCGCGACTACGACTACGGTCAACCAGCCGGCCAACCGGCAGGTCAGCCCGCCGGCGGCTACGGCGGGTACGCCCAGCCGCCCGCCCAGGGCGACTATGCCGCCACCGGGGTGGCGGTCACGCTGCAGCTCGATGACGGCAGCGGCCGCACCTACCAGCTGCGTGAAGGCGCCAACGTCATCGGCCGCGGCCAGGACGCCCAGTTCCGGCTGCCGGACACCGGTGTCTCCCGCCGGCACCTGGAGATCCGCTGGGACGGCCAGGTCGCGTTACTCTCCGACCTCAACTCGACCAACGGGACCACCGTCAACAACGCCCCCGTACAGGAGTGGCAGCTGGCCGACGGTGACGTCATCCGGTTGGGCCACTCCGAGATCATCGTTCGCGTTCACTGAGGTCGTCGGCGGCGGCGATCGGGGTGGGGCCGGGCCGCTTCACCTTCGCGTCGTCCCGACGTCCAAGTATCGTGACGGTGCCGAAGTCAGCCCGGTGTCAGCCGATACCCGGCCGCCCCGGCGACGGCACGAGGACGGAGAGGACGCCGGATGCAGGGACTTGTTCTGCAGCTGACGCGCGCCGGCTTCCTGCTGATGCTGTGGCTGTTCATCTGGTCGGTGCTGCGCATCCTGCGCAACGACATCTACGCGCCCACCGGCGCGGTCATGGTGCGCCGCGGGCTGGCGCTGCGCGGCGGCCTGCTGCCGGCGCGCCAGCGCGGGCACGCGGCCCGCTACCTGGTCGTCACGGAGGGGGCGCTGGCAGGCACCCGCATCACGCTGGGCGCCCAGCCGGTGCTCATCGGGCGGGCCGACGACTCGACGCTGGTGTTGACCGACGACTACGCGTCCACCCGGCATGCCCGGCTGTCCCAACGCGGTTCCGACTGGTACGTGGAGGACCTAGGATCGACCAACGGCACATACCTCGACAGGGCGAAGGTGACCACGGCAGTACGGGTTCCGATCGGCACGCCGGTGCACGTCGGCAAGACGGTGATTGAGCTGCGCCCGTGACACTGGTCCTCCGCTACGCCGCCCGCAGCGACCGCGGCCTGGTGCGCGCCAACAACGAAGACTCGGTCTACGCCGGCGCCCGGCTGCTGGCGCTGGCCGACGGTATGGGTGGGCACGCCGCAGGCGAGGTCGCCTCCCAGTTGGTGATCGCCGCGCTGGCACATCTCGACGACGACGAGCCCGGTGGCGATCTACTGAGCAAGCTCGACAACGCCGTCCGCCAGGGCAACGCGGCCATCGCCGCGCACGTGGAGGCGGAGCCCGACCTCGAGGGCATGGGCACTACCCTGACCGCAATCCTGTTCGCGGGCAATCGACTCGGACTCGTCCATATCGGCGACTCCCGCGGCTACCTACTGCGCGACGGTGAACTCTCGCAGATCACCAAGGACGACACCTTCGTCCAGACCCTCGTCGACGAGGGCCGGATCACCGCGGAGGAGGCACACAGCCATCCGCAGCGCTCCCTGATCATGCGCGCGCTGACCGGTCACGAGGTGGAACCCACGCTGATCATGCGGGAGGCCCGTGAGGGCGACCGCTACCTGCTGTGCTCGGACGGGCTGTCCGATCCGGTCAGCCACGAGACCATCCTCGAGGCGTTGCAGATAGCCGACGTGTCCGAAAGTGCGGACCGGCTCATCGAACTCGCGCTGCGCGGCGGTGGCCCGGACAACGTCACGGTGGTGGTCGCCGATGTCGTCGACCACGACTACGGCGGCCAGACCCAACCCATCCTGGCCGGTGCGGTGTCCGGGCACGACGACGACGTCGCGCCGCCCAACACCGCCGCCGGCCGCGCCTCGGCGATCAACCCCCGGCGCACCACCGCCAAAAGGGTTGTGACAGAACCGGAGCCACCGCCCAAGCCGCGATCCCGGCGACGCGTCGTCATCGCGGCGACGCTGGTGCTGCTGCTTCTCGTGGCCGGTCTTGTGGTGGGCAACCAGATCATCCAGTCCAACTATTACGTCACCGCCTTCAACGGCACCGTGACGATCATGCGCGGCATCCAGGGCTCGATACTGGGCTACCGACTGCAGAAGCCGTACCTGCAGGGCTGCCTCAACGACCGTAACGAGCTGTCCCAGATCAGCTACGGCCAGGCCGGCGATTCCCTGGGCTGCCAGTTGATGCGGCTACAGGACCTGCGCCCGTCCGAACGCGCCCAGGTCTCGGCCGGACTTCCGGCGGGCAGCCTGGACAACGCAATCGGCCAGCTGCGCGAACTCTCGCACAGCTCGCTGCTGCCGCCGTGCGCGCGTCGGCATCACCTGCGGGTGCGGCTGGCTCGGG
>CAZHUU010000051.1:5510-30539 GCA_964535335.1 uncultured Mycobacterium sp.
TGCCGCCGTGCGCACCCGCGACCACACCCACTCCCAAACCGACGCCGACTTCGGTGGCGCCGAGTCCCTCGGTCACCTCGGTCACGCCGACGGCTCCCACATCCGCCCCGGCGCCGTCGCCGCGTACCCCCACGACCGCCACGACACCGCCCGCGTCGACCTCCACCCCAGCCCCCACGCCGACCGCCGACACCGCCGCTCCGCCAACGGATTCGGCTACGCCGGCCTCCTCGTCGGCTCCCACCCCGTCGCCGACGG
Source organism: uncultured Mycobacterium sp. (assembly GCA_964535335.1). GTDB lineage: Bacteria > Actinomycetota > Actinomycetes > Mycobacteriales > Mycobacteriaceae > Mycobacterium. The sequence continues at coordinate 5,769 of CAZHUU010000051.1, forward strand.
TCACCCAACTGCCGCCGCCGCCGCAGAATCCGGGTGTCGACTGCCGGGCGGCGGCATGAGCACCCAGCCGCAGTCACCGGTCGCGGTCACCCCGCCGCTGCCGACCCGGCGCAACGCCGAACTGGCGCTGCTGTGCTTCGCCACACTGATCACCGCCGTGGCACTGCTGATCGTGGAGGCGAATCAGGAGCAGGGCATCCGCTGGGATCTGGTGTCCTACACGTTGGCCTTCCTGACGTTGTTCGTCTGCGCGCACCTGGCCATTCGGCGGTTCGCGCCCTATGCCGACCCGTTGCTGCTTCCGGTGGTGGCGCTGCTCAACGGTCTCGGCCTGGTCATGATCCACCGGCTCGACCTGGTCGAGGGTGCGCTGAACGCCCCTGCGACGCGCGGGCCCAACGACGAGCAGCAGATGCTGTGGACCCTTCTCGGCGTGGTCGGGTTCTCGCTGGTGATCATCTTCCTCAAGGATCACCGCGTCCTGGCCCGGTACGGCTACATCTGCGGGTTGACCGGACTTGTGCTGCTTGCCATTCCGGCGCTGCTGCCGGCCCGCTTCTCCGAGACCAATGGCGCCAAGATCTGGATTCGCCTGCCGGGCTTCAGCATTCAGCCCGCAGAGTTCTCCAAGATCCTGCTGCTGATCTTCTTCGCCGCAGTGCTGGTGGCCAAACGCAACCTGTTCACCAGTGCCGGCCAGCACTTCCTGGGTATGGACCTGCCGCGGGCCCGCGACCTGGCGCCGCTGCTGGTGGCGTGGATCGCCTCGGTGGGGGTGATGGTCTTCGAGAAGGACCTGGGCACCTCGCTGCTGCTATACGCCTCGTTCCTGGTGATGGTCTACATCGCCACCGAACGGTTCAGCTGGGTGGTGATCGGCTTGGCCCTGTTCGCCGCGGGAAGCGTGGTGGCCTACTACCTGTTCGGCCATGTGCGCACCCGGGTGGAGACCTGGCTGGACCCATTCGCCGATCCCGAGGGCGCCGGCTACCAGATGGTGCAGTCGCAGTTCAGCTTCGCTACCGGCGGCGTGTTCGGGACCGGGTTGGGCAACGGCCAGCCGGGCACGGTGCCGGCGGCCTCGACCGACTTCATCATCGCCGCCGTCGGTGAGGAACTGGGCCTGGTCGGCCTGGCCGGTGTGCTGATGCTCTACACCATCGTGATCCTGCGCGGGCTGCGGACCGCCATCGCGGTGCGCGACAGCTTCGGCAAGCTGCTGGCCGCCGGGCTGTCCGCCACCCTGGCCATTCAGTTGTTCATCGTGGTCGGCGGGGTCACCGGACTGATCCCGTTGACCGGGCTCACCACCCCGTGGATGTCCTACGGCGGTTCATCGTTGGTGGCCAACTACCTGCTGCTGGCGATCCTGGTCCGCATCTCGCACGCGGCCCGGCGGCCCATCATGTTCAGCCCGCACACCCCGATCGCGGCGGCCAGCACCGAGGTGATCGAGCGGGTATGAACACCTCACTGCGTCGCATCTCGGTGATGATCATGGCGTTGATCGTGCTGCTGTTGGTCAACGCCACCATCACCCAGGTCTTCCGCGCCGACGGTCTGCGCGCCGATCCGCGCAACCAGCGGGTGCTGCTCGACGAGTACTCGCGTCAGCGCGGGCAGATCACCGCCGGCGGCCAGCTGCTGGCGTACTCGGTGTCGACGAACAGCCACTACCGGTTCCTGCGGGTGTACCCGAATCCCTTTGTCTACGCACCGGTTACGGGTTTCTACTCGCTGCGCTTCTCGAGCACCGGACTGGAGCGGGCCGAAGACGGCATCCTCAACGGCTCCGATCAGCGGTTGTTCGGCAAGCGGCTGGCCGACTTCTTCACCGGCCGGGATCCGCGCGGCGGCAACGTCGACACCACGATCGTGCCGCGGGTGCAGCAGGCCGCCTGGGACGCGATGCAGCAGGGTTGCAACGGTCCCTGCAAGGGCGCCGTGGTGGCCATCGAGCCGTCCACCGGGAAGATCCTGGCAATGGTGTCCTCACCGTCGTACGACCCCAACCTGCTGGCCACCCACGACACCGATGAGCAGGGTGCCGCCTGGCAGCAGCTGCGTGACGACCCGGACTCGCCGCTGACCAACCGCGCCATCGCCGAGACCTACCCGCCCGGCTCGACGTTCAAGGTGATCACCACCGCTGCTGCGCTGCAGTCCGGTGTCAACGACGACGCGCAGCTGACGGCCGCGCCGCAGACCCAGCTGCCCAACAGCACCGCCACCCTGGAGAACTACGGCGGCACGCCGTGCGGCAACGGACCCACCGCATCGCTGCGGGAGGCCTTCGCACGCTCGTGCAACACCGCCTTCGTCGAGCTGGGCATCCGGGTCGGCGCCGAGGCGCTGCGCAGCACCGCCCGGGCGTTCGGGTTCGACAGCACGCCGGACCCGATTCCGCTGGAGGTGGCCGAGTCCACGGTGGGCCCGATGTCCGACGCGGCCGCGGTGGGCATGTCCAGCATGGGGCAGAAGGACGTCGCGGTGACCCCGCTGCAGAACGCCATGGTGGCGGCGACCATCGCCAATTCCGGGGTGGAGATGCAGCCCTACCTCGTCGACAGCCTCAAGGGCGCGGACCTGGCCAACATCGCCACCACGGCGCCACGGCAGCAGCGCCGCGCCGTGTCCCCGCAGATCGCGGCTAAGCTGGCGGATTTGATGATCGGCGCCGAGCAGTTCACCCAGCAGAAGGGGGCGATCCCGGGCGTGCAGATCGCATCCAAGACGGGCACCGCCGAGCACGGGACCGACCCGCGAAACACCCCGCCGCACGCGTGGTACATCGCGTTCGCGCCGGCGCAGAATCCGAGGGTGGCGATCGCGGTGCTGATCGAGAACGGCGGTGACCGGCTGTCGGCGACCGGCGGGGCGCTGGCCGCACCGATCGGGCGGGCCACCATAGCCGCGGCATTGCAGGGGGCATCATGAGTCCGCGCGTAGGGGTGACGCTCTCGGGTCGCTACCGGCTGCAGCGACTGATCGCCACCGGTGGCATGGGCCAGGTGTGGGAGGCCGTCGACAGCCGACTGGGGCGCCGCGTCGCCGTCAAGGTCCTCAAGGCGGAGTACTCGTCGGACCCCGAGTTCGTCGAGCGGTTCCGTGCCGAGGCGCGCACCGTCGCGATGCTCAACCATCCCGGGATCGCCGCCGTGCACGACTACGGCGAGACCGACATGGACGGCGAGGGCCGCACCGCCTACCTGGTGATGGAACTCGTCAACGGTGAGCCGCTGAACTCCGTCATCAAGCGCACCGGCAGGCTCTCGCTGCGGCACGCCCTGGACATGCTCGAGCAGACCGGGCGGGCCCTGCAGGTGGCCCACGCCGCCGGGTTGGTGCACCGCGACGTCAAGCCGGGCAACATCCTGATCACCCCCACCGGACAGGTCAAGCTCACCGACTTCGGTATCGCCAAGGCCGTCGACGCCGCCCCGGTCACCCAGACCGGCATGGTGATGGGCACCGCCCAGTACATCGCACCCGAGCAGGCCCTCGGCCACGACGCCACCGCGGCCAGCGACGTCTACGCCCTGGGAGTCGTTGGCTACGAATCGGTTTCGGGAAAGCGGCCGTTCACCGGCGACGGCGCGCTGACGGTCGCGATGAAGCACATCAAAGAGACCCCCGCGCCGCTGCCCGCGGACCTGCCGCCGAACGTGCGGGAGCTGATCGAGATCACCCTGGTGAAGAACCCGGGCATGCGCTACCGCAACGGTGGGCAGTTCGCCGACGCGGTGGCCATGGTGCGATCCGGTCGCCGGCCCCCGCGGCCCAACTCCGCGCCCACCATCAAGGCCACCCCGGCCGCCATCCCCGGCAGCTCACCGCGGTTGCCTGCGGCGGCGACCACCGGGACACGGCCCCGGGCCACCACGGGAGGCCATCGCACGCCCCCACCCCGACGCACCTTCTCCTCGGGCCAGCGTGCCCTGCTGTGGGCCGCCGGCGTGCTCGGTGCCCTGGCGATCATCAGCGCGATCCTCATCGTGCTGGCCGACCGGGACAAGAAGAACAACACCCCGGTCGAGCAGACCATCACCGACACCGTGACGCCGCCGCCCACGGCGCAGTCGGCGCCGGCCGGCTGGACGGAAGCGCCGTTCACCGGTATTCCTGGAGATCAGATTGGGAAGATCCGGTTGACCGGGACACATGCGGTTACTGCTGAGGTGAGAACAATTGGCGCGGTGTCCCCCGGGCCGCCGGAACCGTATGACGAGATGCCGCGATGACCACCCCACAACACCTCTCCGACCGCTACGAACTGGGCGAGATCCTGGGCTTCGGCGGCATGTCCGAGGTGCACATGGGCCGCGACACCCGGCTGCACCGTGACGTGGCGGTCAAGGTGCTGCGCGCCGACCTGGCCCGCGACCCGAGTTTCTACCTGCGGTTCCGTCGCGAAGCACAGAACGCGGCCGCCCTGAACCACCCCGCCATCGTCGCCGTCTACGACACCGGCGAGGCCGAGACCACCGCCGGCCCGCTGCCCTACATCGTGATGGAGTACGTCGACGGGGTCACGCTGCGCGACATCGTCCACACCGACGGTCCGATGCCGCCCCGGCGGGCCATCGAGGTCATCGCCGACGCCTGCCAGGCCCTGAACTTCAGCCACCAGCACGGCATCATCCACCGCGACGTCAAGCCGGCGAACATCATGATCTCCAAGACCGGCGCGGTGAAGGTGATGGACTTCGGTATCGCCCGCGCGATCGCCGACAGCGGCAACAGCGTCACCCAGACCGCCGCGGTGATCGGCACCGCGCAGTACCTGTCGCCGGAGCAGGCGCGGGGTGAGTCGGTGGACGCCCGCTCGGATGTGTACTCGCTGGGCTGTGTGCTCTACGAACTGCTGACCGGCGAGCCGCCGTTCATCGGCGACTCCCCGGTAGCGGTGGCTTACCAGCACGTCCGGGAGGACCCGGTTCCGCCGTCGCAAATGCATTCCGGAATCTCGCCCGAGTTGGACGCCGTCGTGCTGAAGGCGCTGGCCAAAAACCCGGACAACCGCTACCAGACCGCCGCGGAGATGCGCGCGGACCTGGTTCGGGTGCACAACGGCGAACGCCCGGAGGCACCCAAGGTGCTGACCGACGCCGAGCGGACGTCGATGATGGCAGCCGGGCCGGTCGCCCGTCACGACACCACCGACCAGTTGCCCCGCCAGGCCGACTTCGTCGGCCGCGACCGCGCCGGCGGTTCGATCGGGCGCTGGTTGGTCGCGGTGGCCGTGCTGGCGATCCTGACGGTCGTCGTCACGGTGGCGATCAACATGGTCGGCGGTAACCCGCGCGACGTGCAGGTGCCCGACGTCCGCGGCCAGGCCTCCGCGGACGCGATCGCCGCGCTGCAGAACAAGGGTTTCAAGATCCGCACCCAGCAGAAGCCTGACAACACCGTGCCGCCCGACCACGTCATCAACACCGACCCGGCGGGCAACTCATCAGCGGGCGCCGGCGACGAGATCACCATCAACGTCTCGACCGGGCCCGAACAGCGGGAGGTGCCGGACTGCTCAAGCGGCCTGACCTACGCCGAGTGCGTGAAGAAGCTGCAGGCCACCGGGTTCGGCAAATTCAAGCAGGGTGATGCGCCGTCGGCGCCGGAGCAGAAGGGCAAGGTGCTAGGCACCGTTCCGCCGGCCAACCAGACCTCGGCCATCACCAACGAGATCACCATCGTCGTCGGATCGGGTCCGCAGACCGCCGACGTCCCGGCCGTGTCGGGTCAGACGATCGACGTCGCACAGCAGATCCTCACCGCGTCGGGCTTCCAGAAGACGGTGGCGGTCCCCACCGACGGCACCCAGACCTCGGGTCAGGTGCTGGGTACCGACCCAGCCGCGGGACAGAACATTCCGCTGGACACCGTGATCCAGATTCAGGTGTCGCGCGGCAATCAGTTCGTGATGCCCGACCTGAGGGGTCAGTTCTGGACCGACGCCGAGCCCAATCTGCGCGGCCTCGGCTGGACCGGAACGTTGATCAAGCTGCCCAACGCCGACAACAGCGGGGTTCGCAGCAATGGCGTGGTCACCCAGAACCCGCCGGCGGGCACCGCGGTGACCTTCGGCGCCCCCATCACGATCAGCTTCGCCTCGTAGCCGACGCCGGGATCTAACCCGGGTCGCTCCGCTCCTGCCCGCCGGGACCCTAACCCCGGGTCGCTGCGCTCCTGCCCGCCGGGACCCTAACCCCGGGTCGCTCCGCTCCTGCCCGCCGGGACCGGGTCACCCGCGGTCGCGTGCCGCACGGTGTCGGCGACGTCCTGTTCCAGGCGGTGCACCAGTGCCTCGTCGGGCGCGGCGCCGCAGTAACCGAGCCAGTTCGCCAGCATCCGGTGGCCGCCCTCGGTGAGGATCGATTCGGGGTGGAACTGCACACCGTGGATCGGCAGGCTCACGTGGCGAACCGCCATGATCACCCCGCCGCCGGTCCGCGCGGTCACCTCGAGTTCGGGCGGCACGGTTTCCGGCAGGATCGTCAGTGAGTGATACCGGGTCGCCGTAAACGGGCTCGGAAGCCCTTGCAACACACCGCTATTCGTGTGATAGACGGTGCTGGTCTTACCGTGCAGCAACTCGGGCGCGCGGTCGACGGTGCCGCCGAAGGCCACGCCGATGGCCTGATGACCCAGGCACACGCCCAACAGCGGGGTGCCCGCGGCGGCGCAAGCCTTGACGACCGGGATCGACGCACCCGCGCGCTCCGGTGTGCCGGGGCCGGGGCTCAGCAGCACGCCGTCGAAATCGGCGACCGCTGCGGCGATGTCGGCATCGGTGCCCAGGCGTGGGTCGTCGTTGCGCCACACCTGCGCGTCCACCCCGAGCTGCCCGAGGTACTGCACCAGGTTGAACACGAAGCTGTCGTAATTGTCGACGACCAAAACCCGCACCGTGCCAGGTTACCGGGACCCCGCCCGGGGATCGGGTCAGTAACCCACCGGACCGGCCGGCTGGGCATACCGCATCCGCACCGGTTCGGTGTAGCCGGCCACCTGGACGTCGCCCCGCACCTGCTCGCTGTAGCCCAGCCCGAACCGCACCACGTACTGCTTGTACAGGGTGACCAGGGGAGCGGACGCCAACGCAGCCTGCATGGCCGAGGCGTCGCCAATGGCGGTGACGGTGTAGGGCGGGCTGTAGGTGCGCCCGTTGAGCAGCAGGGTGTTGCCCACACAGCGCGGCGCGGAGGTGCCGATGATGCGCTGGTCTTGCATCTGGATCGCCTCGGCGCCGGCGCTCCACAGGGCGTTGAGCACCGCCTGGATGTCCTGCTGGTGGACCACCAGGTCGTCGGGCGAGGCGTCCCGGGGGAACCGGCCGTTGGCGTCGCGCTGGGCGTCGGAGAGCGTCACGACCAGCCCCGGCCCGTGCACCGGGTCCAGACCGGCGTCGGCGCCCAGTTCGGTGGCGCGGGTCAGCATCGCCGACAGCGCCGTGCCCGCCGCCGCGCCGTGGGTCGAGTCCACCTGGGCGGCCAGCGCGTCCCGCTGGCTGCTGAGCCGGTCGACCGAGGCCTGGGCGTCGTGGACGAGGTCGACCAGGCGCGGCGCATCGCTGCGGCGGATCTCCCCGCCGCCGGAGACGCCGTGGGTGGCGGCCAGCAGCAGCCCGGCCAGCAGGCAGACCACCGGCACCCCGATCCGCCATGCGGATCTCCGGGCGCCCGTCCCGGCGGGCGCTTCCGGAGTTGTCTGGTCACGACGACGCTGCGTTAATCTCATAGTCGATCTGGCACCATCGTCGCAGAAGATCCCCGTCCCGAAGGTACCCATGCCCAAGTCCAAGGTTCGCAAGAAGAACGACTTCACCGTCAACCCGGTCAGCCGCACTCCGGTCAAGGTGAAGGCCGGGCCGTCCAGCGTGTGGTTCGTCGTGTTGTTCATCAGCCTGATGCTGATCGGCCTGGTGTGGCTGCTGGTCTTCCAGTTGGCGGCCTCCGGCTTCGACACCCCCAGTGCCCTGCAGTGGATGGCCAACCTGGGACCCTGGAACTACGCGATCGCGTTCGGCTTCATGATCACCGGACTGCTGCTGACGATGCGGTGGCGCTGATTCCGCGGGTGTACGCCGGGCCCCTGCGCGCGCCCTGTTATCCCGCTGGCAATCTCCCTGTAACCCAATCACACGGATGTGATTCATCCCCACTGTGGATAGCGCTTGTGGATAACCGCGTACCCAACGGTCAGGGCCCTCGTGGACTCCGCTCAGCAAACTAGTTGGGGGCCGAATTCGGCGGCAATCGCAGGTCTCGGCCTCGCCGGTGCGCTGCTGGCTATCGGGTGTGTGGCCGTTGTCACAGATCCGCCGGGCCGGATCCTCGTCGGGGCCGCCGCGGCCGGGCTGGTGGCGTTCGCGATCGGGTCGTGGCGCGCCCAGCCCCGCCTGGCCATCGCTCCCGACGGCCTGGTCTACCGGGGCTGGTTCCGCACGCACACCCTGCGGCGTGCCGACATCACGCTGGTCCGCATCACCGAGTTCCGCCGGATCGGGCGCAAGGTGCGGCTGTTGGAGATCGACACCGGCGACGGCAGGCTGTTCGTGCTCAGCCGGTGGGACCTCGGCGGGGATCCGCTCGCCGTACTCGACGCGCTGACCGACGCGGGTTACGCCGGCCGGGCCTAGGAGATCGTGACCGACTCGATCACGACCGGCTCGGTCGGCCGGTCGTTGCGATCCACCGCGGTGGTGGCGATGGCGTCGACGACCTTCTGCGACTCCGGGTCGACGACCTCACCGAAGATGGTGTGCCTGCGGTTGAGGTGCGGGGTGGGGCCCACCGTGATGAAGAACTGCGAACCGTTGGTGCCCGGTCCTGCGTTGGCCATCGCCAGCAGGTAGGGCTTGTCGAACTGCAACTCGCCGTGGAACTCGTCGGCGAACTTGTAGCCCGGGCCGCCGCGGCCGGTGCCAGTCGGGTCACCGCCCTGAATCATGAATCCGTCGATGACGCGGTGGAACACCGCGCCGTCGTAGAACGGTCCGGAGGTGCTGCCCGACGCGTTCTGCGTCGAGTACTCCTTGGTGCCCTGGGCCAGGCCGACGAAGTTGGCGACGGTCTTGGGGGCGTGGTTACCGAACAGGGCGATCTTGATGTCGCCGCGGTTGGTGTGCAGGGTCGCGGTCGCGGTCGCAATGGGGCTCGTGGTCACGGGATCACAGTGTGCCACTAGCGCACATCGGCAGCTTCCGCGGCCACCCGGTATGGCAGTGTTGACTCCAGGTCGACCCAGGCGTCGACCAGGACCGCCACGGCAGGGAGGTAACCGATGGGCCGCAAGACCGAACCCCGGCTGACATCACGCGAGCGCCTGACCCGGGGGCTTCGCTACACCGCCGTCGGCCCCGTCGACGTGACCCGCGGCGTCGTTGGTATCGGCGTGCATTCCGCCGAGTCCACCGCGGCGCGGCTGCGCCAGCGCTACCAGAAGGCCCAGGTGGCCCGGCGGCTGGCGGAGGCGCAGGACGGCCTGGCGCGCGAGGCGTCCGCCGTGCAGCAGGTGGTCTCGGGCCTACCGCAGGCGCTGCAGGAAGCCCGCAAGGCCCAGCACCGACGCCGGCGGCGGCTGGCGATCTTCGGTGCCCTCGGCGTGGCCACGGTGGTCGGCGGCGCGGTCGCGTTCACCATCGTGCGACGCTCGGCGCAGCCGGAACCCTCGGCCCTGCCGCCCAGCGTCGAGGTAGCGCCGAAGATCTAGCCGAAATCAGCTGCCCGGCAACAACATCGACTGCCAGCTGCGCGGTTCTGCCGAGCCCGGGGCGAGGTCGGTCCGGGTGTAAGCCTGCCCGTCGGGTCCGAGGAAACGGCCGGTCGCCGGGTCGTACTGCGCGCCGGAGATCGGCGGCGGTTGCGGCACCGGCTGTCCGGAAAGGGTGGCGTTCGGGTCGCCCTTCCAGTTGTAGCCGTCGTTGAGTGGGACGTAGTTCTGGTCGCTTTCGCACATCTCGACCGTCGGCGCACGCTTGCCGGGGCGGGTGATGCAGGGAACGTTGCGCGCCCCGCGCACACTCAGCGGCGAGTCCTGCGGCACCCGGCAATACAGGTCACCGCCCGGCCGCTCGGGGGCGTCTTCCAGCGCCGGGACGCGCTGTTGCTGGGCGGGCAGGAAGCCGGTGGTGCACGGCGGCGGCTGGTTGAGGCTGAGGTTGAAACTCATGTAAGCGCCGGGGTAGGGGGTCGTGACGTTGCGGTTGGCCAGGTTGATCGCCTGGGCGACGGCGGCCGCCTGCGGCGCCAGCACGAGCAGCTGCTCGAGGCCGGGCTGATAGGTCACCGTCACCTGCGCCACGCTGGCCAGGTTGGCGACGATCACCGGCACGGTCGGTCGCACCCGGGCCAACAGCAGGTGCACCTGCTCGACGGCCGGGCCGCCCTGTTGCATGAGATCTCGCAGCGCGGGGTCGTTGTCCTTCAACTGCGTGCTGATGGTCGCCAGGCGGGCGGCCCACGCCTGGACCGCGTCGGAGGAGTCGGCTTGTGCGTCCAGGACGGGCTTGGACTGGTCGATCAGCGTCAGGAGCGGGCCGAGGTTCCTACGGGCGCCGGCGGCCAGCTCACCGCCGCCGGTGACCAGCCGGGACAGCTCGGGGCCCAATCCGCCGACGGCGGTGTAGGACTCGTCGACCATCGTCTTGAGGTCGTCGTGCGGGATCGTCTTCAGTCCGGCGTTGAGCGAGTCGAGCACCGCATCGAAGTCCGGCGGGACCGTGGTGCGGTCGGCGGGGATCACGTCGCCGTCGTGCAGTGGCAGCGAATCCCGGCGGGGTAGCAGGGTGATGTACTGCTCACCGACGGCGGACTGGCTGTGTACCTGCGCGTCCAGATCGGACGGAATCGCGATGCCGGACTTCAGCGACAGCACCGCGGCCACACCGGTGTCGGTCAGACGCACGTCCTTGATCCGGCCGACCTCCGCGCCGCGGAAGGTGACGTTGCCGCCCGGGTAGACACCCGCTGTCTGCGGCAGTTCCACCGTCACCTGGTAGCGCCCGATGCCGAACATCGCCGGCAGCCGGATGTATCCGAAGCTCATCGCCGCCACACCGACCGCGGTGACGAGCGCGAAAACGATCAGCTGGATTCGGATGCGCATACTCAGCGGTGGCATGTCAGCGTCCCTGGTCCCAATGGTATGGCGCGACAAGCGGATTGCCGCTGGTGTACGGGCTCGGGAGCTGACCTATGGTGCGGCCCCACTGCAGTTCCAGTTCGGTGAGGTTGCCTTCCCACCGGGTGCCGGTGAGGAAGGACGCGTCGAGACGGCTGAGCGTGAGGTCGATGACAGCGGTCAGGTTCGCGAAGTCGCCCCGCTGCCAGACGCCGACGTTGTCGGTGGGGAACGGGTAGGTGGCGAACAGACCCAACGCGCGGGTCAGCGCCGGGCCGGCATCGGCCAGTGACTGCAGGACCGGGCCCAGGTCGGTGAGTTCCTGCACTAGGGCGTCTTTCGTCTGGTTCGTGGAGTCGGCCACCAGCGCGCTGAACTTGCCGAGCTGATCGAGTGCGTCGACCAGGGTCTGCCGTTGGTCGCTGATCACTTTCAGCGCGTCGGGGATGGTCTTGAGCGCCCTGTCCACGAGGGGTCTCTGCTCGGCGAACTTGCCGGCCAGCGAGTTCAAACTCTCGGCGGTGGCGATGATGTCGGCCGACTGGTCGTTGACGTAGCGGGTGAAGGTGTCCAGCTGGTGGATGAGGCTGCGCAGGTCCTGCTCGCGGCCCGCCAGCGCGGTGCTCAGTGACTGGGTGATGTCCTGCACCTGCCCGATGCCACCGCCGTTGAGCAGCAACGCGAGCGCGGCGAGCACCTGCTCGCTGGACGGGTAGAAACCGGCCGACGACAGCGGGATCACCGCACCGTTCTGGAGCTTTCCCTGCGGCGCCACCCCGGTCGCTGGTGCCAGCTCGACGTGCAGCGAACCCAGCAGTCCGCTCTGGCCGACTGTCGCGGTCGCGTTGGCCGGCAGGTCCACGTCGCCGTTGATGCGCATGGTCAGTAGCGCATGCCAACCCTGCCGTTCGATCTTCGTGACGGTGCCGACGGTGACGTCATCCACCTGAACCCGGGAGTTGGGTTCGATGGTGCGCACGTCGGGAAGCTGCGCCTGGATGGTGTAGGAGCCCGGGCCGCGGCCCGCCGTACCGGGCAGCGGCAGCGAGTTCAGCCCGTGCCAGCCGCAGCCCGACGCCGTCAGCGCGGCGCACGCCGCGACGACGGCTCGGTACCGGAGTCTCGTCGCCATCAACCCCCCTGCCCCGGCATCATCATGCCGGCGAGGCCCTCGGCCGGGTCGGTACGCTGCACCTCGGCGGCCAGCGGCGGGGTGCCCTGTGCTGCAGCCTCATTCGGACCTGCTGGGGGCACGTAGTCCGGGCGCATCCAGTCCTCGCTGTAGGTGACCTCGTTGGGGCGTGCGGCCGCACCCACGATCAGGTTCTCGCCCAGTGGTGGGAAGTTGTACTGGCGGTTCTTCACGATGGGTGCCAGGTACTGCACACACAGCTTGGCCGACTGTTCGGCACCCAGCCGCGATGCGGCCTGAATCGCCCCGCACAGGAACGTGATGGGGTCGGCGAAGTTGTTGAAGGCGTAGGCCCCCCCGAGGGTGCCCTGTGCCGGCTGGTAGATGTTCATCAGATTCTGCAGTTCGTTCGGCGCGATGTGCAGGGTCTGCTTGATGTCGTCGAGGCTGGCGGTCAGAGCCGTGGAGACCGAGGCGAGTTTGTCCGCCGTGCTGCCCAGCGAGTCGCGGTTGTCGGCGACGAAAGTGCGCACCTCGGCCACCACCGCGGCCAACGCGCCCACGGCGTCGCCGATCTCGCCGGGGTCGTTGGCCAGTAGCCCGGTCGCCGTGGCGAGATTGCCGTTCAGTTGCCGCATCAGATCGCCGCTGTCCTGGAGTGCCGCGACCAGGACCGACAAGTTCCTCATGGTGCCGAACAGATCCGCACTGTGGTCGCCGAGGATCGAAACCGCCTGGGAAAGCTTGAGAATGGTCTCCCTGATGTTCAGGCCCTGTCCCTGCAACGTCTCGGCAGCGGTGTGTACGACCGATCCCAGCGTACTCAGGCCACCGGGTTGGTCAGGCCGCAGCAGGTGGGTGAGCCGCTCGAGCTGTTGGCGCAGGTCGTCCCATTCGATGGGCACCGCGGTGCGCTCCTCGGGGATCACTGCCCCGGACTGCATCTGGTCTCCGCCGGTGTAGGCGGGAGTGAGCTGGATTATGCGCGCGGTGACGATGGCGGGGGACAGGATCGCCGCCTTGGCGGTGGCGGGTACCGGGTACTTCCCGTCGTACCAGAAGGTGATCTTCACCCGTTTGGTCTGTGGTTCGATGCGCTCGATCTTGCCGACCGGTACCCCGAGGATGCGCACCTCGTCGCCGACGAAGATGCCGTTGCTATTGCTGAAGTAGGCGACGACGGTGTGGCGGCCCGCGGTCCCGGCGGTATGCAGCAGCACCGTGGTAGCGAGCACCGCGAGCAGGGTCAGGACGGCACCCAGGCCCAGGCGAATGTTGGCGCGCTTGGTCATCGGGCCGCTCCGTCCGGCGCGGGCCCGGGCACCAGGATCGGTGTCGGTGGCGGGGCGGGGGACGGATCGGTTGGAGGTCCCGGCGGTGGTCCGCCCGGCGCCGGGGCGGGCAGGGGCTCGCGATAGGGGTACCGCGCGTCACCGGGATTGCCGGTGATCGCGTCGGGCAGGCTCAGCCGCGGCTCGCCGCCCTGTCCGGTGCGCGGGTAGGGCACCGGTAGCGGCGGAGTACCGGGCTGGCCGGTCTGCGGATCGGTGCGCTGTGCGGGCGACAGAACGGCGGGGTCCAGACCGAGATCGGAGAACGCGGCGTCGACGAACGGCTGGATGAACTGGCCGGGCAGCAGGTTGGCGATGTAGAACTTGAAGAACGGCCCGGCCGCCATCGACTCGCCCGAGGACATCGCGTACCGGTTGAAGCCCTTGATCGCCTCGGCGATTCGCTCCTTGCGCTGATCGACGATCGTGAGCAGCTGGTCGAGCTTGTCCAACGCGGGTTTCAGGGTCTGCCTGTTCTCGGCAATGAGGCCCCTGATCTGGCGGCTCATCGCGGTGATGTTCCCGGCTATCTCGTCGAGCGCGCGTCCCTGGCCGGTCAGTTCGGCGAGCAGGGTGTTGCTGTCGGTGAGCATTGTCACGATGGCGTCGCTGCGGTCGGCGAGCACCGTGGTCACACTGTTGGCATCGGTGAGGAGCTTGCGCAGTTCGCCATCGCGGTGATCGATCGTCTGCGCAAAGCGCGCCACACCCTGCAGCGCTACCTTGAGAACCGGAGGGGTATCGGCGAATTCGTCGGCCAGCACCTTCCAGGAGTCCGACAACCGGTCGATGTCGAGGCCGCTGATGGTGGTGGTGAGATCGCCGAGAGCGTCGGGTAGCTGGTAGGGCGACGTGGTGCGGTCGAGCGGGATCGGCCCGGAGAGTCTGCCCTCGCCGATCGTCGTGAGCTCCAGAATCTTCGCACCCAGAATGCTTTTCGTCTTGATCGCCGCCTCGGTTCGCTCGCCTAGGCGGATGCCCTTGTCGACCTCGAAAGTGACCAGGACGCGCGGGCCGTCGAGGACGATGCTGTTGACCTTGCCTGCTCTGAATCCCGATACCTGCACCGGTGCCCCGGTCAGCAGCCCGCCGGCCTCGGCGAAGTACGCCGAGTACTGATGGGTGGACTTGATGAACGGCAGCTTGCCGTAGTTCAGTGCCGCGAGGACCACCGCCAGGGTGACGGCCACTCCCAGCAAGCCCATCACGATCTGGTTGCGTTCAGCGAAGGTCTTCATCGCGGCGTGCACCGCCCGGTGTCCTGCCCGGCGACCTTGACGTACACCGGTTGTCCGCCTTTGCCGTTCAGCTTCAGGATCAGATCACACAGATAGAAGCTGAAGAAGTCGCCGTAGAGCCCCTGGCGGTTGAGCATCCGGTAGGTGTCGGGCAGGGTCTCGAGGAACCGGTCGAAGTAGTCGCGGTCGGCCAGGACCGCGTCGGCGGTGCGGTCGGCCTCGTGAACCACCTTCACCAGAGGCGCCCGACCGGCGAGGAGGAGCTCGCCGATCGAGGCCGCCGCGGCGTTGGCGTAAACGATGCCGTTGCGCAGGTCCTGCTTGCGGTCGGCGACAGTGGCGAGCGCGGTGGACAGCGAGTCGACCGCGTCGGCGAACTGTGAACTCTGGTCGCCGAGCGATCCCATGACGGTCTTGAGGTTGCCGATGACCTGTCCGATCAATTGGTCGCGGTCGGCAAGGGTATTGGTGACGGCCGCGGTCTGGGCGAGAAATGTTGTGATCGTTGGTCCTTCGCCCTGGAGCGCGGCGACCAGCTGGTCGGACAGCGTGTTGACCTGCTGGGGATCGAGCGCGCGGAACAGCGGCCGGAAGCCGCCGAGGAGGGCGTCGAGGTCCAGCGCCGGGGCGGTGCGCGCCAGCGGGATGGTGCCGCCGGACGATAGCTCACGGGTACTGCCGGCGCCTTCCTCGAGCGCAAGGTATCGCTCGCCGATCAGATTGCGGTAGCGGATGACCGCCCTGCTGCCTTCGGTCAACACCACCGAGGGGTCGGTGCCGAACTCCACCAGGGCGATTCCGTCATCGCGGACTCTGATGTTGCGCACCTTGCCGACCTCGACTCCGGCGATGCGGACGAAATTGCCGTTCTCCAGTCCGGAGACGGTGTGGAACTCTGCGGTGTAGATCTTTTCGTCCGCGAAGCGCAACTGGGCGAAGATCGCCAGCATGGCGAGGAGACCGAGCCCACAGACAACCAGGAACGCGGTAACGCGCGCGATCGCACCGGGCAGGTTCTCTCTCATGTGCGGCTCATCACGGCGCCGGCGTCACCGCGGCGGGCAGCGGCGGGGTCGGAGTGGGTTGCATCTGGGCGGGGACGGGCACGACGAAAGGTTCGGAGCCCGGCGGGGGTGGGCCCTGATCGCGCGGAGCTCCGGGCGGCGGCGCGGCCGGCAGGCCCGGCCACAGCGGGGTGCCGTCGGGGGCGTAGAGCTGCGCGCCGTACGCCGGTGCGGCGGGATACGGGATGGGCCCCGGTGCCGGGCCGCCCGGGTAGCGGACGCTGGGCGGTTCCGGGATGGCGCGGGTGACGGGGAAGTAGTCGGCGTAGCCCGGGAAGCCGATGCCGGGGTTCGGCCTGATGTCCAGGCCGGTCCCCCAGCCGGTGTTGGTGATCAGCTGGCGCACCGGCCAATTGGCAGCGACGTCGGGCAGCGAGCCGCAGCCGGGTGCACCGCCGGGGCCACCCTTGGCGCCGATCACCGGCAGGTTCTGCGGGTAGCGGTAAGGATCCGGTCCGAACAGCAGTGTGCTGTCGAGGATTATCGACTTGTGGTTCGCGCCGCCCATCGCGTTCAGGTAACCGGTGTCGAGTGCTGTCTTGGCCCCGACCAGGGTGCAGGTGAAGGTGGGGTTGTACTTGAACAGCAGTCGCGAAGTGGACTCGAACAGGCTGACGGATCGCGTCAGGTCGGGCTGGCTTGCCCCCAGCAGGTCGATACCACCACGCGCGAGTCCGACCAGACCACTGAGCAGTGCGTCGAGTGTGGCCGCGTTGTCACCGATGGTGGCGCTGGTGGTGGCCACTCCGCCGAGGGCGATCAGAATGTCCGGTGCCGCAGCCGTGTACGTGTCGGTGATCCGGCGAATCGCGTGCCGGTCCGCGGCGATGGTGCCGGCGCGGGCGTTGATCTGCTCGAGCACCACATTGGTGTCGGAGATGGTCTGACCGATGACCTCGCCATGCCCGCGCAGCCCTTCGGCCAGCGCCGACAACGTGGCCTGGACCTTGGCGGGGTCGACCTGTTTGAGGATGTCGGCGACGTCGCGGAATAACGTGTTGATCTCGGTGCTGACGTTGTCGGAGCTGATCACCGCGCCGGAGCTGAGGCGCTGCGGGCTCGGGTCCTCCGGATAGACCAGTTCGACGAACTTTGCGCTGAACAGGGTGCCGGCCCGGATCCGCGCGCCGACGTTGGCCGGAATGAATCTCATCTGATCCGGCTCGATGTCGAGTTGGATGTCGACCTGGTCCCCGTTGCCGCTCACCTTTCCGACCCGCCCGATCTGCACCCCGCGCAGCTTGACCTTCGCCCCGCGATCCATCACCAGCCCGGCGCGATCGGCGGTCAGGGTCACCGGCACGTAGCTACGCAACGATCCGGAGAACAGCGTCGTGGTCAACACGATGGTGGCGACGGTGGCGACCAGGAAGATCAGCGTCCACCAAGCCGGGTGTAACCCTTCGTCCTTCTGCTCGGACATCGTGGTTACCCGGAGAGGTGGAAGTTGCCGGATTGACCGTAGATGGACAGGGCGATGACCAGCAGCAGCAATACCAGCACGATCAGCGAGGTGCGTACCGAACGGCCCACTGCCGCACCGACTCCAGCCGGGCCGCCGGTGGCGGTGTAGCCGTAGTAGGTGTGCACGAGCATCACGGCGACCCCCATCAACACCACGGTGAAGAACGACCACAACAGATCGCTCGAATTCAGGAAGGTGTTGAAGTAGTGGTCGTAGACCCCGGTGGACTGATGGTAGAAGCCGGTGGTGCCGAACCGCGCGGCAAGAAAGGCGCAGACCATCGCGACGCAGTACAGCGGGATCACCACCACAACCCCGGCGATGACACGCGTGGACACCAGGTAGGCGACCGATCGAACGGCCATCACCTCCAGCGCGTCGATCTCGTCGGCGATGCGCATGGCGCCTAGTTGCGCTGTGGCGCCCGCGCCGATCGTCGCAGCCAGACCGATCCCGGCGACGGCGGGGGAGATGATTCGCACGTTGACGTACGCGGAGATGAAGCCCGTCATGGCCTCGACGCCGATACCCGAGAGTTCGTTGTAACCCTGCACGGCGATCACCGCGCCGGTGGTCAGCGTCATGAACCCGACGACGGCGACCGTGCCGCCGATCAGCGCCAAAGCGCCTGTACCCAGGCTCATCTGGGCGATGAGGCGCAGGATCTCGGTGCGGTAGTGCATCACCGCGATCCCGATCTCACGCACCGACCTGACGTTGAACTTGATCTGCGCGCCGACGCGGTTCCAACCGCCGACGACGCTCTTGATCACTGGCGGCGTAGCCGAATGCTGTTGTTCGGCAGTCTGACTGCTCACTTGGCACTCGTGTAGTAGACAGCCGTCGCGACGACGTTGATGACGAACAGGGCGATGAACGAGTAAACGACGGTCTCGTTGACGGCGTTGCCGACACCCTGCGGCCCCTTGCGCACCGACATCCCCTTGTAGCAGGCGATCAGAGCGGCCGAGACACCGAACAGCGCGCCCTTCACCAGACCCAGGATGATGTCCGGAAGTCCGGTGAACAGGGTCAGGCCGGCGGCGAAGGCCCCGGGGGTGACGTGCTGGACGAAGACCGCGAAGACGAAGGATCCGGCCAGTCCGACAAAGCTCACCAACGACACCAGGGACACGGCGACGAGGGTGGCGGCCAGCACCCGCGGCACCACCAGGCGATGCACCGGGTCGACGCCCATCACCCGCAGCGCGTCGAGTTCGTCACGGATCGTGCGGGCACCGAGGTCGGCGCACATCGCGGTGGCGCCGGTACCGGCGACCACGAGGACCGTGACAATCGGCCCGATCTCGGTGACCGACGCGTTGGCGGCACCGGTACCGGAGAAGTCGGCCGCACCGAACTCGTGCAACAGGACGTTGAGCGTGAAGACCACCAGGACGGTGAACGGAATGGCCAGCAGCAATGTCGGCAGGATCGCCACCCGGGCCACGAACCAGGTCTGCAGGACGAACTCGCGCCAGGCCAGCCGCCGGGTGAACATCGCGACCGCGGTGTCCATTGCCAGTGAGTAGAAGCCGCCCGCGGAACGGACGGGTTTGAGGATGTTGTCCACCGACACCATTGGCCGCCCCATGTCCGATACTTGACGGCGACAGCACCGTCCCGGGGTTCAGGGTATGCAGCAAAGACCGGTACGACAGGGGTACTTGGTCACTTGATCAACGGTGGAGTGCCGTTCAACGGCAGAAGTTGTGGAGCCTAGGAGATTCGAACTCCTGACATCTGCCTTGCAAAGGCAGCGCTCTACCAACTGAGCTAAGGCCCCGTGTCAGGCACGGTCGCGCAGGGTGTGCCAGACCTCGCCACGCCGACGGGTTTGGACCAGCACCGCGGCCGCCGTGAGAACCGCCAACAGCAGCGTGTACCGCACGGGTGCCTTGCCCGTCAACCTGGACATCGTGGGCCTAGGAGGACTCGAACCTCCGACCTCTTCGTTATCAGCGAAGCGCTCTAACCGCCTGAGCTATAGGCCCGTATTCGCATACGGCCGAGCGACGAGATTACCGCACCTGGCGCACTGCACCCAAACCGGCGACGGCCCCTAGTCGCGGTCGGCCAGGGTGACTTCGACGCCGCCGACGATGTCGGTGCTGAGGTTGTAGATGAACGTACCGATGGTGGCCATCGCCGTCAGCAACACGATGTTCACCAGACCGATCAGGGCCGCGCCGCCGAAGATGGTGCCACTGGAGACCAGCTCACCCCCGCCACCGCTGGTGCTGGTCAGCAGGTCACCGACATTGCTGTTCAGCTTGCTCCACACGCCCATGCCGCCGAGCACCAGGTAGAGGAACGCCACCGCGATCATCCAGACGAAGAACAGCGCCACGCTCAGCAGCAACGACACCTTCAGTGCGCTCCACGGATCGATGTGGCGGATCTGCATGGTGGCCCGGACCGGCCCGCCCGCCTTCGACACCTGCACCCGGGGGGCGGCCGGCCGGCTCGGCTGCTCGGCGGCAGCCTTGCGCGGCTGCGGCGGCTTGGGGCCGGACAGGTCCGGCAACTCGCTGGCGTACGCCGCATCGGTGCGGGCCACCTCCGTGCGCGCCACGTCCGTGCGGGCCACCTCGGTGCGAGCGACCTCGGCCCGCGGCTCCGCTGGCCGGGCGGGCACCTCGGGTTCCTTGCGCTGGGCCGCCGGCGCCCCCGAACTCAGGTCGGGGGCGGCGGTACCGGTGATGAACCGGTTGACCCGGGCCTCGATGCTCGACGCCGGGGTCTGGGCAGTGGCGGGACGCCCCTCCGGGCGGGCCGGGGCCTCGGTCGGCCGCGGCGGCACCGCACCGGTACGGGACCGGGCGGCGCCCCGCTGCCAGGGCGGGACATCGCCGGACGGGGCGCCGGCGGCCGATGCCGGGCGGGCTTCGCCCCGCTCGACCGAGCCGTTGCCGGTCGCCGGACCGTCACCCGGGCCGGGTTGACCCGGTTCGTTCGGTGAGCTCACCACCACTCCTTACCTGTCGCCCGCAGCCACGCTACGTTGCGTCGGGTTCAGTGTCCGCGTCGGACGCCTCGTCCGCGCTCTCCTGTTCCTCGGCGTTCCGGGCAATGGCTAACAGTGTGTCGCCCTCGCCCAGGTTCATCAAGCGAACGCCCTTGGTCTGGCGTCCGGCCTTGCGGACCTGGCGGGCCGCGGTGCGGATGACACCGCCGCCCGAGGTGATGGCGAACACCTCGCTGTCGTCATCCACGATCAATGCGCCGACCAGACTGCCACGGCGGCGGTCGTACTGGATGGTGAGGATGCCCTTGCCGCCGCGTCCCTGGGGGGTGTACTCCTCGATCGCGGTCCGCTTGGAGTACCCGCCGGCCGTCGCGACCAGCAGGTATGTGCCTTCCCGGACCACGTTGAGGCTGAGCAGCTGGTCGTCGGCGTTGAACCGCATGCCCTGCACCCCGGAGGTCGCCCGGCCCATCGGCCGCAGCGCCTCGTCGGTGGCCGAGAACCGGATGGACTGGCCGTTGGCGCTGACCAGCAGCAGATCCTCCTCGGCCGAGCACAGCACGGCGCCGACCAGTTCGTCGCCGTCGCGCAGGTTGATCGCCACGATGCCGCCCGAGCGGTTGGAGTCGAAGTCGGACAGCTTCGACTTCTTCACCAGCCCGTTGCGGGTGGCCAGCACCAGGTAGGGCGCATCCTCGTAGCTCTTGATCTGGATGACCTGGGCGATGCGCTCCTCGGGCTGGAACGCCAGCAGGTTGGCCACGTGCTGACCCCGGGCATTGCGCAGGGCCTCGGGCAGGTCGTAGGCCTTGGCCCGATACACCCGGCCCTGCGTGGTGAAGAACAGGATCCAGTCGTGCGTCGAGCACACGAAGAAGTGCCGCACGATGTCGTCCTGCTTGAGCGCCGCGCCCTGTACGCCCTTTCCGCCCCGTCGCTGGCTGCGGTACAGGTCGGTCTTGGTGCGCTTGGCGTAGCCGGTCTCGGTGATCGTGACGACCACGTCCTCGCGGGCGATCAGATCCTCGTCGGACACCTCGCCGTCGGCGGCCACGATGCGGGAACGCCGGTCGTCGCCGTGCTTCTCGACGATCTCCTTGAGCTCGTCGCGCACGATGATGCGCTGCCGTTCCGGCTTGGCCAGGATGTCCTCGAGGTCGGCGATCTCGGCCTCGATCTTGGCCAGGTCGTCGATGATCTTCTGGCGTTCCAGGGCCGCGAGCCGGCGCAGCTGCATGTCCAGGATGGCCTGGGCCTGGATCTCGTCGATGTCGAGCAACTCGATCAGGCCGGCGCGGGCGATATCCACGGTCTCCGACGCCCGGATCAGCGCGATCACCTCGTCGAGGGCGTCGAGTGCCTTGACCAGACCGCGCAGGATGTGGGCCCGCTCGTTGGCCTTGCGTAGCCGGTAGGTGGTCCGCCGAACGATGACGTCGAGTTGATGATTGACGTAGTAGCGGATCATCTGGTCGAGGCGCAGGGTGCGCGGCACCCCGTCGACGATGGACAGCATGTTCGCGCCGAAGCTGGTCTGCAGCTGGGTGTGCTTGTAGAGGTTGTTCAGCACCACCTTGGCCACGGCGTCGCGCTTGATCTCCACGACGATGCGCAGGCCCACCCGGTCACTGGACTGGTCCTCGATGTTGGAGATGCCGGCCAGCTTGCCGTCGCGGACTTGCTCGGCGATCGAGGTGATGAAGTTGTCGTGGTTGACCTGGTACGGCAGCTCGGTGATGACGATGCCGGTGCGGCCGCGGCTGTCCTCTTCGATCTCGACCACGCCGCGCATCCGGATCGAGCCGCGCCCGGTCCGGTAGGCGTCGAGGATGCCCTGGTTGCCGACGATGAGGCCAGAGGTGGGGAAGTCGGGGCCCTTGACCCGTTCGATGACCGCTTCGAGGGTGGCTTCCTCGTCGGCCTCATGGTTCTCCAGGCACCAGTACACGGCCTCGGCCAGCTCGCGCAGGTTGTGCGGCGGGATGTTGGTGGCCATGCCGACCGCGATACCGCCGGAGCCGTTGGCCAGCAGGTTGGGGAATCGGCTCGGCAGGACCGTCGGCTCCTGCACCCGGCCGTCGTAGTTCGGGATGAAATCGACTGTCTCCTCGTCGATTTCACGCAGCATCTCCATCGCCAGCGGGGTCAGGCGCGCCTCGGTGTTATGGCTGACGAAGCCGTTTGTGATGAACGAGTGATCATCTGTCTGCACCCGCAGGCTGTACACCGGCTCGACGCCGGCCTCGACGACGGACGCCACGGTGGCGTAGTAGAAGCGGCCGTCGGTCAGCTCCGATGCGATGGCGCGCACATCGGGGTCGGCGATGTGTTCGAGAATTTCCGCGCCCGAACGACGCCAACGCGCCAAGCGGTCGATGTTGTGCTTACGCAGCCATTCCTTATCGGTCCAGCGTCCTCCGCTCTGTGCTCGGATGAAGTCCGCCAACCCCGGAACGTGGTCTCCGTCCCGACCAGCTGCCACTTCGGGCAGGTCCCGCAAGATTGCGAGGAGCTTCTGCTGTTTGGCGCCGCCGAATCCGATCTGCGTGGCGAACGCTTCGGCATGCCCGCGGTTGGTGATCACGACCTTGTGCTCGCCGGTGGCGTGGAGGTACCGCCGCGAAACGACGCCGAATTCCAGCAACAACTGCTGGACGTCCTTCGCCAGTCTGCCACTTCGGGTCGAATACGAGATCTGAACGGTGTTGCGCGGCAAGGCCGAACATGACCCGTCGCCTTCGAACAGTGCCCGTAAGAACGTCCGTTTCACCGGCGCCGACGCGTTCCAGATACGATCGGGTACCACCTTGGCCGCCGACCGCTGACCCACCAGTTCGGCAAGCGGACTCGATGCGAGTGCCGCCAGGTTGTGAATGTCGAGCTCGAGCAACGTGGAACCTGACGCGATTGTTCGCTCCGACACGTACCGGGGACCGCCGACCACAGCGTCGTACGCCGCTACCACGTTATTGAAGTAATCCCGGTCGAGGTTGTTGAACCCCGCCCGCCTCTGGCTGACGAACCCTTCGCTGATGAACGCACCCAGCAAAAGTCCGGTCAGGGTGTCTTCCCAGTCAGCGCATCCGATTTCCGCTGCTGGCGTCCGCTGCAGTACGACGCAGTCGCCGGCTTGGATCTCCTCGATGAGCTTCCACAGCAGTGTGGGCACCCCACCAAGGTCGACGAGGCAGAGCAGCGGATGGTTCTCCGTGCCCGTCACGGTGAAGCCCTCGGTGGTCGACACGGTGTAGGTCTGGTGCTCGCCGGAATGGAATAGGCGGTCGGCCGCAACCGGGTTGCCGTGCCGATCCAGCACCTTGAGGTCGATGACCGTGTCCGTGTTCGGCTTCGAAGGTGCGATGTCCCGGATCCGCACGGTTTGTCCGAGCGGCAGACGGACCAGTGCGTCACCCGTGACGCAGTAGCGCATGGCGGCCGGCGGGTCGTTGCCCGGCGAGCCGAAGTTGCCCTGACCGTCCACCAGTGGGTAGCGCAGCGACCACGGCTGGGCCATCCGGACCAGGGTGTCGTAGATGGAGGCGTCGCCGTGCGGGTGGTAGTTACCCATCGTCTCGGCGACCGAGCGGGCCGACTTGGCGTGGCTGCGGTCGGGCCGGAACCCGGAGTCGTACATGGCGTAGAGCACCCGGCGGTGCACCGGCTTGAGGCCGTCGCGCACCTCCGGCAACGCGCGGCCGACGATCACGCTCATCGCGTAGTCGATGTAGCTGCGCTGCATCTCCTGCTGAATGTCGACCGGTTCGATGCGGTCTCCGGCGGCGTCGCCGGGCGGCAACGTGGTGTCAGTCATCTGATCCTCTTGTCCCTAGGATGCGGGCCGAATGTCGCTGAACGTCGTCACTGGACATCCTCACTAAACGTCAAGGAAGCGAACGTCTTTGGCATTACGGGTGATGAAGCTGCGCCGGGCCTCGACGTCCTCGCCCATCAGAATGGAGAACAGTTCGTCGGCCGCGGCGCCGTCGTCGAGGGTGACCTGCCGCAGCACCCGCACCGAGGGATCCATCGTGGTCTCCCACAGTTCCTTGGCGTTCATCTCGCCCAGACCCTTGTAGCGCTGGATGCCGTCATCGGCGTTGATCTTCTTGCCCGCCTTGCGGCCCGCCTCGAGCAGACCGTCCCGTTCGCGGTCGGAGTAGGCGAACTCGTGTTCGGCGCGCTGCCACTTCAGCTTGTACAGCGGCGGCTGCGCCAGGAAGACATGGCCGGCCTCGATCAGCGGCTTCATGAAGCGGAACAGCAGGGTGAGCAGCAGCGTCGAAATGTGTTGACCGTCCACGTCGGCGTCGGCCATCAGCACGATCTTGTGATACCGCAACTTGTCCAGATCGAACTCGTCGTGGATGCCGGTGCCCAGGGCGGTGATGATGGCCTGGACCTCGGTGTTCTTCAGCACCCGGTCGATGCGGGCCTTCTCGACGTTGATGATCT
>CAZHUU010000052.1:0-14243 GCA_964535335.1 uncultured Mycobacterium sp.
GACCTTCGGGGTCGAGACCATGTGCGTCGGCGGCGGGCAGGGCATGGCGATGGTCGTCGAGCGGCTCAGCTGACCTTCCCGTTGAGTCAGAACTCTCGCACCGGAAGTGCGAGTGGACTCCTGCGTGGCTTCTGACTCAACGCATACGACGAAGCCCCGGCCGTGATGGCCGGGGCTTCGTCGTCACTACGGCTAGCGCTGTTGGAAGTAACTCAGCAGCCGCAGGATCTCCAGGTACAGCCACACCAGCGTGACGGTCAGGCCGAGGGCGACACCCCAGGCGGCCTTCTCCGGCGCACCGGCACGGATCATCTGGTCGGCGGCATCGAAGTCGAGCAGGAAGCTGAACGCCGCGATCGCGATCATCACCAGGGAGAACACAATCGCCAACGTGCCGCCGTTGCGCAGCGGGCCACCGTCGTGCGAGCCGAACATCGAGATGACGAAGTTGCCCAGCATCAGGACCAGGGCACCGACCATCCCGGCCACCAGCATCCGGGTGAACTTCGGGGTGACGCGGATGGCGCCGGTCTTGTAGACGATCAGCATGCCGGCGAACACGCCGACGGTGCCCAGCACGGCCTGGCCGATCAGCGCACCGGCGTTGGCGCCGGAGACGGTGAAGTTGGCCATCACGAACGAGACCGCCCCGAGGAACAGGCCCTCGAGTGCGGCGTAGCTCAGCACGATCGCCGGGTTGTCCTGCTTGCGGCCGAAGGTGGCCACCAGCACCAGCGCCAACCCGCCGAGGGCACCCACCAGGGTGAACGGCCTGGCCCGCGCGATCTTGGCCGACACCAGGCACCAGGCGCCGACCGCCACGGCGGACAGCCGGGCCAGGGTGATGCCGGTCTTGGTGACGACATCGTCCACCGTCTTCGGCCGCGAGACCCCGGTCTGCGGCGGGTAGCCGTAGGCCTCGGTCTGGTAGGCCACCTGCTGGGCGCCGGCTACGCCGGAACCGAATTGCGCGTATCCGCCCTGCTGCTTGGGCAGCGAGCGAAACACGGGGTTACTGGTCTCCCGCACCGTCAGATCCTCTCGGAGAAATGTCGAGTGAACACACCGTCAACGTTCGAGCGCCCGGACCGGTTCCCAGGAAATCCACAATCTTTTCCGGATATCGCTCGGACGGCGCGCGCCGTCGTGCCAGACCCTACCCGCGGTGGGTGGCCGGTGGGCCGGGATGCCGTCGGTGCTGGTAAAACTAGGACGTCCAAGTTTTTACTCGACGGAGGACCGACCCCTGTGACGGCTGATACCGACGAAGTCCTGACCCGGGTCCACGGTGGCGTGGGCCTGGCGACGCTCAACCGGCCGAAGGCCATCAACTCGCTGAACCACACCATGGTGACCGTCCTGGACCGGGTGCTCACCGAGTGGGCGCACGATTCGGCGATCACCGCGGTGGTGCTCAACGGCGCCGGTGAGCGGGGTCTGTGCGCCGGCGGCGACATCGTCGACGTCTACGACAGCGCCCGGGCCGGTGGCGCCGACGCCCGGGCGTTCTGGTTCGAGGAGTACCGCCTCAACGCCAAGATCGGCCGCTACCCGAAGCCCTACGTCTCGCTGATGG
Organism: uncultured Mycobacterium sp.; assembly: GCA_964535335.1. Taxonomy (GTDB): domain Bacteria; phylum Actinomycetota; class Actinomycetes; order Mycobacteriales; family Mycobacteriaceae; genus Mycobacterium. The sequence continues at coordinate 1,577 of CAZHUU010000052.1, forward strand.
ACGGCATCGTGATGGGCGGCGGCGTGGGGGTGAGCGCGCACGGCAGCGTCCGGGTCGTCACCGAGACCACCAAGATGGCGATGCCGGAGGTGGGCATCGGGTTCATCCCCGACGTCGGCGGCACCTTCATCCTGTCGCGGGCGCCCGGCCTGCTCGGCTACCACGCCGCACTGACCGGCGCGCCGTTCGGCGCGGCCGACGCCATCGCCATGGGCTTCGCCGACCACTACGTCCCACGCGATCGGCTCGAGGCCTTCACCGCCGCCGTCGTCGGCGAGGGCGTGGAGGCCGCCGTCGGTGCCTTCGCGCAGGAACCGCCGCCGAGTCAGCTTGTGGCACAACGCTCCTGGATCGACGCGTGCTATGCGGGCGAAACCGTCGGCGCCATCGTCGCGGCCCTGCGCGAGCGGGACGAAGCCGCGGCCGGCGACGCGGCCGACCTGATCACGAGCCGCTCCCCGATCTCAGTATCGGTGGCCCTGGAAGCGTTGCGCCGCGCCGCGACACTCGACAGCCTCGAAGACGTGCTGGTGCAGGAGTACCGGACCTCATGCGCGTCGCTGCGGTCGCATGATCTAGTCGAGGGGATCCGCGCCCAGGTGATCGACAAGGACCGCAACCCGAAGTGGTCCCCGCCATCGCTGGCCGCGGTGACGCGGCAGGACGTCGAGGACTACTTCGCCCCGGCCGATCCCGACCTGACCTTCGAGGAGGACAAGTGAGTTACGAAACCATCCTGGTCGACCGCGAGGACCGGGTCGGCGTCATCACCCTGAACCGGCCGCAGGCCCTCAACGCGCTCAACTCCCAGGTGATGGTCGAAGTCACCACCGCGGCAGCCGAATTCGACGCCGACCCCGGTATCGGGGCGATTGTCATCACCGGCAACGCCAAGGCGTTCGCCGCCGGCGCCGACATCAAGGAGATGGCGTCTCTGTCGTTCTCCGAGGTGTTCGACGCCGACTTCTTCGCGGCCTGGGGCAAGTTCGCCGCCGTGCGCACCCCGACCATCGCCGCGGTCGCCGGCTACGCCCTGGGTGGGGGCTGCGAACTGGCGATGATGTGCGACCTGATCATCGCCGCCGACACCGCGAAGTTCGGCCAGCCCGAGATCAAGCTCGGCGTGCTGCCCGGGATGGGTGGCTCGCAGCGGCTCACCCGGGCCATCGGCAAAGCCAAGGCGATGGACCTGATCCTGACCGGCCGCAACATCGACGCGGCGGAGGCGGAGCGCAGTGGCCTGGTCTCGCGGGTGGTGCCCGCCGACGATCTGCTCACCGAGGCCAGGGCCGTCGCGACGACGATCTCGCAGATGTCGCGTTCGGCGGCGCGGATGGCCAAGGAGGCGGTCAACCGCGCGTTCGAGTCCACGCTCACCGAAGGTCTGCTCTACGAGCGCAGGCTGTTTCACTCGTCGTTCGCCACCGAGGACCAGACCGAGGGGATGGCGGCCTTCACCGAGAAGCGCCCTGCGAACTTCACCCACCGCTAATCTGCTTGGGTGACCGAAGCCGAGGCCGCTGAAAGCCGGGCCACCGAGGAATCCGTCCCGCCGACCCCGACGGAGCCGACCAAGCCGACGGAGCCGAAGCGGGACTGGTGGCAACGCCGCTACACCTTCACCGGTACCGCGGTCGGCATGGTCTTCCTGTGGCTGTCGCTCACCCCGTCGCTGCTGCCGCGCGGCCCGCTGTTCCAGGGTCTGGTCAGCGGCGCCGCCGGCGCGATCGGTTACGCGCTGGGCGTGTTCGCGGTATGGCTGGTGCGGTTCATGTTGTCTCGGCCGTCCAGCGCGCCGGCCCCGCGCACGGCATGGGCGGTGTTGGTCGTCGCCGCCGCCATCGGTCTGGTCTTCTCGATCTACTTCTTCCATGTCTGGCAGGACCAGGTCCGTGACCTGATGGGCGTTCCCCGGCTCAAGTGGTTCAACTATCCGCAGGCCGCCATCATCGGCGTCGTCGTGCTGTTCCTGTTCGTCGAGATCGGACAGCTGATCGGCAGGTTGATCCGATATCTGGTGCGTCAGCTCAATCGCGTTGCCCCGCCGCGGGTTTCGTTCGTTGTCGTGGTGGCCCTGTTACTCGCGTTGAGCATCTCGCTGCTCAACGGGGTGGTGCTCAAGGGCACGATGAGCTTTCTGAACAAGTCCTTCGCCGCGGTCAACGACGAGATGGACCCGAACAACCCGGCACCCACCACACCGCTGCGCTCCGGCGGCCCCGGGTCGCTGGTCAGCTGGAAAACGCTCGGGAACCAGGGCCGCATCTTCGTGGCCGGTGGCCCGAAGGTCGAGCAGTTGACGAAGTTCAACGGCACGCCCGCCGTCGAACCGATCCGCGCCTACGCCGGCAAGAACTCGGCCCCCGGCATCCGGGCCACCGCCGAACTGGCCGCGCGCGAACTGGAACGCGCGGGTGGCCTCAAACGCAAGGTGATCGCGGTCGCGACGACGACCGGCACCGGCTGGATCAACGAGGCCGAGGCCTCGGCGCTGGAGTACATGTTCAACGGCGACTCCGCCATCGTGTCCATGCAGTACTCGTTCCTGCCGAGCTGGCTGTCGTTCCTGGTGGACAAGGAGAACGCCCGCCAGGCCGGCCAGGCCCTCTTCGAGGCCGTCGACGAACGGGTCCGGGCGATGCCGGAGGCGCAACGGCCGAAGGTCGTGGTGTTCGGCGAGAGCCTCGGTTCCTTCGGCGGTGAGGCGCCGTTCCTGAGCCCGAACAACATCATCGCCCGCACCAACGGTGCGCTGTTCTCCGGCCCGACGTTCAATAACACCATGTGGGACGACATGACGGTGAACCGTGATGCGGGTTCGCCGATGTGGTTGCCGATCTTCGACGACGGCGCCAACATCCGGTTCGCCGCGCGGCCCGAGAACCTGGGCCGCCCCGAGCAGCCCTGGGGCAATCCGCGAATCGTTTATCTGCAGCACGCCTCCGACCCGATCACCTGGTGGAACCCGGACCTGTTGTTCGCCGAGCCGGACTGGTTGCGCGAGCCACGCGGATACGACGTGTCCCCGGACATGAACTGGATCCCGGTGGTGACGTTCCTGCAGGTGTCGGCCGACATGGCGGTGGCCATCGACGTGCCCGACGGCCACGGTCACCGCTATGTGCGCGACGTCGTCAACGCGTGGGCGGCGGTGCTGCAGCCGCCCGGTTGGACCGCGGAGAAGACCGAGAAGCTGCGCGGGATCGTCCAGGCCCCGGAGTAGTCACGCCAGTGCGGCGAGCACCCCGGTGTCCGCCAGCGCGCGGTACCCGCCGATGACGTCGGTGGCCCGATGCAGGCCGAGGTCCACCAGCGCGGCGGCGGCCAGGCTTGAGGTGTAGCCCTGCGAGCACAGCACGACCCACTCGACGTCGTCGCCGACCGCCTGCGGCAGCCGCGCGTCGCTGGTCGGGTCGCAGCGCCACTCGAGCACGTTGCGTTCGACCACCAGGGCACCCGGCGCCTCGCCCTCGGCCGTGCGCTGGGCCGCGGGGCGGATGTCGACCAGGATCGCCCCGCGACTGAGCGCCGCGGGCACCTCCGATGCGGGCAGCCGATGAAACCGCGCCCGTGCGGCCGCCAGCGCTCGATCGATGCGACTAGTCATCGGCGATCACCGGCCTTCCGGTTCGTCGGTGAGTTCGGTGCGGGTTCGCCGCAGGGTGCTGGGCTCGCTCACCTCGTAGTACGACATCGCGGTCAGCGGCGGCGAGTAGGCGTGCACGCTGAGCGTGGTGCCGGCCTGCGCGCCCACCACGTCGTGCACCCAGCCCAGCGGGAAACCCGCCTGATCGCCGGCGTCGAGGCTGCGGCGACGCAATCGCACACCGTCCCAACGGTATTCGTGCAGGGCACCGGACAACACGGTCAGCGCGCCGAGCGAGCCACCGTGGTCGTGCAGTTCGGTGGTGTGGCCCGGCACCCAGCTGATCAGCCAGACGTCGAGTTCGAAGTCGGCGTGCAGACGGGTGAACCAGCGGCCGTCGAGCGGTGGTCCGCCGGGCGGCAGCAGATGGTCGAACTCACCGTGCAACACCTCGTCGGCGAACCGGTCGGTGGTGTGCAGCAGGTCGGGCAGGCGCAGCCGGGTGGGCGCCGAGACGGACGGGAACGACATGATGGAAAACTCCGGGAAGACGAGGGACGAATCGGGGGTCGCTTATCCGCGACAACACTCCTGCGACCCGGTGCCCTCCAACACGGCCGCCAGTGTTGCATAGATTGAGGCCCATGCGCAGGCACCCGATTCGCGTCCAGGTCGCCGTCGCCGTCGCCGCGGCGGTGCTGGCCGGCTGCTCCACCGGCGGCGGTGGCAAGCCCACCTACCCGACCCCGCAACCGTCCGCCGGCACCCAGCAGCAGTCCGGCACCGCGACGAGCCAGGGTCCGATCGGGATGTCCCCGGACGGTGTGACGACGACGATCGACGTGCCCGCGGAATCCACCGAGGAGCAGTACGCGCAGGCCTGCCGCGCCGCCAAGGAGTGGATGGACACCCGCGGTGGGGAGAATCCGGAGCTGGTGGAGCCCTTCCTCAAGGACCTGCAGGGTTCGGCCGCCAGCGGTCCGGCCACGTTCAACACCACCTGGGCGCAGCTGTCCACCGCACAGCAGGCCGCGGTGATCATCGCGGTGCGGGCCGCCGCGGCCGGCGGTTGTAGCTGAGCCGGCGCCTTTCGAATCACGGGTAGCCGAATTCCTGCCATCGGCCGCCCAGTTACTGCCAGCGGAACTATTACGCCCGGTGGGCTGGTTCTAGCCGACATGAAGAAGTACGCATTCGCCACCCTCGCGGCCGGCGCCCTGAGCGCGGCCGTCATCGGATTCGCCGCCCCGGCGGCTGCCGGCCCGGACGGGCCGAACAGCGGTCAGGACACCCGCGTGCTCGACAGCCTGGGCTACCCGGTCTCCGTCGACCGGCTCGGCGCCCTCGACGCCGTCCAGCGCGATTAGGCCGCTGACGCAGAATGGAGTCATGCCCGCACAACCGCCCATCGGACCGCCCGTCGGAGCCCCGACCGGCCGGGTAGCCCTGGCGCTGGGCAGCGGCGGCGCCCGCGGCTACGCCCACATCGGTGTCATCAATGAACTGCGTTCGCGCGGCTACGAGGTGGTCGGCGTGGCCGGTTCGTCGATGGGAGCACTCGTGGGCGGCTTGCACGCCGCCGGCTCGCTGGACGAATTCGCCGACTGGGCAAAGACGTTGACCCAGCGGGCGGTGTTGCGCCTGCTCGATCCGTCCATCACCGCGGCCGGGGTATTGCGGGCCGAGAAGATCCTGGACGCGGTCCGCGACATCCTCGGCGACGCCACCATCGAAGACCTGCCGATCCCCTTCACCGCGGTGACGACCGACCTGATCGCGGGCAAGTCGGTCTGGCTGCAGCGCGGGCCCGTCGACGCCGCGATCCGGGCCTCTATCGCCATCCCCGGTGTCATCGCGCCGCATGTGCTCGACGGCCGGCTGCTGGCCGACGGCGGCATCCTCGATCCGCTGCCGATGGCGCCGATCGCCGCGGTGAACGCCGACCTGACCATCGCGGTCAGCCTGGGCGGCGCCGACAAGGAGACCGATCACGACACCGACGCCGGCGCCGACCAGGTCGCCGGCCCGGAGACGCGCGCCACCACGGAGTGGCTGAACCGGCTGCTTCGCAGCACCTCCGCCCTGCTGGACACCGCACCGGCCAAGTCGGTGCGCAGCCGGTTCGCCGCCACCGAGGAATCCGGCGACGGGTCGCCGGATTCCGATGCCGACGCCGACTCCGACGGCACCGACGAGCTGGTGGACAGCTCGCGGGAGGCCTCGATCCCGAAACTGGGCAGTTTTGCGGTGATGAACCGCACCATCGACATCGCGCAGGCTGCGCTGGCCCGCCACCAGCTGGCGACCTATCCCCCCGACCTGCTCATCGAGGTGCCGCGGTCGACCTGCCGTAGCCTGGACTTCCACCGGGCCGCCGAGGTCATCGACATTGGGCATGAACTCGCCGCCCAGGCCCTGGACACGTTCACTCCAGAAACTCGGTGACCGCGGCCGCCACCCGGCGGCCCTGCTCGCGCCCGGCCAGCGCGGAGGGAATGCGGCAGCGCGGATCGAGCGGATTGCGCCCGAAGGCCCGCAGCGAGGCCTCGTCGGCGAACACCACGTAGGTGTGCGCACCGAACGCGGCGATCTCCGCGGCCACACCGTCGCTGAACGGTGACGGCGCGGACTGCGCCGACGGCACCAGCACCACCGCGGTCGTGCAGTCCGAGGCCACCGCGGTGTGGACCGAACTGGCGACGCCCCCATCCATGTAGCGCCGGTCGCCGATGGTGACCGGCGGCCAGGTCCCGGGCACCGCGCAACTGGCGGCCACCGCGTCCACCAGGGCCACCCCGGACGAGCGGTCGAACACCACCAATTCGCCGGTCCCGATGTCGATCGCGGTGATCCGCAGGTCGCGGTCGGGCCAGTCGTGACTGGGCAGCCGATGCTCGATCACCCGCCTGCGCACCGGCTCGGCCACCGTGGGTGTGCCGGCCGCGACGGCACCGATGCGTTGCAGCTTCTCCCGCGCCGTCGCAGTCGGGTGCGACACGGCGTCGAGGAACAGTTCGGTGATCGCGTCGATGTCGACGCCGGGATCGAGTTCGTGGTGGCCCTCGGCGATCTGGCGTTCGTAGAGCCGGCTCAGCGGCAGCGGGCCGCTGATCTGAGCGGCGACCGTGGACCCGGCCGACGTGCCCACCAGGATGTCGGAGTCCAGCAGCGCCCGCGCGGTGGCCGGCGCCACGTCGGCGATGCCCTGCAGGATTCCGGTCTCCCAGGCGATACCGGCCAGGCCGCCGCCGGCGAGGATGAGGGCGCGTGTGGTCACACCGTGGGAGTGTGCCAGGCCACCTCCGATTCGACGGCTCGCCGCCGTCGGCCGATCAGTGCTTACCGACGTAGGCCCGGGCCACCCGGGTGACGAACTGGTAGACGCCGTCCTCGTCGGGGGCCAGTGGGCCGGGCCGCGCGTGCGGGGAACTCAGCCCGCGCTGCACGGATTCGCAGGCGCCCCAGTCCTGCCGGTTGGTCAGGTCCCAGAAGTCCACAGCGTAGGACGGATCGAAATCGGGCTTCTCGAGGGCCTCCTTGGGGAAGGCCCAGGCGCATTCGACGTGGGTGCGGTCGACGGCCAGCGGCGTCATCAGGTGGGTCATCACGTAGTCGGGGTGCAGGCTGACAAGGAGGTTCGGGAAGCCGACGAGGTACATGACCGTGCGCAACTCCTGCTGGGAGAGGCCCTTGATGGCCACGCCGCCACTCTGCCCGCTCAGCGACATGGTCTGGGCTTCGTCGATGATCGACATCCAGCCGCCCATCCAGTCGCCCGGCAGGTCGATGTTCTCGCCGCTGAGCGGTGGGCTGATCCGGGACAGTTCGGGGTGGATCGCCTGACAGTGATAGCACTCCTGGTAGTTCTCGACGATCACCTTCCAGTTGGTGTTCAGCTCGTAGGAGTGCCGAGCCACCACGGTGAGGTCCTCCGGCCGGTACGGGCCGACGATCTCCTCCATGCCCGCGACGTGCTGGTCGAAGGCGACGTCCTCGCCGCTGGGGTCCACGAAGAGATAGCCGTGCCAGTCGACCAGCCGCAGCTCGGTGAGGCCGAATCGGCTTGTGTCGAAATCGAATCCGGGTTCGGAGTCGAACCGCGGGGCATTGCGCAACTCGCCCGTGAGCTTGTACGACCAGGAGTGGTACGGGCACACGATGCCACGCCGCTTGGCGGTGGCGCCGCAGGCGAGCATCTCGTGGCCGCGGTGCCGGCACACGTTGGCGAAGGCGCGCACCCGGTCGTCCTCGCCCCGCACCAGGATGATGCCGTCCTTGCCGGATCCGACGGCCTTCTGGGCGCCGACGCCGTCGAGGTCGCCGGCATGGCCGACGCAGTGCCAGCCGGAGAAGATGTTCTGCTTCTCCCACTCGAAGACGGCCGGGTCGACGTAGGCCTCCCGCGGCAACATGCGGGACTGCCCGAACGGGGCGAGCGAGGCGGCGAGGTCGTCGGCCGGGACCGGAGCAGGACCTTGTTTGAACATACAGTCAGACTAGACGTCGGGACGTTCCCGGTCCAGAGATCCGCCCGACTCAGGCCTCGCCGGCGAACGCCGCAATGCCTTTACCCGCGGTGTCGTCGCCGCGGGTCATCCTCCGGTACACCAGGTATCCGATCGTGACCGCGACCAGAGCCGCCGCCAGCAGCAGCGTGGCGAGCGCGTTGAGGGCGGGGGTCGGCGCGGCGCGGGCGGTGTTGTAGATCTTCACCGACACCGGTTCGGTCGAGGAGTTGCCGGACAGGTAGCGCACCAGCACGAAGTCGTCGATGACGTCGGCGAACACCAGCACCGTGCTGGCGAAGATCGCCGGCATCAGCATCGGCAGCGTGACCCGCCGCAACGCCTCCACCGGGGAGGCGCCCAGATCCATTGCGGCCTCCTCGTACTGGTTGCCGATGGTGGCGAGCCGGGCCCGGACCAGGACGGCCGGATAGGCGATCTGGAAGGTGACCAGGCCGACCACCTGTGCGGCGGTGCCCAGCCCGATCGGCAGGGTCAGCGATGTGATCACGAACAGCAGCGCGACGGCGAGCAGCACCTCGGGAAGGACGAACGACACCAGCATCAGCAGGTTCGCCCCGGCCGGGAGCCGGCCGCGCCACCGGTCGATGCCGATGGCGAGCATGACGCCGAGTGGCACGGTGATCAGCGTGGTGACAATGCCCAGCTTCAGCGTCTGCAGCAGGGCGGTGTGCAACGAGGCGTCGTGCCACACCGACCGGGTGGTGTCGCCCCAATACCAGCGGAACGAGAAGCCCTGCCAGCTCGTCCGGGACCGTCCGTCGTTGAACGAGAAGATCACCGCGATCAGCACCGGCAGCAGTGACCATGCCAGGTAGCCGAGGGTGACGCCCAGCAGAATCCGCGGCTGGCGCCACGGGTCCTTCCACCATCCGACCGGCCCCCTCATGTGGACACCTCGTCGGCGCGCGCGGTGACGCGCACGTAGTAGAACATCGGCAGCACCGTCACCAGCAGCACCAGCATCACGAACGCGCCGGCCTGGCCGGTCTGCCCGGGTGACTGCACGCTGTCGTTGATCAGGTTGCCCACCATCGCGGTCTTCGGCGACGCCGAGAGCATGTCGGAGGTGAAGTAGTCACCCAGCATCGGCAGGCAGGTCAGCAGCACCGCCGCCACGATGGTGGGCCGGCACATCGGCAGCGTCACCCGCCAGAACGACGCGAACCGGTTGGCGCCCAGGTCGCGCGCGGCCTCCAGGGTGGCCTGGGGCAGCCGGTCCAGACCGGCGTACAGCGGCAGGATCATGTACGGCACATAGCCGTAGACCAGACCCAGCACCACCACAACGGGCTGGCCGGTCAACCAGTGGGTGTGCACATCGAACAGCCCACCCAGGCTGAGCACCTTGTTGACCAGGCCGTCGTCCTGAAGCAGGTTGACCCAGGCCAACATTCGCATCATGTAGCTGATCCAGAACGGCGCGATCAGCGCCGCGAGAAGCACACCGGCCCACCGGCCCGCCAGCCGGGCGGTGTAGTAGGCCACCGGGAACGCGATCAGCAGGCAGAGCAGGCTGGCCACCAGGACGTAAACGGCGGTGCGCAGCAGCGCGGGGCCGAACACCCCGTTCTCGCCGACGATGCGGGTCAGCACATAACTGAACTGATCCGGGTTCCACTGCAACGGATTCCACACCGGTATCGGGGTGCGGAAGATCGGATCCACCCGGCCGAACACGATGGCCAGCACCACGTAGAGCGGCGCCAGGAAGAACAGCAGCAGCCAGGCGATGCCCGGCATCGCCAGCGCCGGCCACAGCGCGCTGTTGCGGCCGCGTTTGGACGACGCGGCGGCCGGGGCGGGGACCTGGGCAGGGGGCGGGGCGAGGACCACCGCCGTCAGGATCCCCCGGCCTTGAAGGCACGCCAGACGTTGTGCCAGGCAGCGTCATTGGCCGCATCGAGTTCGAGCGTCCGATAGCCGACGTCGAAGTACTCCGGGCGCACGATTGCGGACTTGAGGTTCTCCGGGACGAGCCCGTCGGCGACAAGCGTGTCCGGGTTCAACGAATTCTGCGGTGGCTGATAGCCGATCTGCTGGAAGTTCAGCTTGGCCATCTCGGTATCCAGCATGTGGTTGAGGAACAGGTGTCCAAGCACCGGGTTCTTGCCACCGCGCAGCAGCACGATCAGGTCGTTGTCCACCAGGCCCTTGCCGTCGGCCGGGAACCAGTAGCGCAGGATGTCCGGCTTGGTCCCCTCGGGCAGGTAGTTGACGGCGTTGATGACGTCGCCGGACCACATCTGGGACAGCCCGATCTGACCGGCGGGCAGGTCGCTGTACATGGTGATGGTGACCTTCGGCGAGGTGGCGGCCACCATTGCGGTCAGTTGCTCGCCGACCTTCTTCAGATCGTCGGCCGAGGAGGTGTTGACGTCGGTGATGCCCAGCTTCAGCAGCACCATCGCCATCGCGGTGTGCCAGTCGTCGATGACGGCGGTCTTGTTCTTGTAGGCCGGATCCCACAGCGAGTCATAGGGATTCTTCAATGCGCCGATGTCGGCCGGCACCTGATCGTTACGCCAGCCGATGCCGGTGGTGTAGACGGTGTAGGGAACCGTGTAGCGCCACTCCTGGTCGTAGAACGGGTTGGTGAAGAACGGCCACACGTTCTTGATGTTGGGGATGTAGCTGTGATTGAGCGAGCGCACCAGCCCGCCGTTGATCAGCCGGCTGATCTGGTCGTAGCTCGGGAAGTACAGGTCGTAGTCGACGTTGCCGCCGCGGATCTTGGTGATGGCCTCGTCGGTGTCGTTGAACGTCGACACCTGGACCTTGGCCGAGTACTTCTCCTCGAAGGACTTGATCGCGTCCGGCGCGATGTAGTCGGCGTAGCTGTAGAGCTGTAGCGTGGCGCCCTTCTCCGGAGCAAGGCCGTCGGCGATCGGCTTGTTGTCACCGGGGATGTCCCACTTGACCGGGCTGCCGGGCGAGGCGATGGTCAGGCTGGGGGCCGAACTCGACTGTCCGCCTTTGGAACACGCGTCCAGAAACGCGACCACCGCAGGCGTGCCTGCGGCCAGCAGTGCGGCCCGTTGCAAGAACTGTCGGCGGCTCGGACCGGGTCGGTTGGGAACAGGCATCCGCACCTCCGTTGGGTTCATCTCTTGTCGCTGCTTGGACTCTGGCATAGACTGAACGCTCAGTCAATAGCTGGAGCGGTGCCTATCCGCAGGTCCGCGCAGCAATCGAGCGGAGGTTTCCGGTGGGTTCGTCGACAGTCGAGAGCCCGGTCCGAGACGATGTAGGCCCGCTGATCGCCGACGAGGAGAGGGTGTTCCTGGCGCGCCAGCCGCGCAGCACCGAGATGATCGCCCGCGCCCGCGAACACCTGGCCGGTGGCGCCACCTCGAACTGGCAGATCGCCCAGCCGCAGGCGGTGTGGATGAGCCACGGCGCCGGGTCGAAGGTGTACGACGTCGACGGCACCGAGTACGTCGACATGCATGGCGGCTACGGCGCCTCGATCGCCGGTCACGCCCACCCGGCGATCGTCGAAGCGGTCAGCAGGCAGGTCCGGCGCGGAACCCACTTCGCCCAGCCCACCGAGGACGCGATCTGGATCGCCGGGGAGCTGGCCGGCCGCTTCGGCCTACCGCTGTGGCGATTCGCCAACTCCGGCACCGAGGCCACCATGGACGCCGTGCATCTCGCCCGCGCGGCCACCGGCCGGGACCTCATCATCAAGGTCGAGGGTTGCTATCACGGCCACCACGACTCCGTCGAGGTGTCGGTGCTGCCGGAGGCCGACGAGGTCGGCCCCCGCGACCACCCGATCGGGGTGCCCGGCAACAGCGGCATCCCGGCGGCGATCCGCGACCTCGTGGTGGTCGTGCCGTTCAACGATCCCGACGCGGTGGCCCGGGCGCTGGCCGAGCACCGCGGCCGGGTGGCCGCCATGATCCTCGAGCCGGTGATGATGAACGCCGGGATCATCCCGCCCGCGGACGGGTATCTCGCGGCGATCCGCGACCTGCTGCACGCCGAGGGCGCGCTGCTGATCTTCGACGAGGTCAAGACCGGCTTCACCACCGGCCCCGGCGGTGTCACCGCGATGTCCGGTGTGGTTCCGGACATGATCTGTCTGGCAAAGGCTTTGGGCGGCGGCATCTCCGTCGCTGCCATCGGCGGCACCGCCGAGGTGATGGAACTGATCGCCGACGGCCGCTACGAGCAGGTCGGAACGTTCAACGGCAACCCGCTGGCGATGGCGGCCACCAGGGCCACCCTCTCCGAGGTGCTCACGCCCGCGGCCTACCAACGGATGAACCGGCTGGCGGCGCGTCTGCGCGACAGTTTGGACGCGACGATCGCCGAACACGGATACGGTTGGCACGTGGTGAGCGTCGGCGGCAAGGGCTGTGTGACCTTCAAGCGCGAGCCGGTGCGGGAGTTCCGGGACTTCCTGCACATCGACGACCGGCTGGGACACCTGCACTGGCTGATGCAGCACAACGGCGGGGTGTTCCTACCGCCGTGGGGCAAGGTGGAGCAATGGTTGCTCTCGGTGCAGCACGACGAGCAGGACGTCGACCGGTTCGCCCGCAACTTC
>CAZHUU010000052.1:14253-22315 GCA_964535335.1 uncultured Mycobacterium sp.
CGGTGACCGGCGGCGCGATCCGGCTGCACCAGCTGGCGAAGTCGTTCGACGGTGTCGCCGCGGTCATCGATATCAACCTCGACATTCCGGCCAGCCAGTTCTACTCGCTGCTGGGCGCGTCCGGATGCGGCAAGACGACGATCCTGCGGATGATCGCCGGATTCGAGCGGCCCGACGGCGGGCGAATCGAACTCGACGGGCGCGACGTCGCCCCCGACCCCCCGCACAAGCGGCCCGTCAACACGGTCTTCCAGAGCTACGCGCTGTTCCCGTTCATGACCGTCTGGGACAACGTGGCTTTCGGCCTGCGCTACCAGAAGGTGAGCAAGGAGGAGACCAGGCGGCGGGTCGGCGCAGCCCTGGAGATGGTGCGGATGAACCAGTTCGCCAAGCGCAGGCCCGCGCAGATGTCGGGCGGCCAGCAGCAGCGGGTCGCCCTGGCCCGCGCGCTGGTGCTCGAACCGCAAGTGCTGCTGCTCGACGAACCGCTCGGCGCCCTGGACGCCCAACTGCGCCGCCAGCTGCAACTGGAGTTGCGGGCGATGCAGCGCGAGGTGGAGATCACGTTCGTCTACGTGACCCACGACCAGGAAGAGGCGCTGACGATGAGCGACCAGATCGCGGTGCTGGCCGAGGGGCGCATCGAGCAGGTCGGCCCGCCGCAGGAGATCTACGCCGCTCCCGCGACGACGTACGTGGCCGGATTCCTCGGTACGGCAAACATTTTCGATGCCGACGTGCTCGAGTGCGCGGATGGCGGGGCGGTGTGTTCGGCGCTGGCGACCCGGCTGGGCGCCGCGGTGGACAGCAGCTGTGCACCCGGACCGGCCGCGATCGTCATCCGTCCGGAGCGGATCACGCTGCAGGGCAGAGGCGAGCCGGTACCGGCCGGACGCAACGCCATCGACGGCACCGTCGCGCAGGTGGTGTACCACGGCGCCTCGACCCAGGTTCACGTCGACGTCGGCGCGCCCACCGCCCTGATCGTCGACGTGCCGAACCAGTTCGGGCCGCAGTCGGTGGACTACCAGGCCGGCATGGCGGTCAGGTGCGTATGCAGCCATGACGCAGTTCGGGTGCTGACCCGAAGCGCCGCGACGGTGATCACTGATCCGGCCGCGGCGTTGGTGGCCACTCCGGCGGAGCCGCTCAGCGTCTCTTAACGCGCTTACGGTCCGCCGGCAGACTGAGCTCGCGCTCGGCGAATCGCATGGCGATGTCGTAGGCCACCTTGGAGTCGACCTCCGGGTCGTCCAGCGCCACCTGGATGGACAATCCATCGAGCAGGGCGGAGAACTCGAGGGCGAACATCCGCGCGTCGACGTCGGCATCGAGGTCGGCGGACTCGACGGCGTCGGCGATCATCCGTCGCCAGCGCGCGTCCAGCTCGATCCGGCCGGCCTTCACCTCGTCGTGCCGGAAGGCCTGCGCCCATAGGTCGAACCACAGCCCCCACGCCCCGGGAATCTCGTTCTCCGCCTCCGGAACGCACGTCCACTGGACCAGGAGCGAAAGACGTTCGTGCAGCGAGGGGATCTCGGCCAGCATCCGTTCGGCGGCCTCGTAGAACGACGCCTCGGAGTACCGCAGCGCGTCCACGAGCAGCCGATCGCGGGTGCCGAAGTAGTAGATCCCCAACGCCGAGCTCACCCCGGCCCGCTTCGCGACGTCGGAGATCCTGGTCTCGGCGAAACCCCGCTCGCACACGAGCTCCGCTGCGGCGCGCAACATCTGGACTCGGCGAGCCTCGTTGTTCTCGGTCGCGGGCGCGGGATCTGCCATTGCTTGAAACTCCCCTCGGCGGTACCGGCGCTGGCACTTGTCGAAAAGTCTAACACTTGGTTAGATTGAACGGTCAGTCAAACAGCCCGCGCCGGGCGAACGAAAGTGGGGCGCAATGTCGAACACCTACGACGCCATCGTGATCGGCGGCGGCCACAACGGCCTGGTTTCGGCCGCCTATCTGGCGCGCTCGGGAGCCAGGACGGTGGTGCTCGAGTCGCGCGGCGCGCTCGGCGGCGCGGCGACCACGGAGGCCCCGTGGGAGGACGCCCCGCATCTGCGGGTGACCCGGTTGTCGTACGTGATGAGCCTGATGCCCCCCACCATCGTCCGCGACCTGGCCCTGGAGCGGCACGGCTACAAGGTGCACCCGATGGGCCCGTCCTACCAGGCATTCCCCGAAGGCGGGTCGCTGATCATCTACGAGGACGATCCCAAGCGCACCCACGAGCAGCTGTCCAAGTACTCCAAGAAGGACGCCGACGCCCTGCCGGAGTACTACGACTGGATCGGACGGATCGCTGAGGTGATGGGTCCGCTGCTGACCCAGGTGCCGCCGAACGTCGGGTCCACGAGACCCGGGGACCTGTTCGATCTGGCCAAGCTGGCGTGGCCGCTGCGCAAGAACATCTCGTCCCGGATGATCGCCGACATCACCCGGCTGCTGACCATGAGCATCGCCGACCTGCTCGACGACTGGTTCGAATCACCGCAAGTCAAAGGTCTGATGGCGGTCAACGGCATCATCGGCACCTGGGCCGGGCCGTACGAGCCCGGCACCGCCTATGTCATGGCGCACCACTCGATCGGTGACGTCGGCGACGGTCAGCTGGGCAGCTGGGGCTATCCCGAAGGCGGTATGGGTGGGGTCTCGGAGGCCATCGCCCGCTCGGCCCGCAGCTTCGGTGCCGAAATCCGCACCAATGCCCGGGTTTCCCGGGTGCTGACGCGCGGTGGCGAGGTCAGGGGCGTCGTGCTCGAGGACGGGCAGGAGCTGCTGGCCCCGACGGTGGTCACGACGCTGCACCCGAAGATCGCCTTCCTCGACCACCTTTCGCGCAACGAACTGCCCGAGGACTTCGTCGGCGACATCGAGCACTGGAAGACCCGCAGTGGTGTGGTGAAGGTCAACGTCGCGTTGTCCGAACTGCCCAGCTTTACCGCCGATCCCAGCTCGGGAATCGCCGAGCACCTCACCGGTTCGGTCGAGATGGCGCCGACCATGGAGTACATCGAGACGGCCTTCCAGGAGGCTCGGGTGGGCAAGCCCGCCACGCTGCCGTTCAGCGACGGCGTCATCCCCACCACGCTGGACAAGACGCTCAATCCCGATGGCACCCACATCATGTCGCTGTTCACGCAGTGGGTGCCCGCGGAGTGGGCCGACGAGCCGCACCCCGAGGAACTCGAGGCCTACGCGGACCGCGTCATCGACACCTACGATCAGGTCGCGCCGGGCTTCAAGGCCTCGATCACCCATCGCGATGTCGTCGGCCCGCACGAGATGGAGGTCGAGTACGGCTTGATCGGCGGCAACATCTTCCACGGCGAGTTGTCGCTGGAGCAGCTGTTCCACATGCGGCCGGCGCCCGGGTTCGCCGACTACCGCACCCCGATCGCCGGGCTGTACAACGGCAGTTCGGCCACCCACGCCGGTGGCGGCGTCTGCGGCATCCCGGGTTGGCAGGCGGCGCGCGCGGCACTGGCCGACCAGAAGAAGGGTCTGAAGCGGTTCCGCCGCGCATGAGCCCGGGCAGCGCCGTCACCGCGATGCTGGAAGCGCGGTCGGTGGCGCTCGTGGGTGCCAGCCCGCGCCCCGGCAGCTTCGGCGAACGGATGATCATCGAGGCCCGGCGAAGTGCGGCCCGCATGCACCTGGTCAATCCGCGCTATGACGAGATCGACGGAATCCCCTGCGCCCCTTCGCTGGCGGCGCTGGACGAGGAGGTCGATCTGGTGCTGCTCGGCGTGCCGGACGGCGCGCTGCTCGGGGAACTGAAGGCGGCCGCGGCCGTGGGTGCGCGGTCGGCGGTGATCTTCGGCTCCGCCAATGGCAGGGAGCTTCGGGAGTCCGTCGTCGAGATCGCCACCGACGTCGGGATGGCGGTGTGCGGCGCGGGGTGCATGGGCTTCGTCAACAACGTCACCGGACTGCGTGCGCTGGGCTATCTCGAACCCGATCCGCTTCCGGCGGGCGGGGTGTCGCTGGTCACCCACTCCGGCTCGGCGTTCTCGACCCTGTTGCGGGCCGGGCGGGGTTTCGGCTTCCGGCTGGCGGTCTCGTCGGGTCAGGAGCTGGTGACCAACACCGCCGACTATGTCGAGTACATCCTCGCCGACCCGGGTACGACGATGATCGCCCTGCTGCTGGAGACACCGCGCGCGGTGGGCCGGCTGCGCTCCGGGCTGCGCGAGGCCGCCGAACGGGACATCCCGGTGGTGATCCTGCCGGTCGGGCACTCGCCGCGCGGGCGGGCGATGGTCGCCGCACACTCCGGCGCGCTGGCCGGTGACGCCGCGGGCTGGCAGGCGTTCTGTGCCGACACCGGAGCGATCCGGGTCGGCGATATCGCCGAGTTCACCGACACCGTCGAGCTTTTCGAGGCCGGGCGTCGCCGAAGGCCCGGCAGTCGCGGCATCGCCACCGTGCACGACTCCGGCGCCGAGCGTGCGTTGTGCGCCGACCTGGCCCACGAGTTGGGGGTGGAGTTCACCGAGTTGGCCGCGCCGACGCTGACGGCGATCGGCGAGCAACTCGACGAGGGCCTGGCGGCCGGCAACCCACTCGACGTGTGGGGCACCGGGGCTGGCACCCGCGAACTCTTCGGCGCCTGCCTGCGGGCGATGGTGGACGACCCCGGGGTGGCCGTCACGGCACTGGCGATCGATCTGGTCAGCGAGTTCGACGGCGACACGGCCTATGCCGACGCCGCACTGGACGTCGCCGCCGCCACCGACGCGCCGCTGGCGGTGCTGGCCTCGGTGGGTTCAGCGATCGACCGCGCCGCCGCGGACCGGCTGCGGGGCAACGGTATTCCGGTGCTGGAGAACGCCCGCAGCGGGATCGCGGCGCTGGGCCATCTGGCCCACTGGCCGCTGCGACCCGCCCCGACGGCCCCGCCGGTGGACGACGCGCGGCGGCGACGCTGGGCGGTGCGGCTCGCCGAGCCGGGCTGGGACGCGCCCGCCGCGTTCGAACTGCTGGCCGACTACGGCATTCCGGTGACCCGGTCGAAGACCGCCCGGGACCTGGCCGGTGCGCTGGTCGCCGCAGCGGAGATCGGCTACCCGGTGGCACTGAAAACCCTCGGCGCCGAACACAAGAGCGATGTCGGGGGCGTGGTGCTGGGACTGCCCGACCCGGATCGGCTGCGGGAGGCCTACCTGACGATGGCCGGGGCGCTGGGACCGGAGGTCAGCGTCGACGCGCTGGCCGCACCCGGCGTGGAGATCTCGGTGGGCGTGGTCCGTGACGACAACTTCGGCCCACTGGTGATCGTGGCCGCGGGCGGAACGCTCGTCGAGTTGCTCGCCGACCGTGCCGTCGCCTGTCCCCCGCTGACCCGGGACACCGCGAGCGAGATGCTGCGCTCGCTACGCACCGCGCCACTGCTGACGGGCTGGCGCGGGTCGACGGCGGTGGACATCGCCGCCCTGGCAGACGTCGTGGTCGGATTCTCCCGGCTGGCAACCGAACTGGGTGAGTACCTGGATGCCGTGGAGGCCAACCCGGTGATCGCCGCACCGGACGGGGCGGTCGCCGTCGATGCGCTCGTCATCCCCCGCCGTCCCTAGCGTCGAGTGCCACCCGAGCCCGAGGCGATCAGAACATCGCGTAGGCCTTGCGCACCGTCTCGTGGAGCACCCAGGTACCGGTCCATCCGACCGGGAAGACGGCCAGGTCCCCGGGGCCGATCTCGCTGGGTTCACCGCCGTCCGGGGTGACGGTCATCCGGCCGGAGACGATGTAGATGACCTCGTTGACCTCCAGGGTCCAGTGCGACGGGCCGGGCTCGCACTGCCAGAGGCCCGCCGACTTGTCGCCGTCGGCCCAGATCTCCACCCCGTGGGTGGCCATCGGATGGTCAGTGGCCTCCTCCAGGGGACCCCAGTCCTCCAGCTCCGCGTCGGCGGCGTCGGCCAGGACGGTGGTGAGCACGGCAGCAGTCATGGGAAGACCTTTCGTTTGTCAGGCGTGTTCGGGAAATGGCAGGGAGATCGGCTCGGGGGCAAGGCGGCTGTTGCCTTCGGCATCGAAGCGGTCCAACCCGAGGTCGACCAGGTCGAGCCAGCCGCATTCGCCCTTGAGCGTCAGGTCGGCGGCGACCTCGGCGATGGCGGGACCCCACATCATGCCGTGACCGGCCGCGCTGGCCACCACCGTTCCGTCGACCGGGCCGTCGTCGGTGAGCAGCGGACCGAGGATCGGCAGGTGGTCGTTCGTGTAGTCGATGGTCGCCGCCCAGGCGCGGCGCAGGCCGAGTCCGCGTACCGGCGGGAACAGGTATTCGATGCGCGCCCTGGCCTTCTCGTAGTACACCCGGTCGAATTCACCCGCTTCGCCGGGCCTTTCGTCCGGGTTGCTCATCCCCCACAGCACGCCGCCGAACTCCCCGGGGCGCCAATAGATTCCGTCGGTCACGTCGAAGACCATCGGTAGCTCGTCGATGGCCCAGTCGGTCAGTGGCTCGGTGACGACCACCTGGTGGCGGGTCCCGCCGGCCGGGATGCGACCGCCCGCCACCGCACCCACCTCACCGAGTTGCGGGCCGCCGGTCAGCACGACGTGGCTGGTCGCGATGGGACCGCGGGCCGTGTCCACCCCGGTGACGCGACCGTGGGCCACCCGCAGCCCGCTGAAGGCGCAGTTCTCCCGGACGTCGACGTTGTACGCGGTCAGCGCCGCGGTGTAGGCCAGCACGTTGCGGGGAGCGTTGATAAATCCGTCGCCCGGTGCGTACGAGCCGCCCAGCGTCACCCCGGGGGCAAGCCCGGTATGGCGGCTGTCGATGTCGGAGCTGGACAGCCACTGCACGTCCAGCCCGAGCCGGTGCTGCAGCGCGATCCGCTCGTGCGCCGCGGTCACCTCGGCCTCGCAGAAGCACGGCATAAGGTAGCCCTGGGCGACGAACCCGCAGTCCAGCGGATAGCGGTCGGCACTGGCGGCGTAGAACTCCTGGCTGCGCAGTCCCAGCCTGATCGCCGTCTCGGTGCCGCCCTGAGCCCGGACCATGCCGGACGCCCGGCTGCTGGCGCCCTCACCCAGGGTGCGCGCCTCGAGCAGGACGACATGGCCGGCGCCCCGCTCGGCCAGCTGCACCGCCGTCCACGCGCCGACGGTGCCGCCGCCGACCACGACGACGTCCGCACGCTGAGTGCTGGGCATAGCCCAAGACCGTGGCATAGACTGAACGATCAGTCAATAGCTTCCAGCGAGCGGAGAGCGCGGCACATGTACGGGTTGACAGCCGAAGACCTGCGGATCCGGGACACCGCCCGGGAGTTCATCGAGACCCTGATCCCCTACGAGGCCGAAGCCGAGGCGGCCGGCGGGCAGTTGCCCAAGGAGATCACCGCCGCACACCACGCCCGCGCAATCGAACTGGGTTTGTACGCCACCAA
Organism: uncultured Mycobacterium sp.; assembly: GCA_964535335.1. Lineage (GTDB taxonomy): Bacteria > Actinomycetota > Actinomycetes > Mycobacteriales > Mycobacteriaceae > Mycobacterium. The sequence goes on from CAZHUU010000052.1 coordinate 21,658, forward strand.
CATGCCCACCTCGGTCGGCGGCCCCGGATTCACTGCGCTGCAACAGGTTCTGGTGCAGGAGCAGGTCGGCCGGGTGACCAATGCCATCGCCTGGGTGTGTCACACCCCGCCGCAGTGGTGGGCCGACGTCGCCACCGACTATCAGAAGCAGCGGTGGCTGCTGCCCGCGGTGCGCGGCGAGAAGCACGAGGCCTACGCGATCACCGAGGAGTTCGCCGGCTCGGACGTCTCCGCCCTGGAGGCCACCGCCCGCCGAGACGGCGACGAGTACGTGATCAACGGCGTGAAATGGCACGTCACCTCGTTCAACCTGGCCGAGTACTGCTTCGTCCAGGCCGTCCTGACCGATGGCCCGCACCGGGGTGACCACGTGCTGCTGGTGGTCGACCTGCCCTGGCCGGGCGTGGAAGTGGTTCGCACGCCGCACTATTCGCACAACATTCCCGACGAGCACCCGATCGTGTCGTTCACCGACGTGCGGGTGCCGGTCACCCATCTGGTCGGCGCCGAGGGCGAGGGTATGACCTTCAGCCAGGACTGGTTCCGGTTCGAGCGCATCATGGTGGCATCGCGTTGTGTCGGGGCGGCCCAGCGCCTGGTCGACGAGGTGACGGCGTTCGCCCGCGAGCGGATCGTGGACGGCAAGCCCCTCGGTGAA
>CAZHUU010000052.1:22325-30451 GCA_964535335.1 uncultured Mycobacterium sp.
GTTGGTTGCGGGCATGCTCGCCGACAGCGCCACCGAACTGTTCGCCGCCCGCAGTCTGCTCTATGAGGTGGCCCGTGGCATCGACGCCGGTCTGGACCGCAAGGCCCTGCACGGGCAGGCGTCGATGGCCAAGCTGTACTGCTCGGAGATGGCGGGCCGGGTGGCCGACCGGGCCGTGCAGATCTTCGGCGGCCGCGGCTACATGCGCGAGAACGTCGCCGAGCGGATGTACCGGGAGCTGCGGGTGGAGCGGATCTGGGAGGGCGCCAGCGAGATCCAGCGGATCATCATCGGCCGTCAGCTGATGCTGCGCGGGCCGGCGGCGGTGCTGGAACCACGCTGAGGCTCACGCCCTCTGGTCGTGCTGGGCGGCCTGCGCCGCGGGGCTGAGGTCGTTGTGCCGCAACAGGTACCGCGGCGGGTTCGGGAAGGCCAGCCGCGAGGAGACGTTCAGGTCGGCGTCGACGTGCACCAACTCCCCCGGTTCGAGCAGCCGCCAGGCCGGGTTGTCGTCCATCGGCTCGCTGGCGAACACCACCGACGGCAGCCCGCTCAGATGCGCCGAGCGGGCCGCGATCCGGTCGGTGCGCAGCTCGAAGGTCCCGACGTCATCGCGCCGGTCCAGGACGTAGAGTTCGTGGGTGTCCGGATAGCGCAGCGCCCAGAAATCCGTTGCAGTGCAGAGCAGTACGTTCAGCGCGTAGAGCGGCAGATGGTCGGCCACCCACCCGATCGCGTCGATCAGTCCGGCGCCGACGTCACCGTCCCGGGCCCGGATGCAGGCGGTGATCAACGCGAAGACCCGTTCGGAATCGGTCTGGCCCTTGACCAGCCCCCGGGCCGAAAGCGAGTCCAGCCGCGCGTCGAGCTGATCGAGACCCTCGACCACACCGTTGTGGGCGAAGATCCGGCCGTCCTGCAGGAACGGATGGGTGTTGACCACCTCAAGCTCGCCCGTGGTGGCGTAGCGGATGTGGGCCAGGAACGTCGTCCCGGTCAGCTGCTTTGCCTCGCAGGCGAACTCGCGGTCGTGCCAGGCGGCCATCGGCTGCTTGTACAGCTCTGGCCGACCGTCGGCGCCGAACAGCCCCAGGCCGGTGCCGTCCGGGTTACGCCGGCTCTGCGCGGCGAGGTTGTCCGGCGCATCGAGCAGCCAGAACGTCGCGCCGATCACGTTTCGCCCGGCATGCAGGCCGAACAGCCGACACACGTGCTCAACCCACCAGGTGCCCGGACAGCGTCTCCAGGGCCTGCCGGGCGTACCCGCGCCAGATCCGGCCGAACACCGGCAGCAGCGGCGCGGTGACCGCCGACCGCGGGTGCAGCGTCCACCGCCAGGTCACCGTCGTCCCGGTGCCCTGCGGCGCGAAGATCCATTCGCCCTCGACATGGTCGATCAGCGGCGCCATCGCGCCCCGGACGTCGTCGAGGGTGTAGCCGAAGGACCGCGGCGAATCGACGGTGGTCAGCGTCTCGCGCATGCCGCCGCCGCCCACCAGGGCGATGGTGCGGGTCTGGCCGACGCTCGCCCAGTTCCCCACCTGGCCGCGCACCGCCTTGATCGGCGGGATCGGGCCGTACCAGCGCGAGAACAATTCGGGCAGCGGCATCGGGATGGTCTTGGCGAATGCTTCCTCGGGCGGCACCGGGATCGCCCGGGACTGCTCGACGCTGACGGGGTGGGCCATGATGCAGATGGTAGTGCGGGGTCAGCGACTCAGGTGGGGCGCGGCTCGGCCGGTGATCGGCGGCAGGTCGAAGAAGGTCGCGATGCCCGGCGCCGCGGCGCAGGTCGCCGGGACCGCGTTGACGCAATGCGCTGCGGTGGCGACCACACCCGGATTGCTCTGCAGTCCCTCCTCGACCGTTTCGGGTTGCCAGCCCTTGACCGTGACGAAGGTATCGGGATTGCCGCGAACCTCCATCTCGTAACGTTCACCGGCCGGGCCGAAAGACCAAGCGGGGTCGAGGTTTTCCTCCCCCATGAGCCAGTTCACCGTGATGCGCACGACCACCTCGTCGCCCACGACGGCGTCCCAGTGGAAGCGCCTGCCCGCCACCTGGCCGGGTTCGATCACGCCGATCGGCGAGTCGATGGGGGCGGTGGCGACCGCGATCTCCTGCGCGGTCCGGATCTTCGGGTCGGCGGCGAAGCCAAGCCGGTCGACGACCAGTCGGACCGACTGGAAGAAGCCGCCGTTGAGTAGTTTCTGCATGGGTCCGCTGAGCGCGCTGTCCGGGGTCCCGCCGAACCCCATCACGTGGCGCAGCACATCGGGTGCGCCGTAGGTACGCAGGTCGGAGTACTCCTCGGCGCGGACGAACGTCACCCCGGTGGACATCACCGACAGCAGCAGCGGGAACAGCTCGGTGGCCGCGCCCGGCCCGATTCCGGCGCCGTGCAGGGTGACGCCACCCTCGCGGGCGGCCGCCTCGAGTGGCGCGGCCTCCGAGGCGCCGGGATAGAACCACCCGATCGGGCTGATCACGTTCTTGCCGGACCGCAGCAGTGCGGTCACCTCGTCGAGATTGGGCAGCAGTGGGGCGTAGATCACCGCGTCGGCCTCCAGGGCGAGGATGTCCTCGAAGCTGCTGGTGGCGGTCACTCCCAGCTGCGGGGTGCCGATGATGTCGCCGACGTCGCGGCCGGCCTTGGCCTCGGAATGCACCCAGCAACCGACGAGTTCGAGTTCGGGATGTTCGAGCACACCTTTGATCGCCGCGACCCCGACTCCGCCGGTCGCCCACTGCACCACACGCAACGTCATGGAGTCCAGATCTACACGACCGGCCCGGGCCCGGGATGCGATTCTGCGACTGGCGGCCCGGGAGTATGTTGCCAGGAGATCAGCTACCGAGAGGACCAGCCATGCCGAACAAGGTGTACGTCGTCGGGGTCGGGATGACCAAGTTCGAGAAGCCGGGCCGGCGTGAGGGCTGGGACTACCCCGACATGGCGCGCGAGTCCGGCACCAAGGCATTGGCGGATGCCGGAGTCGACTACGGCCTGGTGGAGCAGGGCTTCGTCGGCTACTGCTCGGGCGACTCCACCTCCGGGCAGCGGGCCCTCTACGAACTGGGCATGACGGGCATTCCGATCGTCAACGTCAACAACAACTGTTCGACCGGCTCGACGGCGCTGTTCCTGGGCGCGCAGTCGATCCGCGGCGGGCTGTCGGACTGCGTGCTGGCGCTTGGGTTCGAGAAGATGCAGCCGGGTTCGCTGGGCGGGGGCGCCGACGACCGCGAGTCACCCCTGGGCCGGCACATCAAGGCGCTGGCCGAGATCGACGAGTTCGCCTTCCCGGTGGCGCCGTGGATGTTCGGTGCGGCGGGCCGCGAGTACATGCGCGAGTACGGAGCCACAGCCGAGCATTTCGCCAAGATCGGCTACAAGAACCACAAGCATTCGGTCAACAACCCGTACGCCCAGTTCCAGGACGAGTACAGCCTCGAGGACATCATGGCGGCGAAGATGATCTCCGAACCGCTGACCAAGCTGCAATGCTCGCCCACCTCCGACGGCTCGGGTGCGGTGGTGCTGGCCTCGGAGCGCTTCGTCGACGAGCACGGCCTCGCCGGCCAGGCCGTCGAGATCGTCGGCCAGGCGATGACCACCGACTTCGCCTCGACCTTCGACGGCAGCGCCAAGAACATCATCGGTCACGATATGAACGTCCAAGCGGCGCGCAAGGTTTACGAGCAGAGCGGGCTGGGTCCGGAGGACTTCCAGGTCATCGAGCTGCACGACTGCTTCTCGGCCAACGAGCTGCTGCTGTACGAGGCGCTCGGGCTGTGCGGTGAGGGCGAGGCCCCCAAGCTGATCGACGGCGGTGACACGACCTACGGCGGCCGGTGGGTGGTCAACCCGTCCGGCGGGCTGATCTCCAAGGGCCACCCGCTGGGCGCCACCGGCCTGGCGCAGTGCACCGAGTTGACCTGGCAGCTGCGCGGCACCGCCGACAAGCGCCAGGTCGACAACGTCACCGCCGCCCTGCAGCACAACATCGGGTTGGGTGGCGCGGCCGTCGTCACGGCCTACCAGCGCGCCGAGCGTTAGGGCCTCTCGCCGCGAGCAGACGCAAAGGGTCCCAAGTGCTCGGCGTGTCGGGGACTTGTGTGTCTGCTCGCGCTAGAGGGTGACCACCTCGTAGACGTTCTCGGCGTGCCGGGAGCGGATGGTCTTCTTGTCGTACTTGCCGACGCTGGTGCGCGGAATCTCGTCGATGAAGGTCCACCGTTCCGGTAGCCACCACCGAACCACCTTGTCGGACAGGAAGTCCCGCAGTTCGTCGGCGGTGACCTCGGCTCCGTCCTGAACCACGACCGCCGCCAGCGGACGCTCCTGCCAGCGGTCGTCGGGCACGCCGACCACCGCGGCCTCCCGAACGGCCGGATGCGCGATGAGGTGATTCTCCAACTCGACCGAGGAGATCCACTCCCCGCCGGACTTGATCACATCCTTGGCCCGGTCGGTCAGGGTGATGTAGCCCTGCGGATCGATGCGGCCGACGTCGCCGGTGCGCAACCAGCCGGATTGGAACTTCGACTCGTCGGTATTGCGGTAGTAGGAGCCGGTGATCCAGGGTCCGCGAACCTCGAGCTCGCCGACGGCAACACCGTCGTTGGGCAGCTCGGCGCCCTCGTCGTCGACGATGCGGGTCTCCACGCCGCACATGGGCCGGCCCTGGGTTCCGCGGATCTCCCAGGCCTTCTCGGTGGGCGTACCAGGCGGCGGCCAGGCCAGCGTCGCCGTCGGTGAGGTCTCGGTCATCCCCCACAGCTGCCGGATCTGCACCTTGTGCCGTTGCTCGAAGGCCTTCATCAACGACATCGGAACCGCCGAGCCGCCGCACGCCACCAGCCGCAGCGATGAAATATCGTGTCCCGGTTCGCGTTCCAGGTAGTTCATCACGTCGTTCCAGATGGTGGGGACGGCACCGGCCACCGTGGGGCGCTGCGTCTCGATCAGGTCGACCAGGGACTTGGCATCCATGTACCGGTCCGGCAGCACGATGTCCGCACCGGCCATCAGGGCCGCGTACGGAATGCCCCAGGCGTTGGCGTGGAACATCGGCACGATCGGAAAGGCTTTGTCCGAGAAGCTCAGGCCCATACCGTTGCCGCTGCACACCGCCGCCGAGTGCAGGTAGGTCGACCGGTGCCCGTAGACCACGCCCTTCGGGTGTCCGGTGGTTCCACTGGTGTAACACATTGCGGCAGCCGATGTCTCGTCGAGCGCGGGCCAATCGAACTGGTCGGATTCGGCGGCGGTGACGTCGTGGTATCGCAGTACGTTCTTGCCGGACTTCTGGAACGGGGCGAGATCGCCCGAGCCGACCGCGATGACGGTGTGCACGGTCTCCATCTTCGACAGCACCGGGCCGAGGATCGGGGCCAGCGAGAGGTCGGCGATCACCACCTGGTCCTCGGCCTCGTAGGCGACGAACTCGATCTGCTCGGGGAAGAGCCGGATGTTGAGGGTGTGCAGCACCGCTCCCATCGACGGCACCGCGACGTAGGCCTCCAGGTGCTCCTGGTTGTTCCACATGAAGGTGGCCACGCGGTCGTCGCCCTCGACACCCAGCCGGCGCAGCGCGTTGGCCAGCCGGGCCGCCTGCCTGCCGACCTCCCGGTAGGTCGCGTGTCGGTAGCCGTCGCCGGTCGCGGTGGTCACGGTGCGATCGCCGTGCACGGTGGTCGCGTAGCGCAGGATGGCGGCGACCGTCAGCGGGACGTCCTGCATGGTGCTCTGCATCGAGGAAACCACCTTCGGCTCGGTCGGGGTGTGACGAATGTTATCGCCCAGCACCTTTCACCATCGGCGGTTCCCGCCAGATGCGCTACCCGGCCGCGCGGCTGAAACCATGGACGCGACGCACCCAACGCCTGCCGAGCCTGCGGGGCGGCTGTGCGCGCGGCGGCGGAGAACTCGTCCGGAGCCGTTCCAGGGTGACCGGGCGGCCCGGTTCGGTGCCGGGCACCTCGTCGGAGGCCTGCTCCCGCAGCGGCGAGTCGACTCGCAGCATGGCGTCCTGCCAGCCGCGGGCGTCATCCGGGAAGCGCCCTTCGGCGGCGGTGCGGCGCAACGCCCGGCCGAGTTCGGCCCCGAGCAGCTGGCGCATCATGTCCGCCGCCTGCCGCGGATCGGTGAGCATCCAGGAGTGGTGCGCGCCCGGGACCCGATAAAGCGTCGAATCGGCCCGTTCGGCCATGTCGCGGGCGTTCGCGAAGGGCACCACACCGTCGTTCTCACCGTGCACCACGACCATCGGCAGCCGGTGCCGGCGGATGGCCGCGAGCATGGGCGAGAAGTCGCCGGACCCGATGATGGCGCGCAACGCACCGGTGAGCCCCAGCGGCGCCCGGACGTTGCGTCCCAGCGCGCCGGCGACGACCCGCAGGTACAGCCAGAGCTCGGCGGCCGACAGCCGGGCGGGATCCCCCTTCGCGTCGACGGCGGCCGCCAGCAGATGACCGGCCACCGCGCGGGGCGAGCGCAGGCTCGCGGTGAGGATGGCCGCGTCGAAGGCCGATCCGGCGGCCGCGTTGAGCAGCACGGCGGCCAGCACCCGGTCGGGGTGGTGGGCCGCCAGGTCGATGATCATCCGGCCGCCCATGGAGTGGCCCAGGAATACCGCCTTGCGCACGCCGAGCGCATCGAGGGTCCGCAGGGTCAACCGCACCCGGTGCTCCAGGTCGGCCGCCCCCCGCGGCAGGGTCGGTGTCTCACCGTGGCCGGCGGCGTCGGGAGCGATGACCAGGAAGCCCAGGCCGCCCAGCCGGCTCAACAGCCGCAGATAGGCCCGGCGGTTGAGGCCGAAGCCGTGCAGGAATACCAGCGGGACGCCGGCGCCGCCGATGGAAAGCCCCACTCGCTGATCCTCGTCGAGGGTGAGCACCCGGTGGGTCAGGCGGACACGGGTCGTCGGCGGCGTCGATTCGGGGGGCACGCCTTCTGGGTAGCCGGTGCGGAGAGCGCGAACCCGGTTGGTGGTGTGGTGTCGGCGCCGATGGCATGCTGCGGTGATGACGGTCACCAGGTCGATCGCGCTCATCAGGTACGCCCCGCGCGGTCTTTGATCGACCAGCGGATCTACGAGAACGGGCCCGGCCGAGGTGATCGACCGGGCCCGTCCCGTGGACAGCGTTACTGGTGTGACTTCTGCCGCTGTTCTTCGGCCTTGGCCTCGCCGCGCGCCTTCTCCGCTGCGGCCTCCTTGGCCGCGGCATCGCGCTGGGCGTCGGCCTTGTCCTGTTGGGCCTTGCCCTCTTCGGTCAGGTCACCACGGCCGGTGACCGTGCCGACGGCTTCCTTCGCCTTGCCCTTGACGTCCTCGACGACGCCCTTGATGCCCTCTTCGGGTCCGCTGTTGTCTGCCATGGGGTCCTCCTCGATGGCTTGCCGGCTTAACTGCTGAGACGCCGGTGTGAAGATTCCCGCCCCGTTGCGGGGCCGCTCGAACGCCTCCCGACCGGGTTATCCCCGACCCGGCGAGGCTAAACGTCGGGCCCGCAACGTAATTCGTTCTTCCGCGCCGGAGCCGTCCTGGCGCGGGGCAGCGCACATCCTGCGCCGGGGCAGGACGGCACGGAAGGTTTCGGGAACGAATCGGGCGCTTGTGACGATGTAGGAGGAGGATCATCGTCACCGGAACCGAGGAGGGCGCGGCTATGCGTAAGACACGGGCGCTTGCCGCTGTCGCGGCCGTCTGCGGTGCGATGGCAGGACCGGTCGGAATAGGGTCCGCCGACGATTCCGCGCAGACCACGATCAGCGAGCTTCAGCGGCAGGGTTACACCGTCACCATCGATCGGATGGGTACCGCCCCGATGTCAGAGTGCGTGGTCACAAGCGTCCGCAACCCGCAGACGATCACTCAGTGGTTGCCCTATACCGGCCCCGGGCGTGGCAAATACGAAGGCAGCGGCGGCTTCCTGATTCCCGTCGTCACCAGCCAGACGATCTCGGTGTCGCTGGACTGCACCGGCAAGGGTTAGCGGTCCAGATCGATTCGGATGGTGAGCAGGTTGTCTCCCATCGCCCGCACCGCGGCGCTGTTCATCTTCGGCAGCGCAGCCAGCCTGGCGGCCGCATCGTCCTCGGGCAGCGGATGGGCGGTGCC
>CAZHUU010000053.1:0-28292 GCA_964535335.1 uncultured Mycobacterium sp.
GCAAGCAACTGCGGGCGCGCTCCAGCGTGCCGGTGATCATGGTGACGGCCCGCGACAGCGAGATCGACAAGGTCGTCGGCCTCGAGCTCGGCGCCGACGACTACGTCACCAAGCCGTATTCCGCGCGCGAGCTGATCGCCCGGATCCGCGCGGTGCTGCGGCGCGGCGCGGAGAACGACGACTCCGCGATCGGTGACGGTGTCCTGGAGGCCGGCCCGGTCCGGATGGACGTCGAGCGCCACGTCGTCACCGTCAACGGCGAGCCGGTCACGTTGCCGCTCAAGGAGTTCGACCTGCTCGAGTACCTGATGCGCAACAGCGGTCGGGTGCTCACCCGCGGCCAGCTGATCGATCGGGTGTGGGGCGCCGACTACGTCGGCGACACCAAGACCCTCGACGTGCACGTCAAGCGGTTGCGGTCGAAGATCGAGGCCGACCCGGCCAATCCGGTGCACCTGGTGACGGTGCGCGGTCTGGGTTACAAGCTCGAGGGCTGACGACCGGGGGCCTACTCGCCGAATGCCGCGTCGTAGGTCGCGTAGACCGCCGCCCGGGCGTAGGTGGACCGGAAGTGCGCCCACGCCTCGGCGGACACCTCGCTGTTGCGGGCCGTGTCGGTCAGTGAGCAGAGCAGGTCGGCCAGTTCGGCCGGCTCCCGGCCGACCAGGACCCCGGTGCCCGGACCGCTGGCGATTCCCTCGGCGCCGACGGGTGTGGAGACCACCGGGAGGCCGCGGGCCAGCGCCTCGATCACCTTCAGTTTGATACCGGAGCCGAAGCGCAACGGGTTGACCATCACCGCCGCCTGACCGAGGGCCTCAGCGAGATCGGGAACGTAGCCCTCGATCGAGACGCTGTCGGCCATCGGAGCCGCCAACTTGAGCATCTTCGGCTGCGGGTCGCGCCCGATCACCCGCAGATGTGCGCCGGGCAATCGCTCCCGCACCTGCGGCCAGATGGCCCGTAGAAACCATTGCAACCCGTCGTCGTTGTGGGCCAGCGAGAGCAGGCCGAGGAAGACGAATTCGGGTCGTCCGCCGTAGGTCCGCGGCTCGGTGCTCAGCGCGGTGAGCAACGGCGGCACGCACCCGACCCGGCTCGGTTCCACGCCGGTACGGGCGACCAGGATGGCCGCCTCCTCGGCGTTGACCAGCAGGCTGCGGCGGAATCGGCGCGCGACGCGGTCCTCGCTGCGCCGCACCAGCGACTGTTCTGTTCGCAGCAACACCGTCTGCGCCAGGTGGTTACCGCCCAGCCAGCGCAACCGCCGCGGGATGTACTGCGCGAAGGTGCCCAGTGGGTTGGTGTCGACGTCGGGAAAGGTCCTGGCGGCCTCCAACATTCGGCCGTAACGTGCGGAGAACAGGTCGTCGAGATAGCAGATCTGGTGCGCGGCGACGCTGTCGGGCGCGTATTGCGCCATCCGGACCGTGTCGTACACCTGCAGACCCGGTCCGATCTGATCGACGACCCGGCCGATGGCGGAGCTGGTGACCTTCGAGTTGAGGAAGGCCTCCTGCAGGCTGGACCGGCCGACGCTCGCCCTGGTCAGCAGGTTCCACAGGACGGTACCCCGGGCGGGCCCGGGCACCACGTGCACGGCGACGCCCAGGTCCTGCTGCGGTGCGCCACCGACCTTGATGTAGTGCACGTTCTGTGGGCCGAACCGGTCGGCGAAATACCTCAGGAATCCGGCGAGGACGATCTTCTTCCCGGAGTCCGTGGGGTACGGGTCCACGGCACTGATGAGCACTACTGACACTGCGTCGATGTTAGCGACCTGGTTGTACCCTTTCCTGGGGCAGGGCAGGAGACGCCGAATCACCGGACGGGGACAGGCGCCTGAGTTGACGGCCGCGGGCGGTTGCTGGGAGTAAGTCGTGACGGTTTCCGGGCCGACCGGCGGGTACCCGGATGCTTCGCGTCCCGACCCCGCGGGCGAGGCCACCGAGACGGTGCCCGAACACTCACCCCCGACGTTTCGCCAGGTGGCGTGGAACTACCTGATCTTCGTCCTGAGCAAGAGCCCGACGCTGATCATGACCGTGGTCGTCGCGCGGATGCTGGACCCCTCGGAGTTCGGCCTGTTCGCGCTGGCCCTGCTCGTGGTCAACCTCTTCGACTACGTCAAGGACCTCGGGGTCGCCGCATCCCTGGTGCAGAACCGGCGTGATTGGGGGCCGCTGGCATCTACCGGCCTGACCCTGTCGGTGGTCTCGGGGCTGACCTTCAGTGGTGTGCTGGCGGCCACCGCCGGCCTCACCGCGGGCGCGCTCAGGCACCCGGAGCTGGCCGCGATGATCCGGGTCCTGGCCATCGCCCTGGCCGTCTCGGCGCTGAGTACGGTGCCGGCGTCCTGGCTGCGGCGCTCGATGCACTTCTCCGCCCGGCTGGCCCCCGAGTTGCTCGGTGCCCTGACGAAGACCGGGGTCACCATCGGGCTGGCGGCCACCGGCCACGGCGTCTGGAGCCTGGTGTACGGCCAACTGGCCGCCGTGGCGGTGACGACCACGCTGTACTGGCTGGTGGGGCGCATCTATCCCAGGCCGGCCTTCGATCGCGCGGTCTGCGGGGAACTCATCCGGTTCGGCATCCCGATCACCGCGATCACTCTGCTGGCGTATGCCACCTACAACGTCGACTATCTGGCCGTCGGAACCCGTCAGGGCGCCGCCGAACTCGGGCTGTACACGCTGGCCTACCGCATTCCGGAACTGGTGGTGCTCAGCTTCTGCATCGTGGTCAGCGAGGTGCTCTTCAGTGCCCTGTCCGGGCTTCAGGACGACCGCGAGGCGCTGATGGTGCACTACCGGCAGGTCCTGACGATGGTGATGACGCTGACCGCCCCGGTCGGGATCGTGCTGGCGACGGCGGCGCGACCATTGGTGGCGACGATGTACGGGCCCACCTACGCCGGGTCGGCGCCGATTCTCGGGGTGCTGGCCCTTTACACGGTGGTGTATTCGGCGTCGTTTCACGCCGGGGACGTGTTCAAGGCCATCGGCCGTCCCGGCATCCTCACCGCCCTCAACGCCTTCCGTTTGGTGCTGATGGCCGGACCGATCTGGCTGGCAGCCGGCCACAGCGCCGTGCTGGTCGCCTGGACGCTGCTGGCGACGGAGGTGGTGCACTTCGCGGCGCGCATGGTGGTGCTGCGCACGATGATGGGTATCGAGTGGGCCCAGATCGCCGGCTCCCTGGCGCGTCCCGTCGCCGCGGCGGTGCCGATGGGGCTGGTCCTGCTGCTTCTCAGCCGGGTGACGTCGGCGCTGGCCGCGCCCCTGGAACTTGCCATTCTGATCACAGTGGGCCTCGTGATCTACGTCGCCCTATTACGCTTCACGGCACTGCTCTTGTCACCGCGGCGCTCGCGGTGTTCCAGTGCCGAATGACCCACACCCCGGCTCCACCGCCGTCCACCGCCAAAGGGGAACCATGAAGGACTACCGCATCACGATTGCCGTGTTCGCGCTGATCGGCGCCCTGGTGGGCGCGGCAGCGGGTTTCTTCCTGGTTCCCCACGCCAACCGCTACACGGCTTCGGCGAACGTCGCGCTGCTCCCGGCATCCGACCTGACCCTGGTGGAGTCGTCCGCGTTCTGGGAAGTGCTCACCCGCGGGCAGGTAACCCGAACCGCCGCCGTCGTCTACGGCGACGAGCGCTGGTTGATCCAGGCGGCCAACGCCGCCAAGGTTCCGCAGAGCCAGCTCACCCTCACCGCCGCGGCGTTACCCGAAACCACCATCCTGACGGTGAAGGTCACCGCGCGCTCCGCGGCGACCGCGGAGACGGCGCTGAGCGATGTGCTGAACAGCGCCACCCCCCAGGTGAGCACGCTGGCGGTGCCCTACACCGTCAAGGTGCTCTGGCCCACCAAGGGCAGCGCCACCGAAGCGCCGTCACCCGGCCGCCTGCAGTTCGCGGCCGCCGGGGCGTTGGGCGGTCTGCTGGTCGGTGCGGCTGCCGGCTGGTTCTCCACGCGTCGCTCGCGGACCGGGGCGACGACGCTGCGGGGTAACTCCAGCGGTCCCGCCGACGAAGACGCGTTCGCCCGTTCATGACCGCGCCCACCCGGAACCGGTGGCTTTCCGGTGAGGTCGCCGGAACGCTGCTGGCCGCGGGTGTGGCCACGCTCGGGGCCGCCTTCGTGCTCGGGTCGTCCAAGCCGGCGCTGATGATCGCCGCGCCGATCGGAGTGATCGGCATGGTGATCGCGGCCCGCAGTCCGCTGGCCACGCTGATCATCATGGTGGTCGGTGAGGTGACCAACGCCTCCGGGGTGCTCGCGGAGCGCAGCGGTATCCCGCTCTTTCAGGCCTCCCTGGCGCTCGGGTTGCTTGCCATCGGGTTGGCGCTGCGCGATCCCGAACTGCGGGCGCGACTGAACGCGTGGACCCTGGTCTGCGTCGGCCTGGTCGCCTTCTTCCTCGCGACGCAGGCGGTCGCCATCATCGGCAGCGCCGACGTGACAACGTCGGTCATGGCGGTGCGGCGCATCGCCATCGACCTCGCCTTCACCCTCGTGCTGCTGGTACTCGTCCGGATCAGCGCGCGGCCCTGGACGGTGGCCGCCGCCGTCGTCATCCCGTTTGCGGTGATCTCGGTGTTGACCCTGGTCGACCAGTTCGTCTTCGGTGGTACCGCCTCGTTCGGCGGGTTCTCCACCGTGACGGAGGCTTCCGGCGAAGGGATCACCACACTGCGGTTCGGTGGGCCGCTGCCGGACTCGAACTTCTGGGGCCGCCACCTGATCATGGGCTTGCCGCTGGCCGCGGCCCTGCTGACCCGGGCCTTGCGATCCGGCCGGCGCCCGGCGGCGGCCGGTTGGAGCGCCGCCATCGTCGCCCAGCTCGCAGGCATCTACCTGACCCAGTCGCGCGGCACCTTCTTCGCGGCCGGCATCGCGATGCTGGTGTGGTTCGTGGCCTCCGATCGATCCGTGCGACGACGCGGACTTTTCATGCTGCCGGTGGCGGTCCTGATGCTGGCGGTGCCGGGGGTCGGCAATCGGCTGATCGGGATGGTCCAGAGCGTCATTCGCGGCGAGTCCCGCGGGCACGTCGACCCGTCGGTGCTCGGGCGCCTCGCTGCGCAGGAGGAAGCCGGAATGATGTGGGAGGAGCGGCCGATCTTCGGGTTCGGTCCCGGCACCTTCCCCGGGCAGGTGGTGAACTTCGCGGGCCGGGTGCCGACAGCGGTGCGCGAGCCCACCGATGCGCCGCACAACCTCTACATGGAGTTCGCCGCCGAATCGGGGGTCGTGGGGCTGATCGGGTGGACGGTGATGCTCCTGGGCTTCGCGGCCGTGGCGGTGCTGGCCATCATGATGGCGCCGCGGTCCCGCGACCGGATCCTCGTCGCGGCGGCGCTGGCGGGGATCATCGCCTGGTCGGTGGCGAGCCTCGCGCTGCACCTGTCCTACCTGCGCACCCTGGGCGTCATCCTGGCCCTGGCCGGCAGCCTGGCGCCGGCCGTGCCACCACCCGTCGACGTGTTGCGCACGCTGCGGAATGGGGTTGCCGTATGGGCGGCCGCGGCCGGCGTCGGCCTGCTGACCTTCTGGGTGTTCGTCATGGGCAGCAGTTCCGCGGGCTTCACCGCGACGCAGCGCACCACGGTGGCCCCGATCGGGAAGATCGACGGGTGGTTCGCCTACGCCCTCGACGTCCGGTCCCGCATCGAGTTCCTGCCCACCTTCGCCGTCATGCTGGACGACCCGCAGTCGCCGGTGCGCATCACCTCGGATTCGGTGCGCGGCCTGCTGGACTTCACCTCGTCGGCGGACACCGCCGACCAGGCCCGCGACCAACTGCAGGTGGCGGCCGCGGATGCGCAGAACAAGCTGCGGAAATCACTCGGCTACCAACAATATGCGCTCACCACGGTCGGTAGCATGAACATCGCACCCGTCAATCGGCATTCGCGGGTCGTTCCGTTCGTTGGCGGCGCAGTCGGCGCGACGACCGCACTCGTCAGCGGCTTGCTGCTGAGCCGGGTTCTGCTCGGACGCCGCGACGAGGAAGCGCCGGTGACAGTTCCAGTACCCCAAGGGGTTTCGTGACACCCGCGTTTGGAAAGCCGATCGTCCTCATCGAGATGTCGCCGTCCGGCGGATTGTTCCAATTCGCCGTGGAGTTGGGGAACTCGCTGGCCGCTCGCGGTGAGTCGGTGGAATTGTGGACCGGTCCTCGGCCCGAACTGGCATCGTCGCAGCCGGGCTTCCGGGTTCGTGCGGTGCTGCCCACCTGGCACCCGGCCGAAACGGACACGCACTCTCCGATCTTCCTCAAGCTGCGCCGGGTGGTGCGGGCCGGACAGCTGGTCCTGGCCTGGGTGGTGCTCAGCGTTCGCCTGCTGGCGACCCGTCCCGCCGCGGCGATCTGGTCGAACTGGCGGTTCAGTTTCGAGCCGATGTTCGTCACGGTGTTGTCGAAGCTGTTACCTGCCACCCTGTTCGGGCTCATCGCGCATGAGCCGCTGCCTCGCTCGGACGCCAAGGACACCAGCGCACCCAAGACCGGCGGGTTACTCAACCGCGCGTTCGGCGCAGCCTGGCAGAACCTTGACGTGGCGTTCACGCTGGGTCCCAAGACCCGGGAGCTGGCGGTCCGGCACTGGCAGCCCCGCTGCCCGGTGTATGTGATTCCGCACGGCTCCGAGCCGGGTCTGCGCGGCGCCGATGCCCCGGTGCGGCCGGTCGACGAAACTCAGCCCATCGCACTGTTTTTCGGGGTGTGGACCAAGTACAAGGGCATCGAGGTGTTGCTCGACGCGTTCGCTCTGGTCCGCGCGGAGTTGCCGGAGGCTCAGCTGATCCTGGCCGGTGCGGTGGGTGCCGATCTCGACATCGACCACGTGCTGACGCGTGCCCGCGAGGTCGGCAACGTCGACGCTCGGCCCGGGTATGTGCCGGTCGATGAGGTTGCGCCACTGCTCGATTCGACCCGGCTGGTGGTCACCCCCTACATCCGCGCCACCCAGAGCGGTGTGGCCCACCTTGCCTACACATTCGGTCGACCGGTGGTGGCCACCGCAATCGGCGATCTGCCGGAAGCGGTGCAGGACGGGGTCACCGGGCTGCTGGTCGAGCCCGGTGACGCTGCGGAACTGGCAAGCGCGATGCTCAAGCTGCTGGTGGACCCGGCGTTGGCCGCCCGGCTCGGTGCGGCGGGGGAGAAGAGCGTCGCCGACGCCTGGGCAACCGTGGCCGAGACGGTGTCGGAGGCGTTGGCCACTGCGGGGGGTGGGAATGTCGTCCTGCGTAGCTAGCCGATTCGTCGTCCTCGTCGCGGTGACCGCGGCGATCATCGTCGTGTCCGGACTGCCGGGATGCTCCAAAAGACCGGCGGCACCGGCCGTCGCGTTCTCGGAGAGCAGTCCGTGGCGTCAGCCCGTCCGCTCGGGGGCGGAACTGAATCCCAACAGTGCGGCGATGATCGCCGCCGTACAGCACCAGCGCGGACTGAACGCCAACCTGATCCAGTACGGCGTCCCGATCTACAACGTCACCCCCCAGACCCCGTCGCACACCGTGCAATGCACCGTCTACCCGGGAAAGATCTGCCCGTTCGCGGGCTGGCCGGTGCCGATTCCGAACGATGCGAAGCCCAATTCCGGTTCCGATGGCGCCATGGTGACCATCGACGCGGCGAACTCGACCGTCTTCGAATTCTGGCGAGCTGTCCGCGACGGCAACGAATGGTCGGCTAGCTTCGGTGCGGTCAACAGCCTGCGGGGATCGGGCTGGGGCGGCATGTCGACCGGTTCGGGGGCCTCGCGGCTCGGCGGGGTGATCCGTGTCGCCGAGATCAAGTCCGGAACCATCAACCACGCGCTGGCACTGCAGACCAGCAACGCGTGCACCACCTTTCGCGCTCCGGCGCTGAAGAGTGACGGAACCTCGGTTCGCGACGACTGTCTTCCCGAGGGAACGCTGCTGCAGCTGGACCCATCGCTGGACCTCACCAAACTGAATTTGGCGCCCGGTGAGCGGGCCGTCGCCACCGCGATGCAGCGCTACGGCGGGTACATCATGGATGTCGCCGACACCTCGCTCAGCGTCAGCTTCGAACTCGACACGTCGGCGGTACCGGGACAGCTCGGCGAGACCTACACCAAGGCCGGATTTCGTTGGGACTACGACGCAATGGAGCATGTCCCGTGGGAGAAACTAAGGGTGCTGGCGTGACGACACCGATTCGCACACTCGTCCTCATCGACGCATTCCGGATGGGTGGCGCCGAAACGCTGCTCGCGCCGATGATCGCGGCGGCTCGCACCAGCGACGTCGAGATGGATGTCGTGAGCATCTCGCCCGAGGAACTCAACTCCGAGAAGACGATGAGCATCCTGGCCGAGGCGGGCATCGCCACCCGGTCGCTCGGCATTCGCCGGCTGCTGGACCCGGTCGCGTTGCCGCGGCTCACCACGTTCATCCGCAAGGGCGGCTATGACGTCGTGCACGCACACCTGGAAATGGCGATGACGCTGGCGGTTCCGGCCGCCGCGATGGCCCGCCGACCCGCGGTGTGCACCTTCCACCACGTGGTGCTCCCGCTGACCGGCCGGGCGGTCTGGCGTGAGCGGCTTGCCGTCGAAGCCGCCACCCGCTCCTACCGTGCGCTGTTCGTCTCGGAGGCGTCGCGGCGGTCGTTCCAGGAGGCTTACCGGCCGCGCCGGATGCCGCCCAACTGGTCGGTCCTGCACAACGGGATCGACCTGACCAACTTCACCGCGGCCCCGGCCGACCCGGCTGTGCGCGCCGAGCTCGGCGCCGGCGCGGGGCCGATGGTGGTGCTACCGGGCGCCTTTCGCGGTTTCAAGGGCATTCCGGTCGCCATCCGGGCCTGGCCGCAGGTTCGGCAGACGTTCGGTGACGCCGTGCTGGTGCTGGTCGGCGGTGGTGCACTGGAACCCGAATTGCGCGCGCTGGTCCGCGATCTCAATGTGCAAGACTCGGTGCTGTTCGCCGGGGTGCGCACCGACATGCCGCGGGTGTACCGGGCCGCCGACGTCGTGCTCGCCCCCTCCATCTACGGGGAGAACCTTCCGACGGTGCTCATCGAGGCGTCCGCCACCGCCAGGCCGATCGCCGCGTCGCGGGTGGGGGGCATCCCGGACATCGTGTTGGACAACACCACCGGCCTGCTGTTCGAGCCGGGCGACGAGCAGGGCCTGGCCGATGCCGTCTGCCGGCTGCTCGCCGACCCCGCCCTCGGGGAGCGGCTGGGCGCGGCCGCCCGGGAGCGCGCCTGCAGCGAATTCTCGGCGGCGGTGTGGCTGGACCGGTTGCGGGCGCTGTACCTCGAGGCGATGGGCGAGCGGCGGTGAGCCTAACCGGCATCGTCTACCTCGTGTCGCGATTCCCGCTCACCACAGAGACATTCATCGTCCGCGAACTCGACGCCCTGGATCGCAGTGGCAGGTTCGACGTCGAACTGAGATCACTCTTCCCCGCCCCCGGCACCGTGGTGCACGACATCGCGCGGCGTTGGGTCCAACGCCTGATCCGCCCGTCCGCCGGTCAAGCCCTGGCCGGTTTCGGCTGGGCCTGCGCCACCCGTCCGCGCGCGCTGGCCGCGGTACTGGCCGCGGTCATCGGCGGGTACCGCGGCAGCCCGAAGTTGTTGGCGCGCGCGCTGGTAACGGTGCCGTTGGCATGCGCACATGCTCGCGGTCTGAGCCGTCGAGAGGTGCCGCCGCACATCCACGCCCACTACGCCACCTATCCGGCGCTGGCCGCCTGGGTGTGCTCCCGACTGGTGGGGACGTCCTACAGTTTCACCGCCCACGCCCATGACATCTACGTCGATACCTCGATGCTGAACCGCAAGATCGCCGACGCCCGCTTCGTGGTCACCATCTCGGAGTTCAACCGCACCTTGCTGGAGCGGCACAACCCCGCGCACACACCGATCTACCTGGTGCACATGGGAATCGACACCGCTTCCTATCCATTCCGTCCGCGGGCCATCCCCGCCGACGGTCCGGTGCGGGCCCTGGTGGTGGCATCCCTGCAGGCCTACAAGGGACACGCTGTCCTGCTGCAGGCGCTGGCGCTGGGGGGTGCCGGCGTCGATCGGATCACGCTCGACATCATCGGTGACGGTGTGCTGCGCGGTGAGCTCGAAGCGCTCACCGAACGTCTCGGGTTGGGTGGGCGGGTGCGCTTCCTCGGCAGCCGCAGCGAGGACGAGGTGCGTGCGGCGTTGGCGGACGCGGATCTGTTCGTGCTGCCGAGCATTGTCGCCGAGGACGGCCAGATGGAGGGCCTGCCGGTGGCCCTGATGGAGGCGCTGGCAAGCGGCGTGCCCACCGTGTCGACGGCGCTGTCCGGGATCCCCGAGCTCGTCGTCGACGGGGTCACCGGCCTGCTGTCGGTCCCCGGTGATGCCGCCGACCTGAATGGCACCTTGGCGGCGATGCTGGACCGGGGACCTCGGACCGCCGACTTCGCCCAGGCCGGGCGCGCGCTGGTCACCAGCGAGTTCGACGTGCACCAGTCGGCGGCGATGCTGAGCGATCTGCTGCTGGTAGCGGCCGATCAGTAGGGGTCGGTCAGTAGGCGCCGTCGGCGGCCAGCACGGTCTTGACGGTCTTGGCCATGATCACCAGGTCCTGGATCGGTGACCAGTTCTCCACATACGTCAGGTCCAGTCGGACGGCATCCTCGTGGCGCAGATCCGACCGGCCGCTGACCTGCCACAGACCGGTCATCCCGGGCTTCACCGTGAGCCGGCGGCTGACCAGGTCGTCGTAGGACTCGACCTCTCTGCGCACCTGCGGACGTGGGCCCACGATGCTCATCTCGCCGCGCACGACGTTGAAGAGCTGGGGCAGTTCGTCGATGCTGTACTTGCGCAGCAGCCGGCCGAACGGGGTGACCCGGGGGTCGTTCTTGACCTTGAAGAACATCGGATGCATGCCGCTGGCGGCGATCAGCTGCCCGGCGTACCGGTCGGCGTCGGCACGCATGCTGCGGAACTTGAACATCCTGAACGTGGCGCCGTTCAACCCGACGCGTTCGGAGGTGTACAAGATCGGCCCCGCGCTGCTGAGCCGCACCCCGACCGCCGCCAGCGTCATCAACGGCGCCGCGAGGATCAGCGCCACCATCGCGAACACCAGGTCGAAAACGCGCTTGGCCGCCGAGTTGGCCTGGCTGTACTGCGGTTTGCTGACCTCGAGAACCGCCATGCCGCCGATGCCACGCATGTTCAGCCGGTGGTCGGCGACGTCGATGAGCCCGGGAGCGACCACCAGGTCGACGCCCAGCGGATCGAGGTCCCAGATCAGCTTGCGGATCTCGAGCTGCTGCAGGTGGCAGCTGACCGCCACGGTGCTGACTCCGGTGCGTTGCACGGCGTCGACGATCGCCTCGTCGACACCGACCACCGGGATGACACGGCCTCCGACCGCGATCGCGTCCTGGCCGGGAACAGGTCCGGCCGGGGTGCAGATGCCGTCCACCCGATAGCCCGCTTCGGGCTCCCTGGCGAAGGTTTCCGCCATCTCACGCGCCGCGTCCAGCTCGCCCACCACGAGCACGGACGCCTGGTCCTTGCCCCGCCTGCGCCGGCGGGCGGCCACCGAACGCCAGTACATCCGGCCGCACATCAGGCCCAGGGTGCCCAGTGCGAGCGCGAACACCAGGTGGCTGGCGGACAGCTGAATCTGGAGCAGGAGCGCCACGATCGCGATGAGCCCGAAGAGCTGCAGGGTGGTCATCGCGATCTTGACGTACTCCTCGACGCCATGGCCCACCACCCGGCGCGAACGGCTTCCGCTCAGCGCGAGGAATGCCATCCACAGCGCCCACAGGACGGTGGAGACGATGACGAAGCTCATCCCGCTCGAGGTGATCCGTCCGAAGTCGGGCGCGTCGGCGTCGGACCAGATGTGCAAACCCACCGACAAGCCCAAAGCACAGCAAAGGATCAGCGCATCACTGATGACCAGTTTTCTGGCGTACCGCAAGTGTGTGCGCTCACTGGCCGAACATCGCGGTGCGGTCTCCAGCGCGCGGAGGGCGTCGCTGACCTGTGCAGGGGTGGCCTTGTCCTGGCGAATGCCGCGAGAGCGATCATTCGCTGCCTGACGACGACTATCGAACATGTCGAGCGTCATGAGCTAAGAACCAGCCTCCTCGCGCGAATCCGACATTTTCCCGAATTTACGCCAGAGTAATGCACTAACGGACCAACCACCAACGCGAACCTGGGGGAATTGGGTCCCGAAAGCTGTAGCCGAAAGTCCCTATCGGCAAATCAGGGGGTAATTCGGCCGAGGATCGCGCCGTTCCGGCACCGTGCGCTCACTTGGCGGCGGCGGTCGCCGGGTGCACCGCCACCAGTGGGAACCCGCCGCGGCGCTTACACATGGCGGCCAGTTCGGCGTAGGCCTTCTCGCCGAGTACCTCGGTGAGTTCGGGGGCGTAGGACTGCCACACCGGTTTGGCGCCGACGTGGGCCGCCGGGTCGCCGGTGCAGTACCAGTGCAGGTCCTCACCACCGGAGCCCCAGCCGCGGCGGTCGTACTCGGTGATCGTGGTCTTGAGGATCTCGCTGCCGTCGGGCCGGGTGACCCACTCCTGTACCCGGCGGATGGGCAGCTGCCAGCAGACGTCCGGTTTCATGGTCAGCGGTTCGACGCCGAGTTCGAGCGCCTTGCTGTGCAACGCACAGCCGATACCGCCGCTGAACCCCGGCCGGTTCAGAAAGATGCAGGCGCCCTTGTACTTTCGGGTGCGCCAGTTCGGCTTGTCGTCGTACTCGTCCATCTCCAGGTAGCCCTTGCGGCCCAGGCCCTTGTCCCGGAACTGCCAGTCGGCGTCGGTCAGATGGGTGACGGCCTCGTCGAGCCGGGCGCGGTCGTCGTCGTCGGACAGGAACGCCCCGTGCGAGCAGCAGCCGTCGTCGGGCCTGCCCGCGACGGTCCCCTTGCAGGCCGGTGTGCCGAACACACATGTCCACCGCGAGAGCAGCCAGGTGAGGTCGGCGGCGATCAGGTGTTCGGGATTCTCGGGGTCGTAGAACTCCACCCATTCCCGTGGAAAGTCGAGTTCAACCTCGCCAGGGTGCCGATGTGTCACAGAGTTCAACGGTAGACGCACTAGGTTGGTGCACGTGCGACTAGGCGTGCTCGATGTGGGCAGCAACACGGTTCACCTGCTGGTGGTCGATGCGCATCGTGGTGGGCACCCGACCCCGATGAGTTCGACCAAGGCGGCGCTGCGGCTCGCCGAGGCGATCGACGACTCCGGCAAGCTCACCCGGCGCGGCGCCGACAAGCTCATCGCCACGGTGGACGAGTTCGCCAAGATCGCCGCCAGCTCGGGCTGCGCCGACGTGATGGCGTTCGCCACATCGGCGGTCCGCGATGCCAAGAACTCCGAGGACGTGCTGGCCCGGGTACTCGGCGAGACCGGGGTCAACCTGCAGGTTCTCTCCGGCGCCGACGAGTCGCGGCTGACCTTCCTGGCGGTGCGCCGCTGGTACGGCTGGAGCGCGGGCCGGATCATCAACATCGACATCGGCGGCGGCTCGTTGGAGCTGTCCAACGGGGTCGACGAGGCCCCCGAGGTCGCGCTGTCGTTGCCGCTGGGCGCCGGGCGGCTCACCCGGGAGTGGCTGCCCGACGATCCGCCCGGCCGGCGCCGGGTGGCCATGCTGCGGGACTGGCTGGACACCGGGATGGCCGAGGCGGCGACCACGGTCCTCAAGGCGGGCGCCCCCGAACTCGCGGTCGCCACGTCCAAGACGTTCCGCTCGCTCGCCCGGCTCACCGGTGCGGCGCCGTCGGCCGCCGGTCCGCGGGTCAAGCGAACCCTCACCGCCAACGGGCTGCGGCAGCTCATAGCCTTCATCTCTAGGATGACCACGGCAGACCGTGCCGAGTTGGAGGGAGTCAGTGCCGAGCGGGCGCCACAGATCGTGGCCGGTGCTCTGGTGGCGGAGGCGAGTATGCGAGCACTGTCGTTGGAATCGGTGGACATCTGCCCGTGGGCACTCCGGGAGGGCATCATCCTGCGGCGCCTCGACAGCGAAGCCGACGGAACCGCCTTGGTCGAGACGCCTGTGGGAGATGCTAAGAGCAGGGATTTTGATCGGCGGACCCTCGACCGATCGAGAGGCGACAGACGATGACTGCACCAGACGACTCGCAGACCACCCGGCCCATCTCGGTGGCCGAACTGCTGGCCAAGAACGGCACCATCGGCGCACCGCCGGTGGGCGGCCGTCGGCGTCGTCGTCGCGGCAACAGCGATGCAGTGACGGTGGCCGAACTGACCGGCGAGATCCCGATCATCCGCACCGGCGAGATCCCGGTGGCGCGCGAAGAGGCCGCCGAGCCGGTCACCCCCGAGCCGGTCACCCCCGAAGAGCCCGAAGAGGTCGCCCCCGAGCCGGTCGACGAGGAAGCCCCCGAGCCGCCCTCGCAGGTTGAGGAGGCCGTTGGTTCGCCCGACACCAACGGGTCGGCGGCGGCAGCCCCGGTCGAGGCGCCCGTGCAGGTCGAGCCGGAGCCCGAGCAGCCGGACCGCCCCTTCGACGCGCCGCCCGAACGCGCCGACGCCCCGTTGCCGCGCCGGGAGACCGGTCCGGCCCGCAGCTATGACCCCCGGCCGCGTCGCCGGTCGGTCGCGCCGCCCGCCGAGGTGGCCGCGTCCACCGCTGAGACCCAGGCCGACTCCGAGGCGGACACCGGGTCTGGGGCCGAGCAGATGACGTTCGATCCGCTCGACGACTCGGCGACGCTGCTGGACCTGACCGATGCGCAGGAGGCCGACGGCGCCGCCGAACTGCAGTCCTACCTGCGCTCGTCGGGCGGCACCCTGTTCGGCGGCGAGACGGTCGCCGATGATCTGGCCCGCCGCGGCCTCGGGCAGGACGAGCCGACGGCGGCTGTCGACACCGAACCGGTCCCCGGGAAGGAGAAGGCGCGTGGCGGCACCCTGGCCGCGCTGGCGCGCGGTGGCTTGGTGGCGCTGCAGTCGATCCTGGCCGTCGCCTTCGGCGCCGGCTTGTTCATCGCCTTCGACCAGCTGTGGCGGTGGAACAACATCGTCGCGCTGGTGCTGTCGGTGCTGGTGATCCTGGGCCTGGTCGTCGCCGTTCGGGTGGTCCGCAAGACCGAGGACATCGCCAGCACACTGATCGCGGTGGCGGTCGGCGCGTTGGTCACGCTCGGGCCGCTGGCCCTTCTGCAGTCGACCTGATTCGTCAGTGCGCCCAGCCATCAAGGTCGGTCTGTCGACGGCCTCGGTCTATCCGCTGAGGACCGAGGCCGCCTTCGAGTACGCCGCGGAACTCGGTTATGACGGCGTCGAGTTGATGGTGTGGGCCGAGACGGTCAGCCAGGACATCGGGGCGATCGCCAAGCTCTCCCGCCGCTACAACATGCCGGTGCTGTCGGTGCACGCCCCGTGTCTGCTGATCTCGCAACGGATCTGGGGCCCCAACCCGATTCCGAAGCTGACCCGCAGCGTGCAGGCCGCCGAGCGGCTCGGCGCCCAGACCGTGGTGGTGCACCCGCCGTTCCGCTGGCAGCGCCGCTACGCCGACGGGTTCAGCGAACAGGTGGCCGAGTTGGAGACCCGCAGCGACGTGCTGGTCGCGGTGGAGAACATGTTCCCGTTCCGCGCCGACCGATTCTTCGGCTCGGGCCAGCCGTCCATTGAGCGGATGCGCAGGCGCGGCGGACGTCCCGGTGTCGGTGTCTCGGCGTTCGCGCCGTCCTTTGACCCGCTCGACGGCAACCACGCCCACTACACGTTGGACCTGTCCCACACCGCGACGGCGGGCACCGATGCGCTCGACATGGCCCGCCGGATGGGCGACGGTCTGGTGCATCTGCACCTGTGCGACGGCAGTGGGGCGTCCACCGACGAACATCTGGTCCCCGGCCACGGCAGCCAGCCCACCGTGGAGGTGTGCCAGATGCTGGCGGGCAGCGACTTCGCCGGCCACGTCATCCTCGAGGTCACCACGTCCGGAGCGCGCACCAAGGCCGAGCGGGAGGCGCTGCTCACCGAGTCGCTGCAGTTCGCGCGCACCCACCTGTTGCGCTGAGACAGGTCCGCGAGGTCCGACCGTTTTCGTCTGATGCGGCGTCGACGGGGCGCGGTCGAAAGCCGGGGGAGATTCGTTGTTCGAGTTCTAGGATGACCGGGAAAACGCGGCGACTCGTGGGCGATGGGGGATGTGCAATTGGCGCAGGAGGAGGGGACGCCCAAGCCGGCCGGGGAGATGGTCCCGGACAACGAGGAGACGCCCTCGGCGGTGCCGGATTCCGCCCCCGCCACCGGGCGGCAGAGTGCCTGGAACTACCTCGTCTGGGGACTGAGCAAGAGCTCGACACTCATCATGACCGTCGTGGTGGCGCGGCTGCTCACGCCCGCCGATTTCGGCGTCTTCGCCCTGGCGATGTTGGTCGCCAACCTCTTCGACTACATGAAGGATCTCGGCGTCGGTCTGGCACTGGTCCAACGTCCCGGGGACTGGAAGCGATTCGCGCCCACCGGTTTGACCCTGACGGTGATCACCGGCGTGATCGCGGGAGCCGCCCTTGCGGCACTCGCACCGCTGGGTGCCGCACTGCTGCACCAGCCGAGCCTGACGCCGATCATCCAGGTTCTGGCGGTCGGTCTGGTCATCTCGGCGCTTGGTGTGTTCCCCGACGCTCGACTGCGTCGCGACCTCGACTTCCGGCAGCGACTGTGGCCGATGTTCCTGGGGACCATGGCCAAAGCCGGGCTGACCATCGCCTTGGCCGCGGCGGGAGTGGGCGTGTGGAGCCTCGTCTACGGCCAGCTCCTCGGCGCCTTCGTCACCACGGTGCTGTATTGGGTGGTGGCCCGCGTGCCGGCGAAGTTCGGGTTCGACCGGCACGAGGCCCGTGATCTCATTCGATTCGGAACGTCGCTCACCGCGGTCACATTGCTCGCGTATGCGATGTTCAACACGGACTACTTCTTCATCGGGATGCGACTGGGCGACACCCAACTCGGCCTGTACACCCTCGCGTACCGGCTTCCCGAACTGCTGGTGCTGAGTCTGTGCATCGTGATCAGCGACGTGCTTATCAGTGCGCTGTCGCGGCTGCAGCATGCTCCCGAGGTGCTCAATGATCACTACCTGGAGGTGACGACGGCGGCGATGGGGTTGACCGCACCGATCAGCCTCGCGCTGGCCGCCGCCGCGCCCGCGGTGATCGACACGTTGTACGGGGCCCAATATGCCGCCGCCGCACCGGCGCTGGCGGTGTTGTCGTTCTACGTCCTGTTCATGTCGATGACGCACCACGCCGGCGATCTGTTCAAGGCCATCGGGCGACCGGGGATCATCGTCTACCTCTCCACCGGCCGGCTGGCTCTGCTGATCGGTGCGGTGTGGTGGGCGGCCGGACGCAGCATCGTCATGGTGGGGCTGGCGCTGATCGTCGTGGAGATCGCCCCCTTCGTCGCGAATGCGGTGCTGCTGCGACGGGTGGCGGGCATCTCCTACCGTGCCACGTTCCGGTCGGTACTCAGACCGATGCCGGCCGCGTTGATCATGGGCGCCGTCATCTGGGCCGGCAGTCGGCTGCTGGTATCGCTGCCGTCGATAGCGATACTCGCCGTCACCTTCCTGGCGGGGGCCGTGGTCTACCTCGTCGCGCTCCGGTTGACCGCCCGTGACCTGTTCGACATGGGGATGGCCGCAATACGGTCCGTGCGGGGCCGGGGTGCGGAGGATTCGCCCGCCGACGGAGCCGCGGCGGAAGCCCCACCGGCGGCGGACTCGGGGCCGAAGAACTGAACGGGAGGCAGGACAGCTGCCTGTAGGGTTGGCAAACATGCGTGTCGCACTCGTCGGCCTCGGTTACATTGCCGATCTTCACTATCAAGCGGTCCGCAGGGCCGGCGCCGACGCGATAATCGGGTGCGACGTCAACCCGGCTGTGGCCGAGGCGTTCGCAGCCCGTCCCGGCGTCGAGGCGGTCGTCTCCGACCTCGCCGATGTGGTGGCGCTCAAACCTGATGTGGCACATGTGCTCACCCCGCCCAACGCCCACTTCGCGGTGGCCGAGCCGCTCGTCGCGGCCGGCATCGACGTACTGCTCGAAAAGCCGATGTGCGACCGGTCAGCCGATGCCCGGAGCCTGATCGCGCAGGCCGAAGCAAGCGGCGTCCTGCTGGGAACGGGCCACAACTTCCTCTTCTACCCGATCTGGGACAAGCTCAAGTCGGCCGTCGACGACGGCGCCGTGGGTGCCCTGCGCTCGATCGACGTGGTCTACCGGCGGCCGTACCCGCCGTTGCGTGCCAACAACACCCAGCCCTGGGCGATGCGCGCATCGCGCAACATCCTCTTCGAGGTCGCCCCCCATCCGTTCGCGAGTGCGCTCGATCTGGTGCCCTCGGTCGAGGTGGACCATGTGACGACGGCACGGCCGCAGGAACTGCCCAACGGCGTGCGCTTCTTTCGGCAGTGGAACGTTCTGGGCAAAGCCGGCGATGTCTCGGTGCAGTTCGATCTCTCCTTCGAAGACGCCTACAGCGAGTCCTTCGTCCACGTCCGCGGCACCACGGGGTCGGTGGTGGCCGATTTCGTCCACAACACCGTCGTGGTCAACACTCGATCGTTCGCGCCGGACTACGTCGAGGCCGCCGAGCAGAGCCTGCACTCGGCGAGTGCGCAAGCGCGCGGTGCCGTCGGCACCCTGCTCGAGACCGTGGCCGGAAAGGTCCGATCCCGCAACGGCGCTCCCTACGAGCAGAGCATCGAAAGGGTGGTCGCCCAGTTCGCGACCGACCGGAAGCGGCGAGTGGTCGACCGGCGTCTGGGCCCCGATTTGGCGTTGCGCGTCGTCACATTGGGCGAGGCCATCGCCGACGCTGCCCGGCTCCCCGACGCCGCACCGCCGAAGCCCGTCGCGGAGGCGGTGGCCGAGGGGCCGGCACTCGATCCGACGCAGCCGCGCGCGTTGGTCATCGGCGGCACGGGATTCATCGGCACGGCGCTGGTTCGCCGTCTCGCGGCCCAGGGTGTGTACACCCGCGTCGTCGCCCGGCACCCGGACTCGGCGCGCTCCCGGTTCGCGGACCTGCGGAGCGTCGATGTGGTCCCCGGGGATCTCGAACGGCCCGACGATTTGGTGCCGTACCTGGCCGACGTCGATGTGGTGTACCACCTGGCGAAATCGGTCGGGGGCAGCTGGGACGACGTGCTTCGCCACGAGGTCGACCCGACAAAGCGATTCATCGACCTGTGCGCCGACGCGCACATCGGCCGGTTCGTCTACGCCTCGTCGATCGCGATCTACGATGCCGGCGATCCGTCGCACCCCATCACCGAGGCAACGCCCGCCAGCCCGGGGGTGGTCGCGACGTCAACCTATGCCCGGGCGAAGGCCGAGATCGAGGCCTATCTCCTGGAGCGGCACCGCGACTCCGGTTTTCCCGCCGTCATCATCCGTCCGGCCATCGTGCTCGGTGTCGGTGCTGATCCCTCCCATGCCGGCATTGCCTCGTGGCCGCATCCGAACGTGGCTCTGCATTTCGGCAGCGGGCGCAACAAGCTTCCGATCGTGCTCGTCGACGACGTCGCCGACGCGTTCGCCAAGGCCCTCGATCGACCCGGCATCGAGGGTCGCTCCTTCAACCTGTCGAGCCCCGGATGCATCACCGCCGAGGAGTACCTCGATGAGGTCGCGCGGGCGTCCGCGAATCCGATTCTGCGGAAGCCGCGTTCGCTGCGTTCGCTGTACGCGTCGCAAGTGGCGAAGTGGTTGGTGAAGAAGGCCGTTGGCAGGAAGGATCCGTTTCCGAGCTGGGCGGATTGCAACGGCCGTAGCTTCGCCGCGCCGTTCGACTGCTCGGTGACCGAGGCCGCGCTCGACTGGCATCCCGAGTCCGATCGCAGTGTCCTGTTGGCTCGGGGCGTCACTCAGCCTGCCGAGGCATGGATCCGGTGACCCCTGACCACCGTCAAAGTTCGGTGGCCCCCCGGTTCAGTGACGCGATGGTGTTGCAGCCGACCGAGCACGGATTCGAGGGAAACCTCAACGAACACTGGACAATCGGGCCCAAGGTGCACGGCGGGGTGATGCTGGCGCTGTGCGCGAAGGCGGCCCGCGAGGTGTACGGGTCCACCGGCGGGCAGGAGCGCAGCGACTCGGGAATGGGCAGCGGCGGGCAGGAGCGGAGCGACCCGGGGATGGGCACCGGCGGGCAGGAGCCCGGCGGGCCGCAGCGCAGCGGCTCGGGAATCAACACGAGCTTCGAGCCGGTGGCGGTGTCGGCGGACTTCCTGGCCGCTCCGGACCCCGGCCCGGTGCGGCTGGTCACCACGGTCCGCAAGCGCGGCAGGCGGATCGGCCTGGTCGATGTCGAGCTGGCCCAGGCCGACCGGACTGGCGATGAGCGCTCGCGCGAAGAGCAGAAGACGTGCGTACGTGCGGTGGTCACCCTCGGTGAGCCCGAACATCTCGTCGAGCCGCTGCTGTCCGCCAACCCGGTGCTCGGCCTGATGGCGCCCGAACCACCCGCCGAGGTGCAGCCGATCGGGCCGGGCCATCCGGCCGCGCCGATCAACAACCTCGCCCGCGGCTGCGACATCCGGCCCGAGCTGACCGAGACGTTCACCGCGGAGGGCGCCCCGGTGTTCAAGATCTGGGTGCGCCCCAAGGACGGCCCCGTCGACGTGCTCTTCGCGCTGATGAGCGGGGACATCTCGGTGCCGGTCTGTTACGCCGTGGACCGCCGCGGCTGGGCGCCGACCGTGCAGCTGACCGCCTACCTGCGCGCCCGGCCCGCCGACGGCTGGCTGCGGGTGCTGTGCACGACGACCCAGATCGGCCGGGACTGGTTCGACGAGGACCACACCGTCGTCGACGGCACCGGGCGCATCATCGTCCAGACACGCCAACTGGCCCTGGTGCCAGGGCAGTAGGGTTTGCGGGCATGGCCAGAATCGCGATCATCGGCGGCGGCGGCATGGGTGAGGCGCTGCTTGCCGGCCTGCTCCGGGCGGGACGACAAGTCAAAGACCTCGTGGTGGCCGAGCGGCTGGCCGAGCGGGCCGGCTACCTGTCGGCGAAGTACTCGGTGCGAATGGCGTCGGTCGGCGACGCGGTGGAGAACGCCGACTTCGTCGTCGTCGCGGTCAAGCCCTCCGACGCCGAGTCCGTGGTCGAGGTCATCGCCGAGCTTGCCGCCCAGGCCGACAGCGACACCGTGGAGCAGGTGCTGATCAGCGTGTGCGCCGGCGTCACCACTTCCTTCTACGAGGCCAGGCTGCCCGCGGGTGCCCCGGTGATCCGGGTGATGCCGAACGCGCCCGCACTGGTCGGCGCGGGCGTCAGCGCGCTGGCCAAGGGGCGCTTCGCCACCGACGAGCATTTGGCCCAGGCCTCGACCCTGTTCGAGAGCGTGGGCGCGGTGCTGACGGTGCCGGAGAGCCAGCTCGACGCGGTCACCGCGGTGTCCGGTTCCGGCCCGGCGTACTTCTATCTCTTCGTCGAGGCACTGGTCGACGCGGCGGTCGCCAACGGCCTGCAGCGAGCGATCGCGACCGATCTGGTGGCCCAAACCATGGCCGGTTCGGCCGCAATGCTGCTCGAGCGCCTCGACGAGGAGCGAACCGCCGGCACCGACACCGGGCTGGACACCACCCCGGCGCGGCTGCGGGCCATGGTCACCTCCCCGGCCGGCACCACGGCCGCTGGCCTGCGGGAACTGGAGCGAGGTGGGGTGCGCGGGGCCATCGGCGCCGCCATCGACGCCGCAAAAACACGCTCTGAGCAGCTAGGAATTACATCCGAGTAGTTCAAGAATATTCTGAGGGATCTACCCACACCCGTCGCAGTAACCCCATACGCCACGCTATTCTCCTCGTGTATGCACGGGTGGGTGCCAGCGGTGGGGAAGCCGCTGGAACTGCCCGTGCCTGACGGATTGGGTTGCGATGACGTCTATGAACGGGCCATCGGCGCGGGATTCGGCTGGCGGGAAATCGGCGCGCGATGCCGGTGGCGCCGACGGTCAGCCGGCCGCCAGAGCTCAATTTCTCACCGTCGCTGAGGTGGCCGCGCTGATGCGGGTCAGCAAGATGACGGTCTACCGGCTCGTGCACAACGGGGAGCTGCCCGCGGTGCGGGTCGGACGCTCGTTCCGGGTGCACGCCAAGGCCGTGCACGACCTGCTGGAGACGTCGTACTTCGACGCCGGCTAGGCACCCCGTTCGCGCTCGCGTCCAGGGCCGCACGGTGACCGCCCGCGCCCACCGTTTTCCGTTCCTCCCGCCCGGTTGGGTAAGGTGACCGGGACACAGGAGAGCCCGGTTTCAGCGGGCAGTTGCGAAGACTTAGGTAGCGGAGTTCATGGGTTCAGTCATCAAGAAGCGGCGTAAGCGCATGTCGAAGAAGAAGCACCGCAAGCTGCTGCGTCGTACCCGGGTCCAGCGCAGAAAACTCGGCAAGTAGCCACCCGAGGCCCAGGGCGTTACCCGGGGTCCCATCGAGTTCTGCCGGTCGCGCCGGCTCCCGCTAGGGTGTGCTGATGGAATCCGACGGTTCCGCTGATACCGCGCTGCACTATCCGAAGGTGGTGCTCGTCACCGGCGCATGCCGTTTTCTCGGTGGCTATCTCACCGCCCGACTGGTGCAGAATCCGCTGATCAACAAGGTCATTGCGGTCGATGCGATCGCGCCGAGCAAGGACATGCTGCGTCGGATGGGGCGCGCCGAGTTCGTCCGCGCCGACATCCGCAACCCGTTCATCGCCAAGGTGATCCGCAACGGCGACGTCGACACGGTGGTGCACGCGGCCGCCGCCTCCTACGCGCCGCGTTCGGGCGGGCGCGCCACGTTGAAGGAGATCAACGTGATGGGCGCCATGCAGCTTTTCGCGGCGTGCCAGAAGGCGCCGGCGGTGCGGCGGGTCATCCTCAAGTCCACCTCCGAGGTGTACGGCTCGCACCCGCACGATCCCGTCGTCTACGCCGAGGACCGCAGTGCCCGGCGCCCACCGCGGGAGGGGTTCGCCCGCGACAGCATCGACATCGAGGGGTATGCCCGCGGGCTGGGACGGCGCAGGCCCGACATCGCGGTGACCATCCTGCGGCTGGCCAACATGATCGGACCGGCCATGGACACCGCGCTGTCCCGCTACCTGGCCGGCCCGCTGGTGCCCACGGTGCTCGGCCACGATGCGCGGCTGCAGCTGCTGCACGAGCAGGACGCCCTCGGCGCGCTGGAACGCGCCACCATGGCGGGCCGCGCCGGCACCTTCAACATCGGCGGCAGCGGGATCATCATGATGTCCCAGGCCATCCGTCGCTCGGGACGGGTGGGCGTCCCGGTGCCGAAGTTGGGCGTGATGGCGCTCGAGTCGCTGCGCAAGACCACCCGCAACGCCGAGCTCAGTCGCGACCAACTCGACTACCTGAGCTACGGCCGCGTCATGGACACCACCCGGATGCGCACCGAGTTGGGCTTCCAGCCGAAGTGGACGACGCTCGAGGCGTTCGACGACTATGTGCGCGGCCGGGGATTGACGCCGATCATCGACCCGGAATGGGTACGCTCTGTTGAGGGTCGCGCGGTCGCAGTGGCGCAGCGTTGGGGAAGCTGAAGAAATCTAGGTGGGGAAGAGGGAAACTGACGTGGCGGGCGAGTCCAAGGCGAAAGTGATTCCGCTGCATTCGAATTCGAGTCGGGCGGCGGCTGCGAGGCGTGCCGCCCAGCGCGCCGACGCCGCCGTCGACATCCCTCGCTGCTGTCGGATCCCGGTACCCGGGCGTCGGCCGAGGAGATCGCCGCCGTCGTTCACGAGATCGACCACCTGCGCGCCGACGCGGCCGACGCCGGCGCCGCGGAGGCGCCGCCCAACGAACTTGCGCAACGCATCGGTGCGGTCGCCGATTTCGTTCGGAAACGGTTGACCGGCGACTACAACGTCGACGAATTCGGCTTCGATCCGCAATTCAACAACGCCGTCGTGCTGCCGATGCTGCGGGTGTTCTTCGAGAACTGGTTCCGGGTCGAGGTCAGTGGCGTGGAGAACCTGCCGGTCGACGGCGCGGCCCTGGTCGTCGCGAACCACGCGGGCACGTTGCCGTTCGACGGGCTGATGCTGTCGGTGGCGGTGCACGACCACCACCCCACCAACCGGGACCTGCGCCTGCTGGCCGCCGACATGGTGTTCGACATGCCGTTCCTGGGCCCGATCGCCCGCAAGGCCGGCCACACCATGGCCAGCACGGTCGACGCCCACCGGCTGCTGGCCGGCGGCGAGCTGACCGCGGTGTTCCCCGAGGGTTACAAGGGCCTGGGCAAGCACTTCCGGGATCGCTACAAGCTGCAGCGGTTCGGCCGCGGCGGGTTCGTCTCGGCGGCGCTGCGCACCAAGGCCCCGATCGTGCCGTGCTCGATCGTCGGGTCCGAGGAGATCTACCCGATGGTGGCCGACGTCAAGCTGCTGGCCCGGGTGCTGGGCCTGCCGTACTTCCCGATCACGCCGCTGTTCCCGCTGGCCGGCCCGGCCGGGCTGGTGCCGCTGCCGTCCAAGTGGCACATCGCGTTCGGCACGCCGATCGAGACCGCCTCCTACGACGACTCCGCGGCCGACGATCCGATGGTCACCTTCGACCTCACCGATCAGGTGCGCGAGACCATCCAGCAGACGCTGTTTCAGCTGCTGACGCAGCGCCGCAACATGTTCCTGGGCTGAGCGGCGCTCAGCGCCGCATGGCCGCCGCGGCGATCGCGGCGACCTGAGCGTTCGTCTCCTCGCCCCCGGCTTCGCCGATCATGGTGACCACGGTGGTCATCACCGGCTCGCCGTTCTCGTCGGTCACCTCGCTGCGCAGCTCGCTGATCACCGTCCCGTGCGATTCGATCACCGAGTCCAGATACGAGTCGAAGTACAGCTTGTCCCCGGCGACGATCGGGCGGTGGTAGAGGATCTTCTGGTCGCGGTGGATGACGCGGGCGATATTGATGCCGACGTCGAAGTTGCGGAAGATCTCCAGCTGCACCTGACGACCGGCGATCGCGATGAACGTCAGTGGCGCCACCAAGTCCGGGTAACCCGCGGCGTGCGCGGCCTCCTCGCTGAAGTGCAACGGGTCTTCACTCTGGATGGCCTTCGCGAACTCGCGGATCTTCTCGCGTCCGACCAGGTAGTAGTCCGGATAGCGGAAGTGCGTTCCGATGATCTCGCTGGCGATCGACACGGTTTTCGAGCCTATCAGCGACCTTTCAGGGCCCGATCGGGGCTGGATGGCTCGCCGAGTGTGAACCTGCTGCGATATTTCGCCCGATTTCTCGCGGCGGATTCACACTCGCGATGAGATGCGCTCAGTGCTCGTGCCGACGGGACACGGCCGCCGCGAGGGCTCCGCCCACCGCCCCCAACGCCAGCGCCGAGGGCACCCCGATCCGGGCGGCCTTGCGCGCGATGCGGAAGTCGCGGATCTCCCAGCCCCGCTCCCGGGCCAGCACCCGCAGATCGGCGTCGGGGTTGATGGCCACCGCGGTGCCGACCAGCGACAGCATCGGCACGTCGTTGTAACTGTCCGAGTACGCCGTGCAGCGCTTGAGGTTGAGGCCCTCCCGGACGGCCAGCGTGCGTACGGCGTGCGCCTTGCCCACCCCGTGCAGGATGTCGCCGACCAGCCGCCCGGTGAACACCCCGTCGACGGACTCGGCGACGGTGCCCAGCGCGCCGGTGAACCCCAGCCGCCGGGCGATGGTCGCGGCCAGCTCGTAGGGGGTGGCGGTGACCAGCCACACCTGCTGGCCGGCGTCCAGGTGCATCTGCGCCAGCGCCCGGGTCCCGGGCCAGATCTTGTCGGCGATGATCTCGTCGTAGATTTCCTCGCCCACCTCGATCAGCTCGGCCGTCGAGCGCCCCTCGATGAACGCCAGCGCCTTGCGCCGGCCCTCGGCCACGTCGGCGCTGTTCTCCCGCCCGGTCAGCTGGAACTTGGCCTGCGCGTAGATGAACTTCGCCATGTCGGCGTAGGTGAAGTACTTGCGGGCGGCCAGCCCGCGGCCGAAGTGCACCAGCGAAGACCCCTGCACCAGCGTGTTGTCGACGTCGAAGAACGCGGCCGCGGTCAGGTCGGCCGGCGGCGGGCCCGGGGCGACGGCCGGCTCGACGTCGGATTCGCGGCGCGCGGCGGCGCTGGCGCCGCGGGCCACCGCGCTGGCCTGCTGGGCTAGGAGGTCTTCGACGGCCCGCTCGGCGCTGGCCTGCCCCGCCTCCAGCTCGGCCTGGTCCTGGTCGTACTCCCCGGAACCCATGGTCATCACCCTATCGGCCCACCCAGCGGCCGCAGGTGCGACACTGTCGCGGGTGAGCCGAGCGCATGTCGAACTGCTGACCCGGGCCGGCTGCGGAATCTGCGACCGGGTGCACGACCGGCTGGCGCAGCTGGCCGCCGAACTGGATTTCACGCTCACGAGCACCGACGTCGACGCCGCCGCGGCCGCCGGCAACTCCGCGCTGCGGGCCGAGTTCGGCGACCGGCTGCCGGTGGTCCTGCTCGACGGCCGGGAGCACAGCTACTGGGACGTCGACGAGCCCCGACTGCGCGCCGATTTGGCACGCCGGTGAACTCGCACGCGAATTTGGTCAGCTGCCTGCGCGGGGATTACCGTGGAAGTAAGTTTCACTAACCGAACATTCCGTAGCAGCAAGGGAGCGGGCCAGGTGATCGTGCCGTGAGCGTCCTGCTGTTCGGGGTGTCGCATCGCAGCGCTCCGGTCTCGGTTCTCGAGCAGCTCTCCACCGACGAGTCCGATCAGGCCAAGATCGTCGACCAGGTGTTGCAGTCGCCGCTGGTGACCGAGGCCATGGTTCTGGCCACCTGTAACCGGGTCGAGGTCTACGCGGTGGTCGACGCCTTCCACGGCGGCCTGTCGGTGATCGGCCAGGTGCTCGCCGAGCATTCCGGCATGTCGATGGGCGACCTGACCAAGTACGCCTACGTCCGCTACAGCGAGGCCGCCGTCGAGCATCTCTTCGCGGTGGCCTCCGGCCTGGACAGCGCGGTGATCGGCGAGCAGCAGGTGCTCGGCCAGGTCCGCCGCGCCTACGCCTCGGCCGAGGCCAACCAGACCGTCGGCCGGGTGCTGCACGATCTGGCCCAGCGCGCGCTGTCGGTGGGCAAGCGGGTGCACTCCGAGACCGCGATCGACGCGGCCGGCGCCTCGGTGGTGTCGGTGGCGCTCGGCATCGCCGGTGACCGGCTGGACAGCGGACTGGCCGGGCGCACTGCCGCGGTGGTCGGCGCCGGCTCGATGGGCGGACTGTCGGTGGCGCATCTGGTGCGCGCCGGGGTCAGCCACATCCACGTCGTCAACCGCTCGCTGCCGCGCGCCCAGCGCCTGGCGGCCAGCATCCGCGAACAGGGTGTCGGGGCCGAGGCGATGGCGCTCGATCAGCTCACCACCGCGATGGCCGACGCCGACGTGGTGATCAGCTGCACCGGTGCGGTGCGGCCGGTGGTGTCGCTGGCCGATGTGCACCATGCACTGGCCACCTCGCAGCGCGACGAGAACGCGCAGCCCCTGGTGCTCTGTGACCTGGGGATGCCCCGTGACGTCGATCCCGCCGTCGCCGGGCTGCCCGGGGTGTCGGTGGTCGACATGGACCGGGTGCAGCGGGAACCGTCGGCGCGCGCCGCGGCCACCGACGCCGAGGCCGCCCGCCAGATCGTCGCCGCCGAGGTAGCTGAGTATCTGTCGGTGCAGCGGATGGCCGAGGTCACCCCCACCGTCACCGCCCTGCGGCAGCGCGCCGCCGACGTCGTGGAGGCCGAGTTGTTGCGGCTGGAGAACCGGTTGCCGGGTCTGGACGACGGCCAGCGCGGCGAGGTGGCGCGCACCGTGCGCCGGGTGGTCGACAAGCTGCTGCACGCCCCCACGGTGCGGATCAAGCAGCTGGCCAGCGCGCCCGGCGGGGACACCTACGCCGAGGCGCTCCGGGAACTGTTCGAACTCGACCCGCAGGCCGTCGACGCCGTCGCCGCTGGCGAATTGCCTTTGGCGGCAGCGGAATTCGACCCCAGCCGACGTGACGGCTCCGAGTAACCCGGTTGACTGACAGCGGCGACGCGGTGATCCGGATCGGTACCCGGGGTAGCCTGCTGGCGACCACCCAGGCCGGCACCATCAGGGATCAGCTCATCGAGCGCGGGCACCGCGCGGAACTGGTCATCATCAGCACCGAGGGCGACCGGTCGGACCAGCCGGTCGCCGAGATCGGGGTCGGGGTGTTCACCGCCGCCCTGCGCGAGGCGAT
>CAZHUU010000053.1:28302-30026 GCA_964535335.1 uncultured Mycobacterium sp.
CCGGGTCGACATGGCGGTGCACTCGTACAAGGATTTGCCGACCGCCCCCGACCCCCGGTTCGTCATCGCCGCGATACCCCGCCGTGCGGACGCCCGCGACGCCCTGGTGGCCCGCGACGGCCTGGTCCTCGGAGAGTTGCCGGCCGGGTCGGTGATCGGCACGTCGTCCGTGCGCCGGGCCGCGCAGCTTAGAGCACTGGGTCTCGGTTTGGAAATCCGCCCCCTAAGAGGCAACCTAGATACCAGGTTGAACAGGGTAAGCAGCGGTGTTCTCGACGCCATCGTGGTGGCCCGGGCGGGTCTGGCCCGCATCGGTCGCCTCGGCGATGTCACCGAGACGCTGGAGCCGGTGCAGATGTTGCCAGCGCCGGCTCAAGGTGCGCTCGCGGTGGAGTGCCGCGCAGGCGACACCGGGCTTGCGGCGCTACTGGCGGAGTTGGACGATCCCGACACCCGCGCCGCGGTCACTGCCGAGCGAACCCTGCTGGCCGAACTGGAGGCGGGTTGTTCCGCACCGGTGGGCGCGATCGCCGAGGTGGTCGAGTCCATCGATGAGGAGGGCAACGTCTTCGACGAGCTGTCGCTGCGCGCATGCGTGGCGGCGGCAGACGGATCCGATGTGATCCGTGCGTCCGGCGTCGGCACGCCCGGCCGCTCCGCAGAGCTTGGGCTCGCGGTGGCCGCGGAGTTGTTCGAGCTGGGTGCGCGCGAGGTCATGTCGCACAGGGCTCCGCCGACGACCGCGGCGGAGTAGAGCGGGAGTGAAGATGACTGGGCACGGAAGCGGACGGGGCCGTAAGGCCAAGCCGGGGCGCATCACGTTCGTCGGTTCGGGTCCCGGGGACCCCGGCCTGCTCACGACGCGCGCCCGCACCGTTCTGGCCAATGCCGCGCTGGTGTTCACCGATCCCGACGTGCCGCAGGCGGTGCTGACCGTCGTCGGCGCCGACCTGCCGCCGACCGTCGGGCCCGCCCGGGCCGACGCCCCCCGCCCGCAGGCCGAGGCCGACGGCGCCGTCGCCGACGAGATCGCCCCCCCGGTGGTCACGGTCGGAGCCGACATCCGGCCCGCCCTCGGCGACCCGGCCGAGGTGGCCAAGACCCTGCTGGCCGAGGCCAAGGCCGGCTTCGACGTCGTGCGCCTGGTGGCCGGTGACCCGCTGTCGGTCGACCAGGTCATCACCGAGGTCAACACCGTGGCCCGCAGCCACATGGAGCTCGAGATCGTGCCCGGCCTGCCCGGCACCAGCGCCGTGCCGTCCTACGCGGGCCTGCCGCTGGGCTCGGCGCACACCGTCGCCGACGTGCGCGGCGAGGTGGACTGGGGGGCGCTGGCCGCCGCGCCCGGCCCGCTGATCCTCACCGCCACCGCCTCACACCTGCCGGATGCGGCCCGCACCCTGATCGACTACGGCCTGGCCGAGAACACCCAGTGTGTGGTCACCGCCAACGGCACCACCTGTGCGCAGCGCTCGGTGGAGACCACGCTGACCGGGCTGACCGACCGCGCCACCCTGGCCGGTGGCAACGACCCGGCCGGCCCGCTGACCGGCACGCTGGTGGTCACGATCGGCAAGACCGTGGCGCACCGGGCCAAGCTGAACTGGTGGGAGAGCCGCGCCCTGTACGGCTGGACCGTGCTGGTGCCGCGCACCAAGCACCAGGCAGGCGAGATGAGCGACCGGTTGGTGGGTCACGGTGCCCTGCGGATCGAGGTACCGGCC
>CAZHUU010000054.1:0-29780 GCA_964535335.1 uncultured Mycobacterium sp.
CACCAGCGCCAGCCCGAAGAAGAGGTATTTCAGGTCGCCGAGGTTGACACCGAACAGGTGCACGCCGAGCAGCCGGTTCGGCAGGTACACGATGACGAACGCGCCGAAGATGACGCCGAGCTTGTTGCCCTGGCCGCCGAGCACCACCGCACACAGGAACAGCATCGAGTTGATGATGTTGAACGTCGGCGGCGCCACGTACTGCACCTGGCCCGCATACATGGCGCCGGAGAGACCGCCGATGGCCGCGCCGATGACGAACGCCCACAGCTTGAAGCGGAAGGTGTTGACGCCCATGACCTCCGCGGCGTCCTCGTCCTCCCGGATGGAGACCCAGGCCCGGCCGACCCGGCTGCGTTCGAGGTTGCCGACCAGCAGCAAGATGACCACCATCAGGATCAGGCCGAGCCAGAACCACCAGGTGCCGTAGTTGGCGTGACCGGCGGAATTACCGCTGGAGAACACGCCGTCCGGCAGCTTGTCCGTCTGGCCCACCCGCGGGTAGGCCACCTCGTTGAGGCCCCGCGATCCGTTCGTCACGTCGGACAGGTTGTCCGCCAGCAGCCGGATGATCTCGCCGAAGCCCAGGGTGACGATGGCCAGGTAGTCCCCCCGCAGCCGCAGGGTGGGGATGCCGAGGATGAGTCCCGCCATGGCGGTCACCGCCATGGCCAGGGGTACGCAGGCCAGCCACGCCCACTCCTCGTGCAGGAAGCCGTTGGGCGCCATCCTGTTCCACGGGCTGTCGTCACTGGTGAGCAGGGCGACGGTGTAGGCGCCGACCGCATAGAAACCCACGTACCCGAGGTCGAGCAGACCCGCCTGGCCCACCACGACGTTGAGGCCGATCGCGATGATCGCCACCATGGCGAACTGGGCCATGGTGCCGCCGAAACTGATCCCGGGCGTGTTGAAGAACGGCGGCGGGAACAGCGGGGTCAGCGCGAGCAGGCCGAACCCGAGGACGCCGAACACCCATTTCTGCACCCGGCTCAGTCCCGACCACCAGCCGCGCAGACCGTCGCCGGGCGCCAGCAGCCGGCTGCCCCCGCGGCCCGGTGCGCCGTCGCGGGCGTCTCGCTGGTGCGTCATGCCCGCGCCTTTCCGAGGCTCTCCCCGAGTATCCCGGTGGGCCGGATCAGCAGCACCAGGACCAGCAGGACGAAGGCGACCACGTCGCGCCACTGGGTGCCGAACACCGCCTGCCCGTAGTTCTCCATGATGCCCAGGATCAGACCGCCCAGCAGGGCACCGCGCAGGTTGCCGATGCCGCCGAGCACCGCCGCGGAGAACGCCTTGATACCGAGCAGGAAGCCGCCGGAGTAGATGATCCCCTGCGGCACCTTCAGGGTGTAGAGCAACGCAGCGGCGCCGGCCAGCATGCCGCCGATGAGGAACGTGGTCATGATGATGCGCTCCCGCGAGACGCCCATCAGCGTCGCGGTGACCGGGTCCTGGGCCACCGCGCGGATGCCGCGCCCGAATTTCGTTCGGCTGATGGCGATGTCGGTGAGCAGCGCCAGCACCAGGGCCGCCGCCACAATGACCAGGGTGACGTTGGAGACGGTGGCGCCGAAGACGTGGAACTGAGTCTTGGGCTGCACCAGCACGATCGGCTGCTGGGCGTTGCTACCGCCGTAGCCCTTGATGATCTGCGGCAGGATGAAGTGCACGAACTCCTGCAGCACGAATGACATGCCGATCGCGGTGATGAGGAACGTCAGCGGCCGGGCGTTGCGCCGGCGCAGCGGCCGGTAGGCCACCGCCTCCAGGCCGATCGCCGCGGTACCGGAGACCAGCATCGCGAACAGCATGGCGATGCCGAGGTAGAGCACCGTCAACGGAATGCCCTTGTTGTAGGCGTTTCCGCTCGGGGTGAACCCGAGGATGATGTCGAGGCAGAAGTAGGCACCGAACATGCCGAGCATGAAGATCTCGGAGTGCGCGAAGTTGATCAGCCGCAGCACCCCGAACACCAGGGTGTAGCCGACCGCGACCAGGGCGTAGATGGCGCCCCAGGACAATCCGTCGATGGTGAACTGCCAGAAGCCGTTTCGCAGGTTGTCGATATTGAAACCGATGTCCCCGGCAAGACATGCGTACTGACCGACACACTCGTGGATCATCCTCGGGGCGGTCTCCTCGTGATCGTCGGCAACGAGAACGCGCCCGAGCCCTCGGGTCCCGGACGCGTCTCGCGAAGTGACTACTGGACCTTGTAGATCCAGATCAGGGTCGTGGTGAGCTCACCCTTGTCGGTCCACTGGTACTTACGGGCCACACCCTGACCGTCGTACTTCTTGACGTAATCCAGCAGCGCAGGCCGGGTGATGGCACCCGAGTCGATGCCCTTGACCAGGATCGTGCCCAGGTCGTAGCCCTCGGTGCTGTAGGTGCCCGCGGGCTGGCCGAACTTCTTGGCGTACTCGTCGGCGAAGGTGCCGGTGGGCGGTCCGCACGGGCAGGACAGGATGGCGTCCTTGGACGACTGGCCGGCCTGCTTGACGAACTCGGGATCCTTGGTGCCGTCGGCGCTGACGAACTTGCCGGTGTAGCCGCCGTCGCGCAGCTGCTGGACGAACGGCGCGGCCTCGGAGTAGTAGCCGCTGTAGAACACCGCATCCGGTGACTGGCCCTTGACCTGGGTCACCGCGGCGGAGAAGTCCTTGTCGCCCTTCTTGACCGAGATGTTGCAGGCGGTGTCGGCCACCGGTCCCAGCGTCTCGCGGACCGCCTGCGCCAGCCCGGTCCCGTAGTCGGTGCTGTCGTCGACGACGCACACCTTCTTCAAGCCGAGCGTGTTCTTCAGATAGTTGGCGACCGACGGGCCCTGCACGCCGTCGTTGGCCAGACCGCGGAAGAAGGTCTTCCAACCCTGTTCCGACAGTGTGACGTTGGTGGCCGACGCGGTCGCGGCGACGAGACCGGCCTGGTCGAACACCGATCCGGTGGCCTTGGTCTCACCGGAGAACGCCGGCCCGACCAGCCCGATGGTGAATGCGTCGTCGACGATCTGCGGTGCGATGGCGGTCGCCTTCTGCGGGTCGCCCTCGGTGTCGAAGGTCTTCAGTTGCACCTGGCAACCCGGGTTGGCGGCGTTGTGTTTGTCGACGGCGAGTTGCACGCCGTTCTTGATGTTGATGCCGAGTGCGGCGTCCGGTCCGTTCAGGGCGCCGGCCATCGCGATCGACACCGGCGGGCAGGCGGCCTTGCCGTCACCGGCCGGGTCGGCGGGCGTGGTGCCCGATTCGGGCTTGACCTCGGCGCCGTTCTGGTCGATCTGAACCTGCTCGACGATCTTGAGATCACCCTGCGACGAGCTCTCGTTCGGCTTGGACTGATTGCAGGCGGCCAGCCCCAGCACCGCCAGCACTGCCGAACTGGCAGCGATTGCACTCCGCGTCGCGCGACCGCGCACGTTTCACCTCCGGGTCGGTGGGTCATGTCGGGTCGACGAAATCAGCCCTGAGCCGGTCCTGACCGCCGATACCTCGCTAGAACATAGCCAACCCATGGGCGCAGCGCGTGATCTTGGCGCACCGTGGGGCGGCCACCGCTGCGTAACCGGAACAAACTGGCCGGTCAAACCGGTCGTCGGCGCACGGTCCGGCAATCCGGAAACGCAGAGTTAACACCGGGTGCCCGTCGGCTCAGCTGGACGGCCCGGTGTCGGCGGGGGTGTCCAGCGTCTCGAGCACCACCTCGGCCACCCGCTTCATCGTGGTCCGCCGGTCCATCGCGGCGCGCTGGATCCACTTGAAGGCCTCCGGCTCGGTCATGCCCTGCTTGGCCTGCAGCAGTCCCTTGGCCCGCTCCACCAGCTTGCGGGTCGCCAGCCGGTCGGAGAGGTCGGCCACCTCCCGCTCGAGTTCGGTCATCTCGCTGAACCGGCTGACCGCGACCTCGATGGCCGGGATCAGGTCGCTGATGGAGAACGGCTTGACCAGGTAGGCCATCGCTCCGGCGTCCCGGGCCCGCTCCACCAGGTCGCGCTGGCTGAACGCGGTCAGCACCACGATCGGGGCGATGCGCTTGGCGGCGATCTCCGATGCCGCGTCGATGCCGTCGCGGCGGGGCATCTTGACGTCCATGATCACCAGGTCCGGACGCAACTCCTCGGCCAGTTCGACGGCCTCCTGCCCGTCACCGGCCTCGCCGACCACCTGATAGCCCTCGTCGCGCAGCATCTCGGCCAGGTCCATCCGAATCAGCGCCTCGTCTTCGGCGATCAGAACCCGGCGGGCCGGGCGGCTCTCGGCGGCGTCGGTGCTAGCTCCGGTCATGCGGCCATTGTCCCGTGGGCGGCGGGAATCAGCGACCGCGGGGCGGAGGATCACACCACCGCCGCGGACCGGCCGAGCCATCCACTAGGGTGGGACACCGCATCAGGCGGCTTGCCCTCGTATCCCAACTGGCAGAGGAAACGGATTCAAAACCCGTCCAGTGTGAGTTCGAATCTCACCGAGGGCACTAAAACCCGCAGATCAAAGGCTATTTTGGTCTGTGGCAACGGCCTTCAGCGGAGAGATCGTCCGCAGATCGTCCGCAGTGGTTTCAGCGGCCGCGTCGAAAGCGTCCGCGATACGCCCCAGGTCGTCAGGGAACAGATGGCCGTAGCGGTCCAACGTCAGGGTCGCTGTCTTGTGCCCGAGCAGGGTCTGCAGCACCTTCACATTGGCCCCGGCAGCGATCGCCAAACTTGCACAGGTGTGCCGCAATTCGTGCGGTGTCAGACCGGCCTGCCCCACCGCGATGGCCGCCGGATCGAACACCCAGCGGACCTCCCCTTCGGTGAGGTATCCCCCGCGCCGGGATTGGAACAGCAGCTCGCCGTCGCCACGCTCAGCCATCTCCGTCTGAATCAGCGGCATCAGGAACTTGGGCACCGGCACCGTGCGGGCTGCGTGGTTCTTCGTCGGGCCTTCAACAAGTCCCTGCCCGGTCACAGCGGTGACTGACCGGCTGATGCGGATGCGCCGCGTGATGGTGTCCACATTGCCGACCCGCAGGGCGGCTGCTTCACCGAAGCGAAGGCCGCAATAGCCGAGCACTAATACATAGGTGCGGAATCGGCCCGACGCCACCGCCAGCCGGTGCAACTGCTCATGGGTCAGATATCGCTGTTCGGTTTCGGGCTTGCGGGGCAGTTCGATGCCTTCGCCGGGGTTGGCCGGCAGGTGCTTCGCTTTCACCGCATAGCGGAGAACTTGGCTGACGACCTGGTGGGCCTGGATCACCCGCGACGCA
Organism: uncultured Mycobacterium sp.; assembly: GCA_964535335.1. GTDB lineage: Bacteria > Actinomycetota > Actinomycetes > Mycobacteriales > Mycobacteriaceae > Mycobacterium. The sequence goes on from CAZHUU010000054.1 coordinate 5,248, forward strand.
CTCAAACCCTTGCCTTCAAACCGGCTGGACCCGCTCACCGACAGGCCGGTCACCCACTGCTGCAAGTCCTCAAAGCTGACTTCGCGGAGCGGAACGTCACGCCACCGAGGCAGCACCACGGTGTCGAGCAGCGACCGGTATCCGGCAACCGTCTTCGGTGCCCGCGTGGCCTTCGTCAAAAACCAGCGTTCAGCGAGCGCGCCGAAGGACTCCCCCGACAGCTTCGGGTCGGTCCACGTCCCGGTGACCTGATCGGACACCTGTTTGTCCAGCCACGTCTGGGCGTCGGTCTTCCGCGTGAAGTTCTTGGCGTGTTCGCGGCCCTGGTCGTCTACATAGCGTGCCCGCCACCGGCTGCCCTTGCCGTTGTTGGCGCTGGGCACGGTTTGCGGGTTGCCGTGTTCGTCGCGGACGGTCTTGTTCCACCGGTCCTCAATACCGCCCCGACGGTTGCGTTTCACTTGCGGCCCCTCACGTTTCGTTCAGGGCGGGCGAAGGCCTCACTGAACATTTGGCTGATCGTGGTAGCCCACATGGCGTCCGAGTTCATTCTGATACCACGGGCGCGGGGCAGGTGAGTGTCGGCGATACGCCCCAGCGCCTCATAGGCAGCGGTGAGTCCCTCCACGGCTGCCACTGCGTTGGCGTCCATATCCTGCCGCCCGTTGAAGGTGACGCCGTCGATGTCGCGGAGACGGTCAACGAACATGCCGCGCACCAGGTTGATTTGGGCGCGGCCCTGCTTGGCTGTGTCGATCACGTTGCGGATGCCGTGCAGCAGGTCGTCCTGAAGGGGTGTGCGGCGGCCGAGCAGCGTATCGACGGAAACGTTGAAGATGTCTGCAAGGGCGGAGAGTTCATCGATCTTCACACCGCGATCGCCGGACTCCGTTTTGGCGATGGTTGACCCGTTGCCAGCGATCCCCATCTCGTTCAGTTTCTCGGCGAGCTGTGTCTGCGACAGGCCCGCCTTCTCACGTTCTTTGCGTAATCGTGCCGGAAATCCAAGTGTGCCCGGGGCTGCCCTATCCATAGTCGAAAACTCTAGCTGTTTTGTTTGACTGTCGCAACCTCCCTCAGCCAGTCTTGGCTATAGACGGAATCGAAACCGATTTCTGAACCAACTAGGACACGGAGAGGAGGTGAACATGACCACCACCGAGTACATGACCGCCCCGCAGCTCGAGGCACTCACCGGAACCCCGGCGTCCACCTGGCGCTACTGGGCGCACATCGGGCAGGGACCGGCCTCACTGAAACTTGGTCGCCGCCGTGTGTGGCGGCGGGCTGTTGTCCAACAGTGGCTCGCTGACCAGGAGTCGCAGGCCGCCACCGCCTGACAGGCCCGCCGGGTGCTGACGGCGCAAAACAGCGGCACATCCATCGAAGAACACCTCAAGAAAGGCACTACCCCATGTCTGTTGAACTCAGCAGCTTTTTCACATCCGACAAGGGCACCGCGGTGAAGTTCGCGGTACTTGGCGACGGGGCCGACGGCACCGTGACCGATGTCCAGTTGATTGACGACAGTTTCAATCCCGGCCGCCAGGTGCTGCTGGTGAAGCTGTCCGACGATGTCGGCAACGTCCGCGACCTTTACGTCCGTTCCGCCGGCCAGAAGGAAGCGATCGGTACGGCGGTGATGGCGGCGGGCGGCACCGGAATTGAGCCTGGTGCACGCCTGGCGATCACCTACACCGGCAACAAGGCGCTGTCGGGCGGCAAAACACTCAAATTGTATGAGGCCAAGTACGAGCTGCCCGAGTAAAAGAGATGGCCCGCCGCTGGCTGCAACCGGCGGCGGGCCTTCCATCTTCAAACCTCAAGCACCTAGGAGCATACCAATGGCGAAGCCCAAGAGCTTCCGAATTCTGACCACCAAGGGCATCGCGGCAGTCCATACCGCCGACCCCTTCCTCACCTACTGGGCTGACGGGCCTGCCCCGCGCTGGCTGTGGGCCATCGACGGCTTCCAACGCATGCACGCAGTGGAGCGCACCACCCGCGGTGAAGCGCGGCACGCCTGCTGGACGCTGCGCAGCCAGTCTGAGGACACCCGCGCATCGATCACCACCGGCAGGGTTGCGCCCCGGTTCCGCGGCCAGCATGACTGGCTGACCATCCAGTTGGCCCAGCCGAGTTGGCTGTGCGAGGTGGACGGGCCGTGGCAGCCGATCCCCACCGACACCTCCACCGCGTTGGATTGCGTCTGGTTTGAGGGGCGGGTGGCGGCGTGACGCTGCACATTCCGGAGATTCCCGAGGACGCCGACAATTTGGAAGCCGCCCTGCTGTATACGGATGCCGGCTGGTATGTCGTACCCGTTTTGAAGGGCACCAAGAACCCCGGCTCAGTTGTCGGTAAGAACTGGCAAGCCCAGTCGTCGCGTGATCCGCAGCAGATCGCCGCCTGGTTCGCCGCCGCCGATCACGACATCGCCCTGCACGTTGGGCGGTCTGGCGCGGTGGTGTTCGACGTGGACTATCCCGCCAAGGTTCCGGCTGCGCTCGCAGATCACTTGAGGGACGGCCCGTTTCAGTCCACCCGCCTCGACTCACGGGGACGCGGCCACTACCTGTTCCGCCAGCCGTCGGGCCGCAAGATCGGCAACGGTGTCGGCAAGCTGGGTTCCGGTTGGGGTGATGTGCGTGGCCTCAACGGTGTGATCGTGGCAGCCCCGTCCGGTGGTGGCCGCTACCGCTGGCAGCGGATCGGTGCGGTGCCCGAGTTACCGGGCGAGCTGGCTGACATGTTGGGCGACGGCAAGCCCGGTGTGGACGCCGCCACCGACGCCGAGGTGTTGGCGTTCGTGCAGGCGCACACCGCTGCGAGCCGCCCCAACATTCTGGCGGGCCGGGTGAACGGGTTGGCGGCGAAGCTGGAGGCCGGGGAAGGCCGCCACACCACGCTGATCCCGTTCCTGGCCGGTGCCATGGAGGAAGCCGCTGCCGGGTTCTACAGCGCCCAGGACGCGATCGACGCCATCGCCCCGCTGTTCGTCAACGCGGTGCAGTTGGGCGACAACAAACGCACCCCGGCGCAGGCCGAAGCCGAGTTCGGCGGGCTGTTGGCGTGGGCGGTCGGACAGGCGAACGCCGCCGACCTCGAGGCGGTGCGGGCGCGGGTGGATGCGGCGATGCCGGATCACGACGCGTTCATCACCAACAGCGCCCAACCCGCCCCCGGCGCTACGCGGGAGAAGGGTCCGCGGGTGTGGCGTTCCGACGAGCTCACCCGTTCTGCACCGCTGGATTGGCTGGGTGTGAAACACATCCCGGAAGCCGCGGTCACCCTGTTGACGGGTGACGAGGGTATCGGCAAGTCGCTGGTGTGGGTTCGGATCGCTGCCGCTGTCACCACCGGGGCGGCGCTGCCTGAGTTCGGTATCCCTGCACGCGATCCGCGGCACATCCTGGTGATCGTCACCGAGGACGACTGGAGTTCCACGGTGCGCCCGCGGCTGGAGTTGGCCGGCGCGGACATGGACCTCGTCAACGTCGTCTGTTCCGAACCTGACGGGTCAGGCAGCCCCTACTTTCCGCGTGACATCAACGTCGTCGCCGACGCGCAGCCGGTGCCGTACCTGATCGTCCTCGATGCGTGGGCCGACACGGTGGAAGGCCACCTGTCGGTGCGTGACCCGCAGCAGGCCCGCCAAGCACTGCACCCGTGGAAGGAAGTCGCCACCCGGCTGCGCGCGGCGGTGCTGCTGTTGACGCACACCAACCGGGCCACGGGCGGCACCATCCGCGAACGCTATGCGATGACATCGGAGTTGCGGAAGAAGGCCCGCATGACGTTGTTCGCCCAGCAGGACGACGACGGCAACCTGGTGGTCGGACCCGACAAGTCCAACCTGGTCGGCAAGGTGGCGGCGTCAGTGTTCGGGATCGAAGCGGTGCAGGTATTCGACGCCACCGATTCATCCGATGGCACCGTGCCGCGTCTGGTGTTCCTCAAGGGCGCCGACTTCACCGCAGCCGAACTGCTGACCACGCTGTCGGCCCCGCCACCGTCAGAAGGCGCGCAGGGCTTCGCCCAGACGACGTTGGCGGCCATCCTTCACGGCGGCGAACCCCACGATCGTGCGGAAGTGATCGCCCAGATGGCGAAGGTGGGTATCGCGGAATCCACCGCGAAGCGGGCCGCCGAGTCGATGGGAGTGATCAAGAAGCGAACCGGGTTCGGCGGCGGATCAACATGGCAACTGCCATTCAGTCCACCATTCAGTCCGTCTGTATCTGATGACCTGAATGGACTGAATGGACTGAATGGGGCGAAATCTGGACTGAATGGTGACCTGAATGGCGGCGACGGCACCCCGTCTGCGTCCATTCAGTCCACCGCAACGTCCATTCAGTCCACATTCAGTCCATTCAGTTCACCCCAGACAGATGGACCGAACGGTGATCTGAATGACGCGGTGGAGTTCACCCACTGCTCCGTATGCGGCAACGAACTGCTCGCGCCGGAATCCCGCCAGCGCGGCCACTGCGAAGCCTGCCACCTTGTTACGGCAGCCCGCTGCGACTGCGGCAACCGGCTGCTGACACCCGAGACCGTCACATCTGGTCGGTGCAAACCGTGCCAGGAACGCGGGGACACCACCGCGGAGGTGGCGGCACATGACTGAGCAGTTCTTGGGGCTTGTTGCCGCATTCGCGGCGGCACCTAGCCTGCCCGGCGCCGTCTGCAAGGGCCATCACGAACTGTGGGACGAGACTGCCGATCCCGGCGTCATCGAATGGACAACCGGGCAGTGCTTGCACCGCTGCCCCGCCTACACGGCGTGCGCCGCATGGGCGGCTGGGTTGAAGCCTGCCGATCTGCACGGTGTGGTCGCCGGTGTCGTGTACGGGGCCGAAGCCAAACGCGGCAGGCCGCGCAGGAAGGCGGCATCGTGACCGACCCACAAACACCCAACGAAAGGACTTCCATGAACACCAACAAAATTCATCCCGACATGATCGGGCTGGACATCCCGGCCATCAACGAGCTGTGGGACCGTGTGGAACCCCTCGCCCACCTCGAGCATGAAACGGCGGCGGCGTGGGCCAGCTCGGTGCTGTCGGGCCTTATCGGGCAGTACGCCAGGATCGCAGCCGAACGGCTCGGCCGCCCGGTCAGCCCTGACCCGCTAGACCGCCCGCTCACCCCGCTGTCGGAGTTGTCTTTGGCGGAGCGGGCTTTCGTGCGGAAGCATTTCTCGGTGCCGGATGACCGCCGCGGGTCGGCCGCGGTGTGGTGCCGACGCCTGGTGCATCTGCTGGATGTGACGGTGGCGCTCGAGCGGGCCATGTTCGACACCATCACCGCCGAGCTGCGGCCGGAACCGTCGGATGCCGACCTCGACGGCTTGCCACCGTATCCGGCTGCCTAGCGGGTATAATTTGACTAGCTGCTGTGAAGCCCGCTAGGCCACGCAGCTAGGTAACCCGGCTAGGGGCCGACACTCCAATTGTCTTGTGTCTGCTAGCCCGTGGGCACCTACCGAAAGAAATTCAGATGAATCCCATTCAAGGCCGCCGGGATGCCCTTGTGGCTTCCCGTAAGGCCATCACCGATCATGTTGCGGCTGAGGGCCGCGCTGATCTCACCGCAGCGGAAACCCAGCGTTTTCAGCAGTTGTCGGATGAGATTGACAACCTGGATCGCACCGGCTTCGCCAACCCCACCGTGAACGCAGTTCGCAGAGCGACCGCGAGTGTCTCCGTCAACGAGCCGCGAACGTATGCACCGCGCAACGGTCGCAGCTACTTGCAGGACTTGATCAAGGTTCAGCGGGGCATGGACGACACCGGAGAGGCGTCGTCCGCGCTGATGCGGCACGCCCAGGATGTCGCCCGCGAACCGGAGTACCGCGACCTGGACCGGGCGACCGGCACGGGCGGCTACTTCAGCCCGCCGGCGTGGCTGGTGTCGCAGTATGTGGAGCTGGCCCGCGCCGGGCGTGTGTACGCCGATCTCGCCACTCAGCAGCCGCTCCCGGCTGGTGCCTCCGAGATCAAGATTCCCGTGGTCAGCACCGGCACGACGACGGCCATCCAGACCGCCGACAACCAGCCGGTCTCTGAGACTGATCTGACTGATTCGGTGATTTCGGCCCCGGTGAAAACCATTGCCGGTCAGCAAGATGTCGCCATCCAGTTGCTCGATCAGAGTCCGATCAACTTCGACGAAGTGATCTTCCGCGATCTGATTGCCGACTATGCGACGAAGGTTGACCTTCAGGTCATCTCCGGTAGCAACGGTTCGGGCCAGGTGAAGGGTATTCGCTCTGCGGGTATCACGACGGTGACCGCGACCAGCGGCTCCGACAACGTCAGCGTGGTGTATTCCAAGATTGCGGACGCCGTGCAACGGATTCACACCAGCCGGTTCCTGGCGCCGTCCGCGATCGTGATGCACCCGCGCCGGTGGGCTTGGCTGACCGCCGCCGTCGATAGCAGCAAGCGCCCCCTGGTGTTGCCTGCTGCTGGTGCTCAGAACCCAATCGCAACGATGGGCAACGTCACCGCCGAAGGCGCTGCCGGACAGTTGCAGGGCTTGCCCGTGTACCTGGACAGCAACCTGCCGACCACGCTGGGCACGGGCACCAACGAAGACGTGATCCACGTTCTGCGGGCGTCCGATCTGCTGCTCTACGAGTCGAACCTGCGCAGCCGCGTCCTACCGGATGTCGGTTCCGGCACGCTCACCGTGCGGCTTCAGGTCTTCAACTATGTGGCCTTCACCGCTGAGCGGCATCCGGCTTCGATCGTTGAAATCGGCGGCACCGCGCTGACCACGCCGGTGTTCTGACCGGGTGAATCTTGAGGTGTGGTCAACGGATTCGTGTCCCATCGAGCTAGTCGCCCCGCTAAGGCGGCTGGGACACGAACCCGCACACCTCGAACCCACGCCGGGTGAGTTTGGTTATTTCCTTCCGTTGGCTCACCCGGCGTGGCACCCCACCAGCCCCCTCGAAAAGTCGTTTGACCTGCGGATTTGTGACCCCATGCCAGTCACGCTGTACATCCCCGATAGCCGGACATATCGAAAGTGAGGCCCAACTATGGCTGCTAGAGCGAAGACTCCGCGCCCACCGGAGGGCACTGGCGCCACTGGCGCCGAACTGTGGCACGACGTACTGAGCCGCTACGAGCTGGACTTCCACGAAATCACCTTGCTGCGTGAGGCGGTGCGCTGCGTGGATCAATTGGACACTCTGGCTGCTGCTGTGGCTGCTGATGGGGCGGTGCGCGCCAACAAGGTTCACCCGGCCCTGGTGGAGTCGCGCCAGTTGCGGATCGCCCTGGCCCGTCTGCTGGGTGCCCTGCGGCTACCCGCGGGTGATGAGGACGACCAGGCCGCCGGCCGCCGCCCGCAGCGCCGCATCGGGGTGCGTGGTGTGCATCAGATTCGGGGCGCCTAGTGCGCCGCCGGGTCGATGAATCGGTGCCGCCCGCCGATCTACTGGCGTTCGACGGGGCACGCTATCCGCGTTACGTGGATTGGGTTGCCGCGCTGGCTGAATGGCGTGCGGTGCGCCGGAAGTGGGCCAGCGATCACGGCATTAGTGAACCCGATATGCCCGCCGATATTGGCGGTGCGCCGTTCGACTTCGAGGAAATGATCGGCCCGGTGAATTTGGCGACGCATGAGGTTATTCGCCGCGCTGCTGATGGCACGCCCACCTATATCCGCCGCCGCGACTGAGCGGCCTTTAGCTCCGTGAACAGTCCGACGACGAATGGTGGTGGCGTGACCTTGATGGCCGACGAGAAGACCTTGCCCGACTCGATCGAACGGCTATATCGCGCGGTGAGCCGACTGTGCGATGAGCCGAAGCAGTTGATCGGCGGACAGTTGCGGGTGGCACCCTCTTTGTGGGACCAGCTCAGTGGTGCAGTACCAGGCCAGGTGCGCCGGGAGGTGTTGGTGGCGACCGGGCGGGCCAGCAGCCATCCACCGCTCAATGTCAGCGCGTTGGACTTGCGTGACCTCATCGATGCGACGGTGGCCGGGTGGATCGACATGCAGGGCACCACCGCGGCCCGGTTGCGGGCTGTCGCCACTACCAAGTGGTCGCCCAGCCAGGTGGATGCGGTAGATGAGATGGCGGCGGCGGTGGAGTACTTCGTGGCGCGCTGCGAGCTTGTGTTGGGGATCGCGCAGCGGGTGCGCACGTTGTCGGCGCCGTGCCCTAGTTGCGGCGCTCAGCGGGTGTATCGGAAGGACAGTGCTGGGGAGACTGTGCGGCAACCGGCGTTGCAGATCGTCGCAGGAACGGGTTGTACGTGTTTGGCGTGCGGCGCGTTCTGGGCACCGGACTACTACCTGCACCTTGCCAGGGTTTTGGGTTACGACCTTCCGCAGGGCGTGCTCGAGTAGCGCGGGCTAGTTGGTGGTGGGCCGCACCCAGTGGTCGTTGACCACTTCGGTGTAGCCCTCGTCGGTTAGCACGCCGCGGATGAATAGGTATTCGTCGGCGTCGGTAACGCAGTCCAGGTTGATGTTCAACCGTTCCTTGGGCGGCTGCTCGGGCATGGATGTCACGGTAGCCGCTTCTGGGGGCCGTCACTGGCCTATCCGTTGACACCAGCTCGACCATGTTGATGCGTCTACGGCCAATCTAGGGCGCAAGAAAGTGCCGCCCCCGCCACCATGATCGGTGACAGGGGCGGCTTCTCAGCTGCGCGGGGATTACTGGTTCATCGTCGGGTGAAGCTACCGACCGGCCTCACTGCCCGGAAGGTCTGACGGACCTCCGCGCGGAGTTCCTCTGCCGGGATGAAGCGGGCCCGCCGCTCCTCAATCTCTTCCACCGGCACCGGCCAGCATCCGGCGTCACAGACTCCGTGCCCGATCCCGTACAGGGCGGCATCCATCGCCTGGTGCGCTTCGTCTTCACCGCACTGGCCGCAGATCGGGATGGATCGGCATGCGGTGATCCTCGAGCCGGCGGGGAATTCCCGCCCGGTGGGTAGCGGACGCTGGCAGCGTGGGCAGCGACCTTCGTGGATATCGGACACGATCTGCAGAGCGGTGCCGGATTCTTCGGCGTTGGTGTCCATCAGCACAGCGGGGTGCCAGGGGCCGCTGCCGGAGAATGATTCGATTGTCATGGGCTGGTTCCTTCGGTTGGGAATGTTGGGCACATCAATCGTGAGACGGTCGTCGGACATTGAGCGACGTTCTCCCCCGCCCGCCGATCGTCCGCAGATCGTCCGCAGTAGTTTCGACAACAGCCGTCAGCGACCAACGCAATCAACGGCTTGACCAGCGGCTTACCAAAACAGCCAACGCAGCTTCAAACAAGAAACGCCAGATAGGGCGGATTCAAAACCCGTCCAGTGTGAGTTCGAATCTCACCGAGGGCACTCAGACACCGCGATTCGGCGGCCTACTAACAGATGCTGCACAATAGGCGCCATCGGCGTCGCAGTGACAGTTCTCAGCATCGCGGCCGCGGCTCTGATCGCGGCCGCTGCGTGGATTCGCGGCCAGCCGGGGCTGATTCTCTTCTCCGCAGGGCTGTTCTCGGTGCTGGCGATCCTGGCGCTCGAAATCAACGCCCACTGGATGACGGCACTCGATACATCCGTGTGGAACTGGTTCGCAGCGCACCGATCACCGAGATGGCGAGTCGATGCCAGTGGCATCTTCAGCTATATCGGTCGACCTGCTTACGTCGCAACGGCCGGGGTTATCAGCGGTACGTTGCTTGCGCTGCTCGCGCGATCGGCGATACGGGCCGTTCTGGTGATCGGATCCGTCGGATCCGGCGCCGCCGTCGAACAGATCCTCAAGGCGAAGGTCACCCGGCTGCCGGCAAATCTGGCCGAGTTGCACGACGGGTCGCTGATCGACTACGCGAACTCGTTCCCGTCCGGCCATGTCACCGGCAGTGTCACATTGTTCGGGACGGCGGCGGTGTGCCTTGCTGTGGGCCGGAGCCGCGGTCTGCAAGCGATGCTCACGTTCCTGGCCTGCAACCTCGTCTTCGTCGTCGCGTTCCTCGCGCTGTACTCCCAGGCGCACATCTTCACCGATGTCATCGGAGGAATGGTTCTCGGTGGGGGCATCGTCGCCTTGTGCGCCGCTGCCTTGGTGGCGCGGCCTCGCGCAAAGTGACGGCCCGCCACCTGATTGCTCGGTGAGGGGCGGCAAGTTGGAGTTGACCTTCATCGGGGACGCCGTCGACATGGCAGCCCGGGTCGAGCAACTCACCAAGACAACCGGCAACACGATCCTGGTGACGCGGCAGTGCCTGGCACCACAAATCGGCTGCGACCGAATCCTGCTCAGGGACCTGCCGCCACCGGCTGCTTGTTCCGGTGTTTCAGCGCCATCGCTCGCTTCTCCACCACGAACCAGCTCGCCGCGGCCAGCGGAATGGTGCAGATGGTTGCGACAACGAAAAACACGACAGGATGCAGACGGGTTAATCCGAAGGTCGCCATGAGCTGCTGAATCGGGAACGCGTAGATGTAGATCCCGTAGGAGATGTCGTTCCGAATCTGGATGTTCTTGACCAGGGCTCCGGAAACGATGATCGCGTAAGCCAGCGGCAACGCAGCGATCAACCGGTAGTTCGGAGCCAGGCCCGAGAAGATGACCACCAGAACGCACGCAGCGACCAGGGACCAACGCGCCGGAATAGCGTGCTGGTACTGGAAGATGAGGGCGCCGGCGAAAAACACCACTGCGAAGCGAGCCAGCATCTGCGGAATGGTCTGCAGTGCCATCGTGGGATACCCGACGTAGGCCGACCAGACGACCGAGACCACGAACAAGGTCGGCAACACCCATTGGCGTTTCAATAGGCCGAGCACACCAAGCACGCACACCGCCACGTAGCAAAGCATTTCGAACACGAGTGTCCACAGTGAGCCGTTCCAGACCCCGGGCCATGGGATGCCCTTCGGCGTGCCGTCGATTCCGGCGTAGTACACGTTCAGCAGGCCGTTGTTCACCACGTAGGCGACCTCGCCCGACAGCGGAAGGGACCAATGCTTCACCGCAGCTGCGATGGGCGCGATGACAAAAGCGGTCACCAGTAGACACACCCACAACCCCGGGAAGATCCGAAGAAATCGCGCCTTCCAATATTCCCGAAGGTGCGGTCGCCGGAGCCAACTAGCCGTGATCAGGAAACCGGAGACGGTGAAGAACCCGTCCACCCACACTTCGCTCAGCAACCGCTCTACGGGTAGGTAGTGAATCGGATGGCCGCCGAGGGGGAATGAATGCGCGAAGATCACGCCGGTAGCAAGGATGAGTCGCCATACATTCAGTGCGTTACGGCGCGGGTCGTACGCCTGGCCTAGCTTCACATTTTCACCAGGTCTACGCCGTCAGATCCGCTCATGATGGGCGGTCGCATGACGCGGACGCCATCAACCGCGGATACGCGGGTGCCTCAACTACCGAATGCACTCGTTGCCGACGATCTGCTTGCACACCGTCCCCGGCGGCGCCGGGTTGACCGTCGGCGAGAACGAGTTGGCGCCGCCTGGGCCCACCTGCTTCTCCGTGGGCGACGGCGTAGCCGACGGCGCCGTGGAGGAGGGGGTCGTGGTGGTCGACGGGGACTCCTTGGCGTTGGAACTGCAGCCCGCGCTCAGCGCCCCCATCCCGACGATGGCGGCCCCGCCCACGAGGAGGGCGATCTGGCGGGTCAACCGACCTGACTTCATGATGTGTCCCCATCTGTCGCACTGAGAGCTCATCCGAGCCTACCAGCGAACATCGCTACGCCCGGATCTGCGACATCCCGGGCCGCGCCGCCGATCCGCAGCGAAGTTTGATTCAGCCCAGATCGGCGCGGCGATGGTCGAACCGACCGCACGCTCTCGCGCCGCCTGTCGGTGGACCCCGCGAACGGTTAGGCTGCCGACGTGGGGACCAAGCGGAAATGCGCTGGTCCGGTAGCGCCAGACGACTGCGAACGGATGCAGCGCCGGGCACCGGCCCGCAATCAGCACTGGGCGGAGTCGATCACGCGCCGACAGCGGGTGCTGAACATCGCCACCTGGATCGCCGCCGTCGTGACGCTGTTCTTCGGGATACTTCAGATCCTCACCGGCCCGCGCATCCTGGTGCTGGGCCTGGTCAATGTCGGGACCGCGATCGCCTTCGTGTTGATCCCCCTGCTGAACCGCTTCGGCGAGGTCATCGCGTCGCTGACGTTCGTGGCGGTGGCGTTCGCGTCACTGACCTACGTCGGCTGGCAGATCGGGACCGACTCGGGCCTGCAGTTCTACTACATCGTCTCGGCATCTCTGGCTGTCCTGGTCCTCGGAGTCGAGCACCTGGTGATGGCCTCGGTCGTGGTGGCGATCGGCGCCGGACTGACCATCGCCTCCCAGTTCCTGGTGCCCGGCGACACCCTGATCCAGCCCCGCTGGGCGGTGGAGTTCGGGTTCGTCCTGACCACGATCTCGGCCTGCGTGATGATCTTCGCGACGGTGTACTACGCGATGCGCGAGGTGTCGCGGGCCGAGGCCGCGATGGAGGTCGAGTACGGCCGCTCCGAGGCGCTGCTGGCCAACATCCTGCCGGCGACCGTCGCGACCCGGCTCAAGGATCCGGCGCATGGGGTGATCGCCGACCGGTACGAGGACGCGTCGATCCTGTTCGCCGACATCGCCGGTTTCACCGAGCGCGCCAGTCACATGCCACCCGCCGATCTGGTCCGCTTCCTCGACCGCCTCTACACCACCTTTGACCGGTTGGTGGACAAGCACGGCCTGGAGAAGATCAAGACCACCGGCGACTCCTACATGGTGGTCAGCGGGGTTCCGCAACCACGAGCGGACCACATCGAAGCGCTCGCCGCGCTGGCGATCGACATGTCCCGCGCGGTCGGCGACCTGCGCGACCCCACCGGCCGACCGGTTCCGTTGCGGATGGGTATGGCGTCTGGCCCGGTGGTCGCCGGTGTCGTCGGCGCCCGCCGGTTCTTCTACGACGTCTGGGGTGACGCCGTCAACGTCGCCTCCCGGATGGAGTCCACCGACCCGGAGGGCCGCATCCAGGTTCCGCAGAACGTCTACGAACGGCTCCGGGACCGCTTCGAACTCGAGGAGCGCGGCGACGTCGAGATCAAGGGCAAGGGCCTGATGCACACCTGGTACCTCGTCGGTCGTAAACCGTTGCCGGACAGGCCCATCGACGTTGCTCCCCCAATCCCGGAGGGGGCAGGCCGGGTCGAGACCCCGGCCGGCTAGCCGCGCCTCACATCACCTTGGACAGGAACGCCTTGGTGCGCTCGTGCTGCGGATTGCTCAGCACCTCGCGGGGCGCACCGCTCTCGACGATCACCCCGCCATCCATGAACACCAGCTGATCGGCGACCTCACGGGCGAACCCCATCTCGTGGGTGACGACCACCATGGTCATGCCCTCACTGGCGAGCTTCTTCATGACGGTGAGCACCTCACCCACCAGTTCGGGGTCCAGGGCCGAGGTCGGCTCGTCGAACAGCATCAGCTTGGGGTCCATCGCCAGCGCCCGCGCGATGGCGACCCGCTGCTGCTGGCCGCCGGACAGCTGAGCGGGATAAGCGTCGGCCTTGTCCTTCAGGCCCACCTGGTTGAGCAGGTCGCGGGCCCGCTCCACCGCCGCGGCCTTCTTGACCTTCTTGACGTGGATCGGGGCCTCGATGATGTTGTCCAGCGCGGTGCGATGCGGGAAGAGGTTGAAGTGCTGAAACACCATCCCGATGTCGCGGCGCTGCTTGGCGGCGTCGCGCGGCGACATCTCGTAGAGCTTGCCCTGACCCTCGCGATAGCCGACGAGCTCCCCGTCGACGTAAAGCCTTCCGGCCGTGACGGTCTCCAGATGGTTGATGCACCGCAGGAACGTCGACTTCCCCGACCCGGACGGCCCGACCAGCACCAGCACCTGCCCCGGGTCCACCGTCAGGGTCACGCCCTTCAGCACCGACAATGCCCCGAAGTCCTTGCACACCGTCTCGGCGCGCACCATGGGTTCCGTCATACGTGTCCCGAGTCCGTCGTGGTCTGCGCCTTGGCCAGCGCCTCCAACTGTTTCGAGGTCAGCCGTCGGGAGATACCCCGCGAGAAGTACTTCTCCAGGTAGTACTGCCCGACCATCAGGATGCTGGTCACCAGCAGGTACCAGGTGGCGGCCACCAACAGCATGGGTACCGGCTCGAAGATCCGGGCGGCGATCTCCCGGGACGCGATGCTGTACAGGTCATACGAATACGGCACCGCTGTCACCAGCGAGGTGGTCTTCAGCATGCTGATGACCTCATTGCCGGTGGGCGGGATGATCACCCGCATCGCCTGCGGAAGTACGGTGCGCCGCATGGTCATCCCCCACGACATGCCAAGCGCGGTCGACGCCTCGGACTGACCCTCGGGCACCGAGGTGATGCCGGCCCGGATGATCTCGGCCATGTAGGCGGCCTCGTTGAGGCCCAGGCCGATGACCGCCAGCACGAACGGAATCGACAGGCTCTGCAGGTTGAGGTGGAACAGTGACGGGCCGAACGGCACGCCCAACTGGATGTTCTGGTAGATCGTGGGGATCAGGCCCCAGAACACCAGTTGGACGTACACCGGGGTGCCGCGGAAGATCCAGAGGAACACCCAGGCGACCGTGCGGAAAACCGGATTCGGCGACAGCCGCATGACGGACATCACCACGCCGAGCACGATGCCGAGCACCATCGAGTAGATGGTCAGCTGCAGAGTGTTGAAGACACCCAGCAGAATTCGGTCGTTGAACAGATATTCGGCGTAGGTCGACCAGCCGTAGGCCGGGTTGGTCGCCGCCCCGTAGAGGAACAGCGCGACCAACACGCCGACGACGCCGGCACCCACCCATCGCCATGGGTGCCGAAGCGGAACCGCGTTGATGGCGGCCGGGGACGGCGCGTCGACGTTCGTCATGTCGGTCAGCTGGTCGCCCCGTTGATGGCCGGCTTGCTGATCATCCCCTGCTCGACACCCCAGTTGCTGGCGATGGTCTTGTAGTCACCGGTCTCGATGAGGTGCTCGAGCGCCTTCTGCAGCGACTGGGCCAGCGGCGAACCCTTCGCGACCGGCCAGCCGTACGGCGCCGCCTCGAACATCTCGCCGGCGGCCACAAGCTTGCCGTTGCTCTGCTTGATGGCATAGGCCGTCACCGGCGAGTCCGCCGACATGGCATCTGCCTGGCCCAGGACCACCGCGTTGGTCGCCGCGTCCTGGCCGTCGAATTTGAGGATGTCGATCGCAGGCTTGCCGGCGTCGGTGCAGGCCTTGCTCTTCTTGGGCAGTTCCTCGGTCTCTTCGGTGGTGGTCGCCTGCACGGCAACCTTCTTGCCGCAGGCGTTGTTCGGGTCGATCGACGAGCCCGCGCGCTGCGCCCACTGGATGCCGGCGTTGAAGTAGTCGACGAAGTCGACGGATGCCTGGCGCTCCTTTGTGTCGGTGAACGACGACATGCCGACGTTGTAGGTGCCCTGCTGGATGGAGGGGATGATCTTGGCGAAATCGGATTCGCGGAACTCGGCGGTCAGGCCGAGGGTGGACGCGATGGCGTTCATCAGGTCGACGTCGAATCCGACGATCTTGCCGTTCGCATCCTTGAACTCGTTGGGCGCGTAGGGAATGTTCACCCCGACGACCAGCTTGCCGGACTTCTTGATGTCATCGGGAACGGTGGCGGCGATCTCGTCGACCTTGGCCGCCTTGACGGCGGCGGTCGATTCGGAAGGGCCGGCCGAGGTGCCGGACTTGCCGCCGCACCCGGTCAGCGCCAGCGAACCCGCCACCGCGATCACCCCGACCGCACGCCACCAGCGGCCCACTTTGGGACTTTCTTGACATCCACTAAGCACGGTTGCTTCTTCCTCCTGCATCGGGGCGTCATGTGCCCTCAACCCGAGGACGGAGACGACCGGGGACCCAGCGCGCACTGCCGGTAACGAGACAGTAGGCCAACTTGACCGCTCCGGCAGGGAAACTCATCGCGGTATGCGGCGATGCGCTTCGGAACCACAGCGGCTCCGGGCCCCACGGCGGCGCATGAGTCCGGTCGGGCAGTTAGCCGGAAGGCACATTTTTCAAAGGACCAAAGTCCCGGAATTCCGGAAATCGGCGCTGTGAACTAGGCCACTTGCTGATTTGCCCGCGCCAATTTCGACCATTCTCCCGTTTTGCCCCCCCGGTGCAATCCGACGGATTGTTTATGCAGGTCAACGACCACTTTTCGGGCCAGATCGGAATTGCCGACGGTCTCATTCCGGTCTACTCTTTGCAAACGGCAGAGCAAATTCACTGCCGGGGAAGCGCTAGCCGGGGGCCGTCATGATCGTCAACGCTTATCTACTCGGGTCGATGATCACGATGGTCGCTGCCCTCATTGTCGGCCACTCGGGTCGGCTCTCGGTCACGCTGATCGCCGCTGTCGTCGGCGCTGTGCTGTGGCCGGTGTTGGTGCTCGGCGGAATCCAACTGCTGGCGGTCGGCCTGCTCGCCGATCAGCAGAAGCGCACGCACGCCCACGCCGTCGTCGGCAGTCCGCTGCACCGCCTCATCCCCCGGTAGGCCCGACATTGCGTTAAGGCATCAATCGGTTAAACCACCGGACCTCTGAGTCTGGCCGTCCACCTGGCTGTGTCACACTGCGCGCATGGAAACTACGTCTCGTCCACCCCTGTTGCCGCACCTGTGGAAGTCGGTGCTCCTGTCGGGTCTGCTGTCGCTGGTTCTCGGCATCCTCGTGCTGGTCTGGCCGGGAATCTCGATTCTCGTGGCCGCCATCTTCTTCGGCGCCTTCCTGCTGGTCTCGGGCATCTCGCAGGTGTTCCACGCCTTCACCCTCAACGTCTCGGCGGGCGGTCGGGTGTTGCTGTTCATCAGCGGCGCGGCCGCGCTGATCCTGGCCGTGCTGTGCTTCCGCAGCATCGCGAACTCGATCCTGCTGCTGGCCATCTGGATCGGTATCGGCTTCATCTTCCGCGGCGTGGCGACCGCGGTGTCGGCGATCAGTGATCCCGACACCCCCGGCCGCGGCTGGGAGATCTTCGTCGGTGTCATCAGCCTGATCGCCGGCATCGTGGTCCTCGCCTCACCCTTCCCGTCGTTGGCCACGTTGACCGTCGTCGTCGGCATCTGGCTGGTCGTGATCGGCGTCTTCGAGATCGTGGCGTCGTTCGGCATCCGCAAGGCGGGCAACAACATCCGGGACCGGATCGACACTGCAGCCTGACCGTGCCCGGCCGCCTGGCCGGCGCCCAGTCCGTCCGTGAAGGCGCGGATCGCCGTTTCGCACCGCCGTAGCGCGATCCGCGCCTTCCTTCTGTGCGACACAACGATTGGACGGATGGCACAACGCCTCGGATGCCGACTCGGCTGTCCGCGACCATCGATGGGCACCGGCGGGTACCCTGGCGGCCGATCGCCGAGACCAGGGAGCGCACGGATGACTGAGAACCCGGAATCGTCCGGCACGCCGGACACCCCGCCCGCGCCGGCCCCCCAGGCGCCGCCACCGCAGCACCCGGTCCCCCCGCAGTACCCCTATCCCTACCCGCCCGGGCCCTACGGCGGCGGCTACCCACCCGCACCGCCACAGCCGTATGCCGGCTACACCCCGCCGCCGACCGGACCGCGCAACGGGCTGGGGATCGCCGCACTGGTGATCGCCATCGTGGCGCTGATGTCGTCGTTCTCCGTCGTCGGCGGCATCATCCTGGGCATCGTCGCGGTCATCATCGGCTTCGCCGCCCGGGCCCGGGTGCGCTCCGGCCAGGCGAACAACGGCGGCATCGCCCTCGCGGGCATCATCCTCGGCTTTCTGGCGATCATCGCCGGACTGGCGTTCATCGCCATCTGGTTCGGCTTCTCCAAGGAGGTCGGAGTCGGCGACTACATCGACTGCGTGCAGGAGGCCGGCCAGGACCAGAGCAAGATCGAACAGTGCGCCGACCAGTTCAAGCAGACCGTGGAGAACAAGTTCAGCGTGACCTTCACTCCCACCCCGTGACCTCGGGCAGTTGCCGCCGGCGTGGCATGAACTCCAGTGACAACAGCACGAACAGCAACGGGAAGAGTTGCCTGAAGGACAGCAGCACGTAGCGCTGATCGCCGAGGGCGTGGAACTTTCGCAGGTACCGGTAGAGCGACTCCAGCGCGATCAACGAATCCCCGAGGTGGATCACCTCGTAGAAGAAGCTGCTCAGCAGGCCGCGTTCCTTGTCCTTGAAGATCTCCGGAAAAGCCGCGAACGCCAGGGAAAGACGCTGCGCCCCAGCATCTTTCATGACCGCAATCATGTCAACCGACATTCGTTCGTCGATACCGTTCGGGGCGCCCCGGCGCCGCCATGGAACATCGAGGGTCACATCGGTGCCCGCCCCGGCCACCACGTAGCGGTGGAACCCCTGGACCCGCCCGGCCGGGTCGCGGGCGATCATCAGGAGCACACCGGGATAGCGGCCGGTGAGCGTGCCGTCGAGGATCATCGAGAAGCCGCGCTCGGCATGCGCGCCCTTGGCCGACAGCAACAGCACGTCGGCCAGTTCGGTGCGCTCGCGGTCGTCGAGTTCCTGCTCGACGAGCAGTTCGGTGGTGATACCGGCGTTGTGGGTGCGTTGCACCGCCTGCCGCAGATTCCGGAACCGACGACCGACCATCGAGAACGTCGGCACGTCGATCACCACGTCGCGTCCGATGGGAACGGGACGCAGGGTCTGGCCGATCGCGTCCGGGTCGCTCCACAGCCCGAGCCGGCGCCGGCTGCAGCCCAGCACGGCGATCCGCCAGCCCCGGGTGTGGCACATGGCCACGAACTCCGCAACGACATCAGCGAACCGGGTCTCGTCGCCGATGGGGTCGCCGCTGACCACCGCGTAGCCGAGCCGGGTGCGGTAGGCGATCGCCGCCGCACCGTCCGCGGTGAAGTGGTAGCTCTTGAGGTACTGCATGGCGAACGGGGCAACGGGGTCTCCGGTGGTCGCGTTCACCAGCCCCCACACCCGGCTCAGTTCCGCGGGTTGCGGCCGAGCGGTGGTGGGCCACATCAAGACCAGCCCGGACGACGCGATCAAAATGTTCCCCAGCACGTCGAGCGCCAGGATGTGGGCGCCCAGTCCGGCCAGCACCGCCAGTCCGGCCGATATGGCGTGTGCGGCCGTCACCGGCCGGCCCAGGAAGATGCCCCTGGCGATCAGTGCCACGGCGGCCAGCACGGTCAGCGACCAGGCCAGCCGGCCGTCCGCGTGCCAGTTGGCGTGGTGGTGGGTACGGGCCAGCAGGGAGATCAGCCAGCAGGTGGCGATGAGCAGAGCCGACGCGCCGATCCAGCGCGCCACCCGTGAATCGACGCTGACGACCACCCGTTCGCGCGCCCGCAGCCCGCGGGGGGCGACCTGTAGCGGCGGCTCGGTCATCTCACCTCCCGAGACTGACCAGGTGCTTTCGTCCAGGTAAACAGTACGCCCGGCGGCATCGGCGGACCCTGATTAACGGGGTGTACCCACTGACTCAGTGACCGGTGCTGGGAAAGTGCTTGACGATGCCTTCCTGGACCACGGTGGCGACCACGCGACCGGCGGGGTCGAAGAAATGGCCGGTGCCCAGTCCGCGTGCCTCCGCGGCCACCGGTGACGCCGTCGAGTACAGGACCCAGTCCGCGAAGTCGACCTGCCGGTGAAACCAGATGGAGTGGTTGATGGTGACCGCGAAGATCCGGTCCCAGCCCCAGGACAGGCCGTGGGTGGTGATGATCGAGTCCAGGACGGTGGTGTCCGAGGAGTAGATCATCGCCGCGGTGTGCAGCACCGGATCGTCAGGCATGTCCCCGTCCGCGGTCAGCCACACCCGGTTGTGGGCCAACCGTTCGCCCTTGTCGCGCATCACCCAGGCGGGATCGTTGGTGTAGCGCCATTCGATGGGCCGCAGTGCGCTGACGAACCCTGGCACGACCTCTTCGTATCCGACCAGCACGTCGTCGATCGTGGGCAGGTCGTGCGGGCCGGGCACGTCCGGCATGGCGAGGTTGTGCTCCAGGCCCCGCCCGCCGGACAGATACGACACCAGCGCGCTGGCCAGCAGCTTCCCGTCCTGGGTGGCGTCGACGCGGCGGTTGGCGAACCGACGTTCGTCGCGCAGCCGGGTGACGTGGAACTCGATGTCATGGGCGGGGTCGCCCCCCGCGATGAAGTGCACCGACAGCGCGCTGGGCGGCAGGTCGTGAACCAGCGACCGGGTGGCGGCGACGAACGCCTGCGCCATCAGTTGGCCGCCGAACGTACGAACCGGATTCTTCCGCGGATGGGCACCGGTGAAGACGTCGTCGCCGACCGGGGTGAGTTCCAGAATCGCCAGAAGGTCCTCGAGATCTGAGGTGTTCCCTCGGACTGGCACGCGTGGCCTCTCCCAACTGCTAGTGGTCGTCCTCCCCGATCCGGTGGACATGAATCAGATTCGTCGAGCCTACTGTGCCCGGCGGCACGCCCGCGACGATGACCACGAGGTCGCCGCGCTTGTAGCGGCCCAGCGTCAGCAGCGAGTGGTCCACCTGACGGATCATGTCGTCGGTGGTCCGCATGTCCGGCACGATGAACGTCTCGGTGCCCCAGGTCAGCGCGAGCTGGCTGCGCACATCGGGCAGCGCGGTGAAGGCCAGCAGCGGTAGCGGCGTATGCAGCCGGGCCAGCCGGCGCACGGTGTCACCCGAGGAGGTGAACGCCACCAGTGCCTTGGCGTCGAGGCGCTCGCCGATGTCGCGGGCGGCGTAGGACAGGACGCCGCGTTTGGTGCGGGGCACGTGGGTCAGCGGCGGGGCTGCCGTCGAGTTCTCCTCCACCGCGCACACGATGCGCGACATCGTCCGCACCGCCTCCAGCGGGAACTTGCCGACCGACGTCTCACCCGAGAGCATCACCGCATCGGCGCCGTCCATCACGGCGTTGGCGACGTCGGAGGCCTCGGCCCGGGTGGGCCGGGAGTTCTCGATCATCGACTCCAGCATCTGGGTGGCCACGATCACCGGTTTGGCGTTCTCCCTGGCGATCTGGATGGCCCGCTTCTGAACCAGCGGGACCTCCTCCAACGGCAGTTCGACGCCGAGGTCACCGCGGGCCACCATCACGCCGTCGAACGCCAGCACGATGGCCTCGAGGTTGTCGATCGCCTCCGGCTTCTCCAGCTTGGCGATCACCGGCACCCGTCGGGCCACCCGGTCCATCACGGCGTGCACCAGCTCGATGTCGGCCGGCGAACGGACGAACGACAGCGCGACCAGGTCCACGCCGAGGCGCAGCGCGAACTCCAGGTCGGCGATGTCCTTGTCCGACAACGCCGGCACCGAGACGTTCATCCCCGGCAGCGACAGACCCTTGTTGTTGCTCACCGGTCCGCCCTCGGTGACCATGCACACCACGTCGTCGCCGTCGATGTGCTCGACCACCAGGGCCAGATTGCCGTCGTCCACCAGCAGGCGATCGCCCGGCTGTGCATCCCGGGCCAGCTGCTTGTAGGTCGTCGAGACCCGGGCGTGGGTGCCGACGCAGTCCTCGACGGTGATCCGGACGGTCTCGCCGTTGACCCACTCGGTCGACCCCTCGGCGAACCGGCCCAACCGGATCTTGGGGCCCTGCAGGTCGGCGAGGATGCCGACCGCCCGACCAGTTGAGTCGGAGGCCTTGCGGACCCGCTCGTAGGCGGCCTCGTGGTCGGCGTAGTCACCGTGGCTGAAGTTCAATCTCGCCACGTCCATGCCGGCGTCCACCAGGGCCTTGACCGTCTCTTCGGAGGCTGTGGCCGGGCCGAGGGTACAGACGATCTTGCCGCGTCTAGTCACGGCGTCCCAGCATAGTCCTGGTCGGCAGCCGCCTCGACCAGCGTCGCGCGGTGTTCACTCAGACCACTGCCAGCGGAAGCTGATTCGGCCGTACCGGCTCGGGCAGATCCGAGTCACCCATCAGGTAGGCGTCCACGGCGTGCGCGGCGGCCCGGCCCTCGGCGATCGCCCACACCACCAACGAGGCGCCCCGATGGGCGTCGCCGCAGACGAACACCCCGGGTGCGGTGGTCTGCCAATCCGATCCGCACCCGATGACACCGCGCGGGCTCAACGTGATCCCGAGTTCGTCGAGCAACGCCATGTGCTCCACCCCGTCGAAACCGATGGCCAGCAGCGCCAGATCACAGGCGATCTGCATGGGGGCGCCGACCGGGGTGATGACGCGGCGGCCGTCGGGGTCGCGCGTCACCGTCACCTCGGCGATCTCCAGCGCGCGCAGCGCGCCGTCGGAGTCACCCAGGAAACGCTGCACCGCGACCTCGTAGTGCCGGACGCCGCCCTCGGCGTGCGCGGGCGACGTCCGCAACACCAGCGGCCAGGTGGGCCACGGGGAGCTGGTGTCGTCGCGGGCATCGGGAGGCTGCGGGTTGTAGTCCAGCTGGGTGACCGAGGCGGCACCCTGCCGGTGGGCGGTGCCCAGGCAGTCCGCGCCGGTGTCGCCACCGCCGATGATCACCACGTGCCTGCCCCTGGCCGAGATGTGCGACGGTCCGTCGCCCTCACACTCCCGGTTGGCGGGCACCAGGTGTTCCATCGCCAGCTGCACCCCGGCCAGGTGACGGCCCTCCACGTCGCTGTCCCGGGCCCGCAGCGCGCCGACGGCGAG
This sequence comes from uncultured Mycobacterium sp., assembly GCA_964535335.1. Lineage (GTDB taxonomy): Bacteria > Actinomycetota > Actinomycetes > Mycobacteriales > Mycobacteriaceae > Mycobacterium. The sequence goes on from CAZHUU010000054.1 coordinate 27,884, forward strand.
CACCACCGCGTCGAACCGCTGCCGCAGCTCATCGACGGACAGGTCGACACCGACCTCGCAGTCGGTGACGAATCGTGTTCCCTCGGCGCGCATCTGGGCCAACCGCTGGTTCAGCGTCGACTTCTCCAACTTGTACTCGGGGATGCCGTAGCGCAGCAGGCCGCCCAGCCGGTCGTCGCGTTCGTAGACCGTCACATGATGGCCGGCGCGGGTGAGCTGTTGCGCCGCAGCCAGACCGGCCGGACCGGAGCCCACCACCGCGACGGAACGGCCGGTGCCGATGGCGGCCGGCTGCGGCTCGACGGTTCCCCGCCGCCAGGCCTGGTCGGCGATGGTGTTCTCGATCCGCTTGATGGTGACGGCTCCCCCGGTCTCGTCCTCGGCGATGGACAGCACACAGGCCGCCTCGCACGGCGCCGGGCACAGTCGGCCGGTGAACTCCGGGAAGTTGTTGGTGGCGTGCAGACGCTCGCTGGCGGCATCCCAGCGGCCCCGGCGCACCAGGTCGTTCCATTCCGGGATCAGGTTGCCCAACGGACAGCCCGCGGTTCCGGAGTGGCAGAACGGGATTCCGCAGTCCATGCAGCGCCGGGCCTGCTGGGAGACCTCGGCGGCACGCGCCGATGGATCCTGCTGTTCGTAGACCTCACGCCAGTCGCCGACCCGCTCGTCGACCGGGCGCTTGGGCGCCTCGACCTTCGGGACCTTCAGAAAGCCGGTGGGGTCAGCCACGGGTCGCCTCCATGATCGCCGAATCGACGTCGCGCCCCTCGGCCTTGGCCATCCGGGTGGCCTCCAGGACCTTCTGGTAGTCGGTGGGCATGACCTTGGTGAACTGCGCGCTGCGGCGCGGCCAGTCGGAGAGCACCGACGTGGCCAATGTGCTGCCGGTGAAGCGGGCGTGCCGGGCCACCACGTCGTGCAGCCAGACCAGGTCGTCGGGATCGGGCCGCTGCAGCGCGACCATCGCGGTGTTCACCTTCGCCGGATCGAGGCCCAGCACGTAGGCGATACCGCCGGACATCCCCGCCGCCATGTTGCGGCCGGTGCGGCCCAGCACCACCACCCGGCCACCCGTCATGTACTCGCAGGCGTGGTCACCCACCCCCTCGGTGACGGCCAGCGCCCCGGAGTTGCGGGCGCAGAAGCGTTCCCCGACCCGCCCGCGCAGGTACACCTCGCCGGAGGTGGCGCCGTACAGCAGCGTGTTGCCCGCGATCACGTTGTCCTCCGGGAGGAACAACACGTCATCGGGCGGGCGCACGATCACCCGGCCACCCGAAAGGCCCTTGCCCACATAGTCGTTGGCATCACCGATCAGTTCCAGCGTGATTCCGGGCGGCAGGAACGCCCCGATGGACTGGCCGGCCGAGCCGGCCAGCGTGATGTGGATGGTTCCGTCCGGCAGGCCCTGCGCACCGTAGCGGCGCGTCACCTCCGAACCCAGCAGGGTGCCGACGGTGCGGTTGACGTTGCGCACCGGTAGGTCCAGCCGCACCGGGTGGGCGTCCTCGAGCGCGCCTTCGCACAGCGCGATCATGGTCCGGTCCAGCGCATGGTCCAGGCCGTGATCCTGACCGCGGGTGCGCCGTCGCTGGGGCAGGCGGGTGCCGCGCTCGTCGACGGGCACGGCGAAGATCGGGCTCAGGTCCAGCCCCTTGCTCTTCCAGTGCGCCACGCCGGCATCGGTGTCGAGCACCTCGGCGTGCCCGACGGCCTCGTCGATGCTGCGGAAGCCGAGTTCGGCCAACATGGCGCGAACATCCTCGGCGATGAAGCGGAAGAAGTTCTCCACGAACTCCGGTTTGCCGGTGAACCGCTCCCGCAGTTCGGGGTTCTGGGTGGCCACGCCGACCGGGCAGGTGTCGAGGTGGCAGACCCGCATCATGATGCAGCC
>CAZHUU010000055.1:0-29646 GCA_964535335.1 uncultured Mycobacterium sp.
GGATATCGGCGTCTCGATCCCGACCGCGTTCCTGGACCAGATCATCGGCACCGCCATCCTGGTGATGGTGATCTTCGCGTTGACCAGCGCGGTGAACAGCCCGCCGCTGGGCAACACCGCGCCCCTGTTCATCGGCTTGCTGGTGGTCGGGATCGGGCTGGGCTGGGGGGCTAACGCGGGCTATGCCATCAACCCGGCCCGCGACTTCGCACCGCGGTTGGCGTCCTGGCTCACCGGCTACCACGACGCGTGGTACTCCACCAACGGCACGGAGCTCTACTTCTGGCTGCCGATCGTGGCCCCATTGGTCGGCGGACTCGTCGGCGGTGCGCTGTTCGTCTTCGGCATCGAGCGGTTCCTGCCCGCCGCCATCACCGAGCCCGCCGAGATCGGCGTCGTCGAACCGACACCGTTGCGCTGACGGCTCAGCCGCCCGTGCCTGCCTACAGTGATGGGCAGACACCCCTGCGACACGGAGCACACCTGATGGAATTTCGCGGTAAGGCGCTGATCCCGCTGACGGCGATGCTGATCGCCGCACCACTGGCCGGCGCGCCGATCGGGCACACCGACCCGGCGCCCACCTGGTCGGGCAACTACAAGATCACCTTCCACACCGACCAGAAGTCGGGCAGCAGCATGGCCGCGACCCAGAGCGAGGAGCCGTACTCGGCCACCTACCAGTTCAGCACCGACTGCTCGTCGGGCGCCTGCGTCGCCTCGGCGGTCGACGGCCCGACCCCCAAGGACAACGTCAGCCGGTCGGTCAAATTCGACTGGACGGGCTCGCGGTGGTCGAGGACCAACACCTGGAGATGGGACTGTCTGCTGCCGGACCGCACCATCACCTACGACCCGGCGACCTCGGTGACCACCTACCGGCCGCAGGCCGACGGATCGCTCACCGGCACGTTCGAGACCACCATCAGCGGCGGTGCGTGTCAGGGCACCGTGACGATTCCCGTGACCGCCGTCCCGGTGTGACGCCGTACCGAACATGGCCCGCCTGCCCCGCCGGATCGCCGCGGAACTGAACGCGAAACTCCGCAGCCCCGAGACCGCCGCCGTGGTGGCGGGAATCGAAAGCAGGCTGACCCGGCGCCGGCGGGACCAGAAGATCCAGTCCGGCGCCTTCCGGGGCCTGCAGGTGATCGTCTATCGCGGTTTCGTCGCCGACGGCCTGGCGAAGGTACGGGTCAGGGTGATCGAGGCTCCGGAACTTCCCGGCGACAGCCGGATTCCGTACTGGGACACCGCCGAGGCGAACCTGCGCCGGCATGCGGCGCTGGACATCGTCGGCGCCGAGGTCGAGTTGCGCATCGGCAAGCACAGCGCCACCGAGACCACCGACGAGCACGGATTCGCCAACTTCTCGGTGCGGGTGCCGGGCCTGCGGGTCGGCCGGCACGAGGCCCGTGCGGTGACCACACCCATCCACGGCGGTGAATCGGCATGCGGCACCGGCGAAGTCGTCAAGCCCGCACGCGGCGCGCCGTTCCTGGTGATCTCCGACATCGACGACACCATCCTGCTCACCGGGTTGACCGAAGGCGTGACGATGGTGCTGCGAACCCTGCTGCGCGATGTCACCGAACGCCGGGCGATTCCCGGCATGGCAACCCTGTACCAGGGTCTGGCCCGCGGGATCCCCAGCCGTGCGGGCAACCGGAAACCCGAGCCGACGTTCTTCTACGTGTCCACCGGCAGCTGGTCGTTCTACCCCATGCTCGACGAGTTCATCGGGCTGCGCGGGTTCCCGCCGGGACCGATGTTCCTCACCGACTGGGGGCCGACCGAACGGTACCTGCGCCGCAGCGGGGCGGAGCATAAGCGCACGGCGATCCGCCGGATCTTCGAGGCCTACCCCGACATGCCGTTCGTGCTCGTCGGCGACAGCGGACAACGTGATCCACTCACCTACGAGGAGATGGCGCGCGAGTTCCCCGGCCGCGTGAAACTCATCCTCATCCGCCAGGTCGGTTCAGACGACGACGAACGCAACGCCGAAATCGCTGTGCGGGCAACCGAATTGCGCGGCGAGGGGATTCCCCTGCATCTGGTGCCCGATGCCGCCGCCGCCGCGCGACTGGCCCACGACAAGGGCCTGTGCGATCAGGCGACCCTCGCCGAGATCACCGATGCGGGAAGCGACGCCGACTAGATCGTGTTCACCGGCGTACGGCGTTCGACCATCTGCCGCGACATCATGTGGTGGTGGTAGTGCATCGCACACTTGACCACGCAGATGAAGGCGAAGTTGGGGTCCGGTCGCCGGCGCAGGATCCTCGTCATCCGGCGCCGGTAGAGTCGACGCAAATCCGGGTCGGGAATGTTCTTCATCAGCAGGAGGAAGAGCCCGATGGCGCGAAGGGCATCGGCCGACTGGGATTTCCACTTCCGCACCGGATGCCGCCGCCAGTAGGCGTTGCGGACCCGGGCGAAGTCGAAGTGGCGGTTGAGATAGAGATTCTCCAGCCGGTCGAAGTAGAAGTCCGCGTCGTAGAGCTCCTCCATCAGGCCGACGTAGCCGTCGCGCAACTCCTCCCGGCTCATGCCGAGCGGAATCACGTTGGTGCCGTAGGGCTGATCATCGTCGAGATCCAGCCGCCCTTCGGCCCGCAGCCGCGCGTGCAGCGGGGTCTTCGGGATGGCCGAGAGCATGCCGACCATCGCGTGCATGATGTCGGTCTGCTGGATGAAGTCCAGCTGTTCCTTGAAGATTCGGGTGTCGTCGTGGTCGAAGCCGACGATCATGCCGCACCAGACCTCCAGACCTGAGTCTTGGACCTTGCGCACGCGATCGACGATCGTCCCACCGCGGACGTTCTGAAACTTCTTGGTCTCGCGCAGGGATTCCTCGTTCGGGGTCTCGATGCCGATGAACACCACCGTGATGTTGGCGGCGACCATCAGCTCCATCATCTCTTCGTCCTCGGCGAGATTGAGCGAAGCCTCGGTGAAGAACTGCAGCGGGTAGCCCTCGGCGGCCTGCCATTCCGCGATGTCGCGCAACAACTCCTTGGCGGCGACCTTGTTGCCGATCAGGTTGTCGTCCACGATGAACGCGATCAGCAGCTTGTTCCGGCGCAGCGCCTCCAGTTCGGCGATCACCTGCGCACTGGTCTTCAGCCTCGGCTTGCGGCCGAACGTGACGATGATGTCGCAGAACTCGCACTGGAACGGGCAGCCGCGGCTGAACTGGACACTGCCGAAGAGATAGTTCTTGGTGTCGATGAGGTCGTAGCGCGGAACCGGCACGGTGGTCATGTCGGTCCGCTCGAGTTGCTCGTAGCGGGCCTGATGCCGGCCTTCGGCCCACTCCCGGAGGAACTGCGGCCAGGTGGTCTCCGCCTCGCCGACGAAGATCGCGTCGGTCAGGCCGTCGAAGTAGTCCTCCTGCACGGTCACCCACGGCCCGCCGACGACGGTGAACACGCCCCGAGCCTTCAGTTCGCCCAGGATCTCCCGCATCCGCTCCCGCTGGACGCTCATGCCGGTGAGGCCGACGATGTCGGCCCGGGCGACCAGATCGTAGTCGATCGGCTCGACGTTCTCGTCGACGATCGTCACGTGATGCCCGGGCGGGGTCAGCGCGCCGAGCAACGGCAGGCAGGCCGTCGGCAGGTTGCATTTCTTGCCCAGCATCGGCAGCGCGTGCTCCAGACCCCAGTACGAGGCCTCGAACCGGGGATTGATCAGGACGATATTTGCCATGGTCCTCAGCTCCCGATGGACTCACTGACCGGGGCACTAGGCCCGAACTCGCTGGTCACCTGGCCCAGAGTAACATCATCACCCGCTGTGGCGATGGTATAGAAAGCGGCGGACAGAAGTTTGCCGTACCGGTCGGGAAGGTTCGGGGTGGTGCGGGTCCGTCAAGTGTCGCGGGGAAGGCATGCGGCCGGACTCTGTGCCGAGTGCAAGAACCGGAACGAACGTCCCACAATCACCCTCCCAGCAAACTCCCATGGGTCACAATGGCCGCGTCGGCCGGCACGCTCGGCCGGTCATGCGTCGGGGGGAACGGCTACACGCTGGGGGTGCGACTGATATGGGTGCAGGTAAGTACATCGGACGGGTCGGTGCGCTGGCCGTCGCGTTGGGAGTCGGTACCGCGGTGGGGTCCGGCTACGGCCTGGCCTGGGCCGATACCACCGGTACCTCGGGTTCGTCGTCGTCCGAGTCGTCGTCTTCGTCTTCGTCCTCGTCGACGAGTGGATCCACGGACACCGGATCGAACACCACCTCGACAGCCGGCGAGTCCACGACGGGTACCGGCACGACCACCACCGGGACCACGACTACCGGCACGACAACCAGTAGCGAGACCACCTCGGGTACGCACTCCTCCGATAGCTCCACGCCGGGAACCACCGGCACCAGTACCTCGGGCACCCAGACCACGACCGGCTCGACGACGACGGTGAGCACCGGATCCGGGTCCGCCTCCGACCCGAAGTCCACCCTGAGCGCGCAGACCGTGGTGGCGAGCGGCACCGAGAGCCGCAGCACCTCTCAGCCGACGAGCACGGCCCCGACCCCCACGGTCGACAAGCCCACCGAACCGGTCCCGACCAAACAGCCGACACCGGACCCCACGACCGTTCCGGAGCCATCGACCCAGCACCAGACGCCGCCGGAGAACAAGTCGCCGACCACGTCTTCCTCGAACAACCCCCAGCCGGCCGCCACCGCGTCGGCGACGGTGCGGGGTCTGAGCACCCCGGCGAACGCCGGCACCGAACCCACCGCGACGTCGGCGCCCGCCACCAACACGCGGTCCGTGATCGACGAGTCGGCGCTGACCGCGCTCCCCGCGCTCCCCTCGCCCACGGCGACCCCGGTCTCGTTGCTATCGCCGGCGGTCATCCCACCGCCCGACGCGACGCCGTCGGTGGTCGAGCGAACCGTGACGAGCCTGCTCTCCGTCTTCGGTATCGACGTGCTGACCGGGACCACCCCGGTGGCGCCCGCACAGTCGCCGCTGCTGTGGGGGCTGCTGGCGTGGGTGCGGCGCCAGGTGGCCGCGGCGATTCCCAGCGTTCCGCAGGTTGCGGTCACGACAACCTCCCTGATGACCGGCGACCCGGTCCCGGCCGGGAGCCCGGACCTCGCGGTACCCGCACCGATGGCCGCCACGCTGGATCAAGCCGCTCCGATCGCCACGGTTGACCTCGCCGCGCCGGCAGCCACGCCGGATTCCACCGCGGCCACCGACCCCACCGCCCCGGCCGACCCGACCACCCTGGATGTCGTCCCTACCGTCTTCGCCGCCGAGTCGACCACCCTGGAGGAGGGCACACCGGACGCCACCGAGCCGACCGACTTCACCGCCGCCGAGCCGATGATGATGATGATGGCCGGCGCAGAGCCGGTATTGTTGGCGGCCGCGACGCCGACCACCTTCGCTGCGGCGGTGACGGCACCGGCGCCGGCCTTCCCGGCACCAGGGGCGCAGCTGAGCAGCTCGACGAATTTCATCAGCTGGCTCACCGGCAACTACCCGACCACCGACACGTTGTCCCGCTTCGGAATCAACGGCACGGATGTGGCCATCATCTGGGATAACGGCATGGTCGACGACCCGACGACGCCCTACAACGAGCACCAATTGCTGATCGCCTTCGGCGACACCTTTGGCGACCCCAACGCCCCAGGCCAGCAGTGGCGGTCCAACGTCCTGCTTCGGACGTCCGATCTGGTTCTGCCTGACGGCTTGTCCATCCCCAACGGAACGGTGATCAATCCGGCCGACCTGTCGACCTACTTCGGCGGTGCTGCGCTGTCGTACGTGAACTTCGCGAAGCAGATCATCACCGACCCGAATCTCGGTCCCGCGGTGACGATCATCCCGACCGCGGGCATCTCCGTCCCGACCCCGGGGACCATGTTCGGCGTCACCCAGTACATCAACTTCATGGCCGTCCAGCAGTGGGGCAATCCGGGGTATTGGACCACCAGCTATTCGGCGATCGCCTACTCGGAGGACAACGGCCAGAACTGGCAGGTGGCGCCATCCACCGTTCGCCTCAACCAGTGGTGGACCGGCAACCAGAACTTCCAGCAGGCGGCCTACGTTCGGCCCGGCGACGGATACGTGTACATGTACGGCACCCCCAACGGACGCCAGGGCAACGTGTACCTGGCGCGCGTACCGGAGCAGTCGATGCTGGACCTGACCAAGTACCAGTATTGGAACGGCAGTGCGCCCGCCGTTCCCGGCCAGCCCGGTCCGGCCGGGCAATGGGTCACCGGCAACCCCGCAGCGGCGACCGCGATCTTGCCGATAGAGACCCGGCTCCTCGTCGGCGCCTGCGGAGCTCTTTCGTCGAGCCGTGGCCCCGGCTCCACGGTCAGCGAGATGTCGGTGCAGTACAACGAATACCTGAAGAAGTACGTCGCCATGTACACCGACCAGAACAACAGCGTCGTGATGCGCACATCCGATCGGCCACAAGGTGATTGGTCGTACGCCAAGGTCCTGCTCGACCAGCAGCCGGGCGGCATCTATGCACCGATGATGAACCCGTGGTCACCGTCCACCAAGGGCACTGGGTCCGACTTGTACTGGAACCTGTCGCTGTTCAACACCTACAACGTGATGCAGATGCGAACCGACCTCAAGAAGGTGAACTGATGAGCCATGCTTGGGGTGCCGAGTTGAACGAAGGCTGAGGAGCGACGTGGCGAAAGTCGGATTCTGGGTGGTCTGGGGGTTGCCTGCGCAGGGACGGGAGCGGCAGGCCCTCGAGTCGATCCGGGAGGCGACCCGTGAGTTGGAGACGCTGCAGCAAGAGGGCCGCATCGAACACTTCGACATGGTCGTTCTGATGCCGCAGAACATCGAGTTCGGCGGCTTCTGTCTGATCAGTGGCAGCCGAGAGCAGATCGACTCCCTGCGGAACGACGACGAGTTCCAGAAGTGGGTATTTCGACTCCAGATGGTCAGCGACAAGTTCGGGGTGATGGACGCCTGGGTCGACAAGGGTGTCCCCATCGCGCTCCGTCTCTACGATGAGGCCATCCGAAGGGTCCTCGGACCAGTCGCCACGCAACCGGTCGAAGAAGCCTCGAGCCCTGGCGTGTTGCCCAGTTACGAGCAATTACAGGCTCAGATGTATCCGCCGGATAGCGCACCGAGTCGCTGATTGCCGAGCGACAGGGCGCGACGGTCGCATCACTCCGCTGGCCGTCACCGGTCGCTGGCGGCCCGCGGCTCGACGTGGTGGATGTCGATGGCCACCAGGGTCGGTAGCGGCAGCGGCCGGCCGAACGGGCCCCGCGGATACACCCGCCGGGTCGTCGGCAACAACAGCTCACCGAAGCGGCGGTAGTCGCGGCAGAGGTGCGCCGCCCCGGCCCACGATCCGACGACCTCGGCGATGTAGTCGTGGCGCAGCAGCCGCCCGGATTCATCGAAGTACAGGTCCTGCGTCGGCGAGTGAGTGGGGATGTCGTCCGGGTAGGTCACCCGCAGGCGGGTACCGGCCGCTTGGGGCTCGGGCGCGTTCGCCGTGACGCCCGGGCGTGCCAGCAGGAACGGCAGGGTCAGGTAATTCCACATGGCGTAGCCGCAGAAGTAGGCGAAATCGATGGCATCCCAATGCAGGAGGCGCCCGTGGCTGAATGCCTGACGCGGGTTGCTGCGGGCGTCGAGCACCGCACCCGCGCCGTCGAGGATCTCGACGCGCCGGCCGCCGTGCAGGACGGCGCGGTGACCGGCGGCGGGATAGTCGTGTAGAACCACCCGCGGCTCCCGCACATCGATGGTCAATCGGGCATGACTCTGCGGGGCGACGCGCTTGGCCGTGAACAGAAATCCCCGGGCCGACATCTCGACGTCGAGCGACGACAGCGAGCGCCAGTAGTCCAGCCCGCCGTGTGCGTCGAAGATGCCGTCCAGTGCCGCCGTCATGGGCAGACCATACTCAGCGTCGGATCCGCCGACCCGACCTTCGCTGGCTCCGCGCGGGGCTGACACCCGTCGGGCCGCGGCACCGGGCAGGAGGACGAGGAATCCGTCCTGGCGCTCCACGGGTGACCGACGGACCGGCATTAGCTGGTAACCGACCACGTGCGTTGTTACCATCGTCACAGTCACCTCACACCGGATCGTTCGATGAAGGTGGTTTGTCCTGGTCGGAGACGCGGGACGGCGGCGGTGACCGGGCGGACGAGAAAGTTGTCCGGAAAAAGTGTCACGCCTGGTCGCAGTCGTTACTCCTACCTGTGACAGCGGCCCTACCCGGGGCCGTAAAGGCCGCCAAGGAGCACCTGATGCGCACCAGCCACGCCGGTCTGACCGGCGCTTTCGCGCTTCCGTCGGACGTGACGCCCGAGGCGGTCACGCGATGACCGCGGTGATCGACTGGGATTTCGTCAGCGACGCGGAGCTGGCCGCGGCCGCCGCGGCCGGCAATCAGGCGGCGTTCGCGGGCATCTACGACCGGTATGCGGACCGGCTGCACGACTTCTGCGTGGGCATGGTGCGGGACCGGGAGGCCGCCGCCGACTGCGTGCAGGACACCTTCGTCACCGCCGCGACGCGGCTGTCGTCACTGCGTGAGCTGGACAAACTTCGGCCGTGGCTGTACGCCATCGCGCGCAACGAGGCGCTGCGGCGGATCCGGGAGCGCAACCGCGAGCAGCCCTCGGACGAGCTGCCCGAGGTGACCTCGGCCGAACCGGGCCCCGACGTCATGGCCTCCCGCACCGAGCTGGCGACGTTGATCGCCCAGGTCGCCGACGGCCTCTCGGAGCGCGACCGGGCGGTGCTGGAACTGACCTATCGGCACGGACTCGACGGCCCCGAACTGGCCGAGGCTCTCGGGGCCAGCGCCGCGGGAGCCCGCACCATGACCCACCGCTTGCGGGAGACCATCGAGCGCGCCCTGGGGGCGCTGCTGGTGGCCCGCGTCGCCCGAACCGGACAGGGATGCCCGGAATTGGGTGCGTTCCTCACCGATTGGGACGGCGAGTTCACCATCCTGATGCGCAAGCGCATCGCCCGCCACATCGACTCCTGCCCCACCTGCCAGGAACAGCGGGGCAAGATGGTGAACCCGGTCGCGCTGCTCGGCGGTGCTCCGCTGTTCATCCCGGCACCCGCGGGATTGCGGCAGCAGACCCTGGACCGCATTCAGCTGGTCTGCGCGCAGAAGGACCTGCTCGGACCCGGGTCCACCGGCTCGCCGGGCGGGTCGGCCGGTCCGACGGGCTCGGTCGCGGGCCTGGCAACCGTGCTCGCCGCGAAGACCCCCGACTCGGCCGACGACGCCGTCCGGCTCGACGACGACCCCGGAACCGAGGGGGCGGACGACGACGCCGGCGACAAACGCCGGCGTCGCGGCGGGCTGTTGCTGTTCCTGCTGCTGGGCATCGCCGGGATCGCCGCGCTGATCCTGACGCTGCTGTGGCCGTTGAACCGGGAAACTTCGCTGGATCCGATCGTCGTCACGCAGACCCCGACGCAGCCCAGCCCGACACTTTCGAGCGCGCCACGCACCCCGCCACCATCGGCGACCGCATCGACCAGCGCGGCACCGCCGCCGGTGACCTCCCACGCGCCGCCCCCGCCGAAGACGTACATCCCTCCGCCCGAGTCGGCTCCACCGTCCCGGGAGCCCTCGAGTACCCGAACCGCGACGCCCCCGACCCGGACCTCGAGTGCGAGCCCGTCGTATGCCCCGCAGCATTCGGGTGGGCCGCCCGGCACCAGTTCCGGCGGCAACGGCACGAACGGCTCCGGCGGCGCCCCCAGGGGCGGCTCGTCGGACGCCGGTGGCTCCACGGGGTCGACCGGCGGCTCCACGGGGTCGACCGGCGGCACGACGGGCGGTTCGATCAGCTCCTCCGGTCCACCGCGGTCCTCGGGCGGCTCGACCACGCCCTGAGCTGGGCCTTTTTTGCGTTCGTGACCGCGCGTGCGGCCGGCCGAAAAGTTTTTCAAAAAAGTGTCATGAGTTGCCCTCGTCGCTGCTCCTACCTGTGAGAGCGGCCCAACCGGGACCGTGAACACGCCAAGGAGCAGATGATGGGCACCACCACATACGCCGAGCCGACCGCCACCTTCGCGATCCCCTCCGACTTCTTCACGGCCCCGGATTACGCGATCACCCCCGAGTACACCGCCACGCATTACGCGATCGGTTCGGACGACCCGACCGCCCTGGCGTGGTCGTTGAGCCCGCTGGGCGACCCGACGGTCGACGACGACCTGTTCTTCGACGGTGAGCCGGTCGACCGCGAGGAGTCGTGGCTCAAGGTCCGCGCCGGTGGCGCGCTGGCCGCCGTCGTGCTGGGCGCGGCTGGTATGGGGGCTGCCGTGGGCATCGCGATGGTGAACTTCTTCGACACCCCGAACCTGCCCACGGTCGTCATCCCCGCCGCCAACGCCCCGGCCCAGGCCCCGATGGCCCCGCACTCCGGCTCTCCGGCTCACGTTGCGCCCGCCCCCGCACAGCTGGTCGCCGTGCCGGTGCACTCCTCCACCTCGTCGATCTGAACATCCCCCGGTGCCGCGGGCGGACCATCCGCTCACCCGGCCCGTCGACCTACAATCAGCGGGCCGCCGGATAGTCGCTCTGAGCCGGGCACGAACACCCTCTAGAAGGAGTCCCATGGTCACCGTTCACGTCGAACGCACCATCGCGGCATCTCCGGAGCGAGTGTTCGCATGGCTGGCCGACCCGGCCAACCTGACCGCCGCGCCCCTCATCCTCAGCGCCGGATGGGCCGCCAAGTCCCCCGCCCCTGGCGTCGGCGCCGTCCGCAACGCCACCGCGGCGGGCATGTGGTTCAGCGAGGAGATCACCGCCTACGACCCGCCCCGCGGCTACTCGTACCGGATCGTCCGCTCGGTCCCGGCCTTCAACCATGAGGGCGGCACCGTGACGTTGACCCCGACCGGCGACGGCACCCACGTCAGTTGGGCGTCGACGTACACCCATCCGCTCCACTCCGGCGGAAAGGCGCTTGAGGCCCTGACCTCGCGCCTGCTGCCGTGGAACTTCCGCGTGATCCTCGACCGCTGCGCGACCGCGCTGGAGCCCTGACCGCAGAACCCGGCAGCGCTCACCCGAGCTCACCCGATCGATGCGATACCCGAGTTGGAGATCGTGAAGCCCCGCCCCGAGACCACGGTGCACGTCATTCCGCTCTCCTCGGATCGGCAGGTGAACGGACCGATTCCGGTGCTCTGCCCGTAGCCCAGTGTCGTGGCCTCCAAGGGTGGGTCGCTCATGCACCGCTCGCCGCCGCACACGTCGAGCACCCCCTCGGGGTTCATCGAAACGCTTTGCGGCGGCTTTCGGGAAACGCAGTAGGCGGTGTCGGGCAGGTCGGCGCGTTGATAGTCGAGCTCGCAGCTGATGTTGCTCGACGGGGACAGGAAGAACTTCACATCCTGCTGTTCGCACGTGGGACACGGCTCCGCGCTCGCGGTAGGCATGTAACCCGTTGTCATGGAGCCCATTCCGGCTGTCGCACCCATCAACATCGCGGCGACGCCGATGAAGATCCTACGTACTCGGCCCATGTCGCCACCCACTTCGTCTTCGGTCGGTCGAGGCCCAATCGAGGCTATGCCAGTCGCGCCGTTAGTTCGGGGGAACGGTGGTGGTTTGTGCCGCCGTCAAACCGGTTACCGAGAACCCATCGATGGCGGCGAACTGCTGGCCGGCCGCTACGAACTGAGAGGCGTCCGGGGCTGCGGCGGCATGGCCCAGCTCCGCGACGGGCGCGACACCCGCCTGCACGCCGAATCCGGCGCGCAACCCGCGGGAACCAGCACACCGGTGTCGACGCCGGTCCCTCGCCGGTCGCCGCGGCTAGGCTCAGTTTCCCTGCCCCAGTTGATAACTGGTGAGCATTCGGGTCAGGGTGAAGACCCGCCTGGCGATCCGCCAGCCGTCCGCGGTGTCGACAAGTTCGTCGTCGTACTGGCCGACGGCGTCGACCCAACCCTCCGGGTCCGTCTCGAGGGCCTGAACGGTGTGGACGTAGCTGACCGCGGTGGCGCGGTCCGGGCCGTGCATGGCGATGACGACGTTGTGCAGCATGTGCTTGGTGTCGCGCATCGGAACGTGGACCGCGGCCATGAAGTCGGTGATCCCCTGGGCGCTGTTCCACCTGCCGATGTCCCCGTAGTCGGTGACCGCGTCGGTAGTGAAGCAAGTGGCAAGTAGCGGCCAATTCTTGGTGTCGATGGCGGTGGCGTACCGATGCAGCACCGCCGTGATCTGCGCGTGCGGGCTCAGGGCCTCGGTCACGGGTCGCCGCCCCGCTCAGCCGGCCTTGGTGACCGGCGGCGGCGTCCAGGAGCTGTCGAGCAGCGAGGGCGGGGTCTCGGTCGGCCAGTACAGCCGCAGCATCAGGACGAACTTGCCCGTCGGCGCGGGCAGCCAGTTGGACTCCTTGTCCGGACCGGGGTTGTCGGCCTGGATGTAGAGATCCACCGATCCGTCCGGGTTGGGCTTCAGGTCGTTGCGCTGGCTCAGCGTGTACCGGTTCAGCGGGTTGTCGACGAAGAAGTAGTCGCCGTCGTACATGGTCAGCGACCAGAATCCCTTGACCGGCGGCAGTTTGTCCTTCTCGAAGCGCATGACGTACTTCGCCGAACCGTCGTACGTCTGGCCCGCCTCCGGGCCCTCCGACTGCGGATAGATGGCGTCCTTGGAAAGGTTGGCGCCCAGCCCGATTGCCGTGACATACGCCCGCAGCAGGTAATTGGTTCCGTAGTCGCCCAGGTGCGTGGAGTACTGCCAGCCGTTGGTGAACGCCAAGTCACCGGAGGCCATCAACGTCTTGCTGCCGGCCATGATGGCGTCCTGGGCCACCTTGGGCGCTTTGGCGATCGCGTCCGAGACGGCGGCATCGAGCTTGCCGGGATCGAAGGCTTGTCCGGGGACGATGCCGAGTTTCGCCAGCTTGTCCACCATCGCCGAGTCCGCGGACACCGGCGAGTTGGCCTTCATCAAGTCGGCCAGAACCGTGAAGTACGCCTTGCCGTCGAGGGTGTTGACCTGTTCGCGGACAGCGGTTTTCATGTCGATCGACGGATCAACGGTCCCCGCCGGCGGGGTGTAGGGCTGGCCGTAGCTCGACAGCGGCACGGCGGTGATCTGGTCTTGGATCTTGTGCACGGCCTCGTAGTCTTCCGGGGTTCCGGTGCAGTAGATCCTGCCGAGCAGCCAGACCAGGGCGGTCGGCGACTTGTACTCGGTGATGCCGGCCGGCAGGGTGCCCTTCCAGTTCGGGCCGGTGATGGCGAAGGTCTGCGCCTTACCGCCGGTGGTGCGCGAGCCCGGCGACGCAAAGACGTTGGTCCAACCGTCGAGCATGGGCAGCAGGAAGTAGCGGTCCCCCATGTCGGGAACGCTGATCACCCAGGGTTCCTTGTCGACGTCGAACCATCCCGTCGTGTAGAGGGTGTCGGCATTTGGGGCGGTCACCGCCCGGAATTGAGCGTTCGGGTACTCGCGCATCCGGACCAGCTGGCCCATCGGGGCCGCCTTCGCGTCGGGCGCAACGGCATTGGTGAGAACTCGCCGGGTGTACTCCATGGTCACCAGCGGATAGCCGAACTCGTAGGCATCGACGGCCAGGGCGGCGGCATCAGCGGCGGCCGTCGTTGCCGGCACCTTCGACTCCGCCGTCGAGCCCTGCTGCTTGGCGCAGGCGGTGAACACCATCGCCGCCGACAGCAAAATCGACCCGGCTGCCACCAGGAGACGCATCTGAATCCGCATGGGCTTGGTTACCTCCTAGCGACGACGCGGCGCACCCCCAACGGGGAGCCATTGTGGCAACCGACGCCGCGGCTGGCCGTGATTTCGCGCGATATGTCATGTCGGCCGCAACGAGTTGTCACACCCCGGCGTTAGGTTTCCGCCGGTGGAGAGGACAACCCTATGACGCTGCTCGCGCTGCTGCTCACGATCACCGGCACCATCCTGCTGGCGGTGGCCGTCGTGGGGCTACGACGCCCCGCGCCCGTGCCGGGGCAACCGCCGGACCAGAGGTGCGGCATGCCCGCCCCGGACGACTCCCGCCGCTGCGTCGACCATGCCGGTCACCCCGGCTGGCACCACACCGGGCAGGCGGCCTGGTACGGCGATGTGTGGGCGGTCGACGAGCACGCCGAGACCGGAATTGCAGCACCACCGGCAGCGTCGCGGACTGCCACCGCCCTGGCAGTCCGGCCGGCACCGCCACCGGTCGCGACGGTGTCCGGGCGGCCGCCGCTGATGTTCCGGGTCGGGGCGATGGGAACCCGGCGTCCGCTGGACTGGCGCGCCTGAGCGGGAGTGGGGCACAAAGTCCCCAGTTTTCTTGTCGAGGGATGCGGTTGACGGCGTTTGCCCGCCGTTCTTGCTATGTTCACCCGCAATCAACCCTGCGTTCACTGCGGCGACGGGAGATGCCAGGGAGGTGACGGTGGACGTTGGACTGATCATCGCCGTCGGCTTCGCCCTCGCCTTCGCCCTGACCAACGGCTTCCACGACGCGTCCAATGCGATCGCGACGCTGGTCGCGACGCGGGGCGCCACCCCGGGTCAGGCGGTCGTGCTGTCGGCCCTGTTCAACATGGCCGGGGCCGTGTTCCTCGGGACGGCCGTCGCGGACACCATCGGGGGGATCGTCACGGTGCCGCAGGGCCAGATGGTCTCCGTCGTCGGGGCGGGACTGGCGGGTGCGACGGCGTGGAACGTCCTCACCTGGTGGCGCGGGCTGCCCTCCTCGTCGGGACACTCCCTGGTCGGCGGTCTGGCCGGATCGGCGATCGCCGACGGGCTGCTGTCCGGCTACGGCGGACTGAAGTCGGTGAACTGGGGTGGTTTCGACGGCTGGCATCCGACCGGGGTGATCGGCGTCCTGGTCGCGCTGCTGATCTCGCCGGCCCTGGGCTTCGCGTTCGCGTTCCTGCTGCTGCGAGTGCTGCGGTTGGCCAGTCGGCGGTGGACGACGCGGTGGAACCTGCCGGTTCGCGGCAGCGGCTGGGTTGCAGCGGCCGGCCTGTCGTTCAGCCACGGGGGCAACGATGCGCAGAAGGCGATGGGCGTCATCGCCGTCCTGCTGCTGGCCTCCGGTCACACCTCGGCGCTGACCGTCCCGTTGTGGGTGAAGGTCGTCACCGGCGTGGCGCTCACCCTCGGCACCGCGCTGGGCGGCTGGCGCATCGTCAAGACCATCGGGCAGCGGATCTTCAGCCTCACTCCCCTGGATTCCTTCACCAGCCAGGCCACCTCGACGGCGGTCATCCTGGGCGCCTCACTGGTCGGCGCACCGGTGAGCACCACCCAGGTGGTGGCGTCCTCGGTCGTCGGCGCCGGTGGCGGGCGGCGACGGTGGAAGCACGTGCGCTGGGCGATCGTCTTCGACATGGGAGTGGCCTGGTTGACCACCATTCCGGCGGCTGCTCTTCTCGCGGTCGTCGTTCTTCTCGGATGGAGAGCAGCACTATGAATTCCACGAATACCACGACCAACCACAAACGCCGCTGGTTCCTCCCGGACACCCCCGATGTGCTCGGCATGCTGCACCGACAGGCCGAGATCACCGCGCGCGGCATCGACGCGTTTGCGCAGTGGGCGGCCGGGGACACCGCGCGCGCCGATGACGTGCGCGACGCCGAACACGAGTGTGACGAGGTGCGACGCGAACTGGTCGACACCGTCCGGCAGGCGTTCACCACACCGATGCAGCCAGAGGATCTGTTCCAGCTCTCGTCCGACCTCGACCGGGTGATCAACGGCGCCAAGAACACCGTGCGCGAGGCCGACGCGATGGCATTCCCGCCGGACCGGGCGACCGCCGAGATGGCCGTCCTGCTGGCCGAGGGGGTCCACCATCTGGTGACCGCCATCAAGGCACTGGGCGGCGTGCACGGCCTGTCGGCGACCAAGACCGCCGATGCCGCCGTGAAGTCACAGCGCGACCTCGAACGGGTGTACCGCGCGGCCGCCGGTGAACTCCTCGAGATCGCCGACTTCCACGTCGTCGTCGCCCGGCGCGAGTTCTATCGCCGCGTCTCCGCGATCTCCGACGACATCGTCTCGGTGGCCGAGCGGATCTGGTACTCGCGGGTCAAGGAGTCCTGAGAATCAGCCGCGCGGCCAGACGATCATCGGCACCGGCAGTGCGCGCATGATCTTGCTGGCGGTGTGGCCCAGGAAGAGGCGCTTCGGCTGGGCCAGGCGACTGGACCCGATCAGGACGACCTCGCTGTCCTCGAAGTCCAGTGCCTGCACCGCATCCTCGAGCGACTCGCCGTGGCCGACAACGCTTGTCACCGTGCCGCCGCCCGGAAGGGCCGATGTCGCCCGGTCCACCAGCGTCGCGGCGTGCTGCTCGGCTCGCTGGGTCCACTCCCGACGCCGCTCCTCGTTGCCGCCCTCGCCGACGGCGACCAGCGACATCAGCCGCAGCGGAACCTTCCACTCGCCCGCCAGACCGATCGCGGCGTCGAGCAGGTTCTCGGCGCCGGGTTGCGTCCCGACCGCACAGGTGACCCGCGTGATCGCGGGATGGGACTGATAGCCCGCCGGAGCCAGGGCCACCGGCACCGCCGAGGCGTGCAACAGGGCGTCGGCCAGGCTGCCCAGCCCGAAGCGCCCGCTGCGAACGCGGTGGTAGGTGCCGACGACGATCAAGCCGGCCTCGCCGCGGTCGGGGTTGGTCGCGGCGTCCAACAGACCCTCGGTGATCGAGTCCGCGTGCTGCACGTGACCTTCGGCGTGCACATCCTCGGGAACGTGCGCCAACCCGTCCTCGAGCCATTCGCGGGCCTGCGCCTCGACCTCGGCGTTGTAGGCCTCGTCGGGGGAATACATGTGGAACGTCGGGGCGTCGCTGGGCAACACCGAGACCAGGTCGAGCGTGGCGCCCGAGGATCGGGCCAGGGTGGCAGCGAGATTGACCCCATCAACGCCGCGCTGACGTGGTCCGTAACCGACGACGTACCGCATGGCTGGCACGCTACACGGGTGAGCGGCCCGAAACTTACGACTGGAGAAACGTTCTCGGTCTTTGCCAAGCCCGCCAAACGGCGCCGAGCGCGGCTCTCGTTGTGGTAAGCCACAGGGAATGGACTGCCACGCCTCAACGACGACGGGATCACGATGACTCAGGTTGAACCCGGGTCGACGGGAACGACTCAGCTTGCCCGGACGCTCGGCCTGTGGGCGATCGTCGGGCTCGGCTTGGGGTATATGACGCCGACGGTCGTCTTCGACACCTTCGGCATCGTCTCCTCGGAGACCGGGGACGTCGTCCCGACCGCGTACGTGCTGGCGCTGGTGGTGATGGTGTTCACCGCGATCAGCTACGGCCGGATGACGCGGGTCTTCCCGTCGGCCGGGTCGTCCTATACCTACACCTCGGCGACGATCAGCCCCAACGTCGGATTCCTGATCGGGTGGGCCGCCCTGCTCGACTACCTGCTGTTGCCGCTCGTCAACGCGCTCATCATCCGCAGCTACATGTACTCGTTCTTCCCGGACGTACCGTCCTGGATCTGGGTGATCGTCTATGTCGCGGCGATCACGGCGATGTGCCTGTTCAGCATGACCAACACCTCGCGGGTGAACATGATCCTGGTGGTCTTCGAGGTGGTCCTGATCGGGGTTTTCCTCGTGCTGGCGACCAAGTCACTGATGGACGGGATGGGCAATGGGACCATCTTCTCCACCCACCCCGCGTGGCATGAGGGTGTTCATCTGAATCTGGTGATCACCGGCGCCACCATCGTGGCGTTCTCCTTCATCGGGTTCGATGCGATCACGATGTACACCGAGGAGGCCAAGGACGCGTCGACCGTGCCGAAGGCGATCGTGCTCGCCCTGCTGATCGGCGGGGCGATCTTCTTCACCGCGGCGTGGTTCACCCAGTCGCTGTTCCCCGACACCTCCAGTTTCAGTGAGGAGTCGCTGGAGAACAGCGCCCTTCCGCAGATCGCGTTCATGGTGGGCGGGCACCTGTTCAAGATCCTGCTTACCTCGGCGGCGTTCGCGGCCACCGTCGCCTCGAGCCTCGCATCGCACGCGTCGGTGTCCCGGCTACTTTATGTGATGGGGCGCAACGGCCAGGGCCCGGTCGGGCGCTTCTTCGGCTATCTGCACCCGAGTTTCCAGACCCCGGCGTACGCGATCCTGTTCGTGGGAGCGGTTTCGCTGCTTGCCGTTTCGTTCAATCTGGACTTCGTCGCCTCGCTGATCAACTTCGGCGCGTTGATCGCGTTCACGTTCGTCAACCTGACGGTGATCGTGTACTTCGCCTACAGGCGCCGAGAGGTCAACGGGGCGGGGCAGATATTCAGGAACATCGTCCTGCCGGTGATCGGGATGGCATTGACGATCGTGCTGTGGGTCTATCTGTCGGCCGAGTCGACGAGGTACGGCATCACCTGGTTCATCATCGGGATCTGCGTGCTGCTGTGGATCACTCGGTTCTTCCGCCGGCCGCTGTCGATCAACATGGGCGAGGCACATTCCTGAGTTCGGCGCCACGGCCGCCGTCTAGGGCCCTGATATGCGGCGCTGCTTTGCCGGTCGGTTACGTCATGTTTCCGGCAGATGACGGGCCGGCCGAAATTGTTCTTTGCTGAAGTGAAAGGTACTGTTCCACAACAATTCTGAGGCTCGCCACCTCGATTCGCGACGTGCCGAGGGGCAAGGACCATGGTCCCGACGATTGGGGTCCGATGCTTAGCACGGTTCGCCAAGGCTCCGAGCTAGCGTTGTGAGCATGAAACCGGAATGGAAAGCCTCCGAGTACAGCTACCACATCAAGTGGTCGGCCGCCGCGAGCGGTTACGTGGCCTCCGTCGCGGAGTTTCCCGGGCTGACATCACCGCCGGCGGCCACTCCCCACGCCGCTTTCGACGCATTGACGGCGTTCGTGGTGGCCAAGCTTCGTGAGCTCGACGAGGACGGCCGGCCCAGGCCGGCCGCGCTCGCCCAGGCCGGGTAGCCGGCCCTCAGCGCTCTATGCCGCGGATGAAGATGTCGACGGCGCCGCGGATGTACTCGGGTTGACTGGGCCGGGCATACCAGATCGCGTCGGCGCAGATCGCCGACGCGAACATCTGGATGGCGGTCACCGGGTCGACGTCGCCGCGCAATTCGCCGCGCTGGGCGGCGCGCCGGAAGATCTCGGCGTGGACGTCGAATCGGTTGTCGCTGTAGTCCTTTCGGACGTTTGTGAAGTCGAGCTCGGTGGTCTGCGGTAACAGTGAACGCACATAACGGACACCCGCTTCGGTGTCCGCTAGTGCGGTGAACTGCTCGACGAAGACGGTGATGTCGCCTCGCAGCGACCCGGTGTCGGGCGTGGGCATCACCTGTTGCCCGGTGAGCAGCATCGCTTCCATCAACAGCACCCGGCGGTCGTGCCAGTGGGCGGCAATCACATCCACATCCACACCCGCGCGTTTGGACACGCCGTCCAGGGTGAAGTCGTCGACTCCCGTGGCCGCGAGCTCATCCATCGCGGCGGCGCGGACGGCACTCAGCTGCTCGTCGCCGGGGTTTCTCATCGGTCAATTAAATCTGGTGCTTTGCCCCCGGTCGATACGTCGCAATTGCGCCACTTTGAATTCAATGCCATGGCCGGGCTGCAATACTGGCGCCGAGGATCGACGCCGAGGGGTTGGCATGCAGACGAGGAGCGAGGAGACGCGGCGGCGGATCATCGTCGCCGCGGTTGAACTGTTCGACAAGGTCGGCTACGGCAGCACCCCGCTGCAAGAGATCATCGATCGGGCCCAGATCACCAAGGGTGCGTTCTACTACCACTTCAGCACCAAGCAAGCCGTGGCCGCGGCGATCATCGAGGAATCCGAGCGCTTCTTCCGCGAAACCGTTGCGCGGGTCCTCGCCGACCCGGCGCTGACGGCTCTGGACAGCGTCATCACGTTGACCTTCGTCATCCCCCAGATGCACGTGCAGGACAAGCTCACCCAGGTCGGCAACAAGCTGCGGCAGTCCCTGTCCCAGGTCAGCGGTGCCGGTTCGACTGCCTACCGGCAGCGAAAAGAGGGCTCGTACCCGTTGCTGACCGCCGCACTGAGCAAGGCCGCCGATGCCGGCGATCTCCGAGACGGGGTCGACGCCGACAAGCTGGCTTGGACATTATGGGCCACCGCGATCGGCAACCGGGTGCTGTGCGACGCCACCGACGCCGACATCATCGCCCGCACCGCCGATATGTGGCAGATCATCCTGCCCGGCGTCGTCGCGCGGGAGCACCTGGCCTACTTCCAGGAGCGGGTGGCGCGCTCGGGTGTCGACAGTCTTTCGGGTTATCTGAGCAGGCCGCCGCTCGGGCCGGTGTGACAGCTCGGCGCCGATCACAGCATGATGGCGTGATGGCCCGGCCGCACCGCTCCGACATGGTGGCAGAGACCGCGCGGTCACCGTTGCCGGTGCTGCGATGGGTCGCCGTTGCCGGAGTTCTGCTCGGTGCTTTGTTGTATTCCAACTGGCTACTCGAGATGGCCTTCACCCGGATGTTGCCCGACCCCGATCTGTTCATCAGTGAACTCGGGGCCGTCGATCAACCACATGGCGAGTGGTTTCGAGGCTGCGACCTGGCCGCGGCGGTCGCCCTCGTCGTCGCCGCGGCCGCCGCCCTCGTCGGTCTTCGGGGCTGCCGGTGGAACAGCGCGGGATGGTTGGCACTCGGCGTCTTCGCCGTGACGACGGGTTTGGACAGCACGGTGTGGACGCTGGTGTGCGCGCCGAGTTCGGATAGCGCGTGCGCGGCCCGCGAGGCGTCGGGCGCCGTGCCGATCGGGCATCAGCTACACTTGCTCAGCAGCGTGGTCGGGGTGCTCGCCGCGATCGTGTCACTCGCTCTGTTCGTCGGGGTCGATTTCCACGACCGCGTCCCCGGGCGGTGGCGTCAGGTGGGACTCTTCCTATTGGCGGCGCTCATCGGGACATCGCTGTGGACCGTCGCCGCCGTCGCCATCGACAGCGTCGACGGGGCCGGCGAGGTGGGGATCGCGCAGCGGTTCCAGCTGGTCGCGATCGCCGGCTGGCTGGTCTTTGTCGCGGTGCGCACCGCTCGTGTCCGACGGTGAATCGGCTGATGAGCGAGCACGTCGATGTCGAGGTCGACGGGTATCGGGTTCGGGTCCGCATCGACGGGAACACCGGTCCGCTCGTGGTGTTGTGCAGCGGACTGGGCGGTCGCCAGCTGCACTGGAGTGATATGGCCGCGGACCTGGCGCGCGACCATACCGTCGTGCGATTCGACCGGCCCGGCACGCCGTTGACGCGCACGCCCGCCCCGAGTGCTCGGACCGTCCGCGGCGAGGCCGGCCGGATCGCCGCCGTGCTCGATGCGGTGGGGCGACCGGATCCCGCTGTGGTGGTGGGTCATTCGGTCGGCGGCTTCTATGCCGAAGGATTCGCCCGCCTGTACCCGCACCGCACCCGCGGGCTGATGCTCCTCGATTCCAGCATCGCCGCCGAGCACCCGTGGCGGATCGCGCTGCCACTGTCGTCAAAGCTCGCTGTCGTCGACCGCGCGGCGAGGCTGTTGGACACGCTGCATCTGCAGGAACCACTTGGTCGGACCGGCCTGACGGTGCTGCAGCGGCGACGCCCCGGTGGCCTCGACGCAGGGTCGCGCTCCGAGATACGCAGCTCAGCCGCCGATCCGGACTTGGTGAGCATCCTGCTCGGCGAATATGTCGGCTACCACGAGCTTGCAGTCGAACTGATGGACCTGCGGGGTAGCTTCCCGCTGCCGGCGGCGCGGCGCATGGTCGTCACCGCCCATACGGGGTGGAGCACCCAGCGCTGGCGGGCTAAGCAGATTCGGCTTGCCGCGGTTCTCGGTGCCGAGCATGAAACCATCGCTCCCGCGCGGCACCACGTCATGATCGAACAGCCGCAACGCACCGCCGAGCTCATCCGCAACATCGCGCGCCCGGACGGGCAGCCTTCCCGGCAATCCTGACCTGTATCTCGCCGCCGGCCCTACGGTGAAGCCCATGGAGGACTCGAACGAGGTCGTCGATGCGGAGCAGAATCTCGTCAGTCGGCGGCAGATCCTGGCAATCGCGGGCGGTGCGGGACTGGTGTCATTGGTCGGCGCCTGTTCGACGGCCAGGTCGGCTCCTGCGGCGACTCAAAGCCCAACTCCTGAAAGTTCTACGAACGCCCCTTCGACGCCGGTTGCGGCAGCCCTACCGCAACCACTGGTCTCCGGGGTGATGTTGTGCCGGGCAGCCTGGGGAGCACGGCCGGCCCTGCCCGGCGGTCGGCCGCAGACGGTTACCCGGATGACCCTGCACCATTCTGCTGTGGCGCTACCCGACAACCGCGGGATCATCGCCCGGTTGCAGCAGCACCAGCGATACCACCAGGACGACAAGGGATGGGTCGACATCGCGTACCACGCCGCCGTCGACCGCGACGGCAACATCTATCAACTACGCGACTACGCCATCGCCGGGGACACCGCGACCGACTACGACACCACCGGGCACTATCTGGTCCTGGCCGAGGGGAACTTTGACGAAGAGGCGGTCAGCGAGGCTCAGCTGCGCGGCACTGCCCTCGTATTCGCCTGGGCGGTCAAGCATTTCGGCATCAGCGTCGATGCATTGGCCAGCCATCGGGAAGTCGCTTCCGGAACCTCCTGTCCCGGGAAGAACCTCGAGGCGCATATGACCTCCGGTGACCTCAAGGCGCGAATCTCCGACGTGATCGCCACTGGCTTCGACCTGCAGCCACTGTGTGGTCCCGCGGCCGACGCGCGAGTCGCCGCGATCGAGGCTGGTCGCTGAGCCGCTTGCTAGACCCCCTGCGCGACGGCGAGCGGAAGCTGGGGAAGGCGGTGGTTCAGCGGGTGCCGAGGGCTTGGCCGACGGCGTTGCGAACCTCGTGTCCGGTGTGGCGCAGTTTCAGGCCGGCGATGATCTCGAGCACACCGAGGACGATCAGCCAGACTCCGACGACGAGGGTGAGGGTCAGCAGCGAGGCGAAAGGATATCCGAGGGTGACGATTCCGGCGAGGACGGTGATGATGCCGAGGATGATGGTCCACGCCCCGGCCCGGGGTGCCGTACAGTTCGCTGATTGCGGTGGCCGTCGTGGCCACACCGCGGAAGATGAAGCCGACCCCGATCCATATCGCGAGCAGCAGCAGGGCTTTTCCAGGTTCCCTGCCGAAGTGGCGGAACGCGAGGATCGCCAGGATCAGCGAGGCCGCGCCACTGATGAAGAGCAGGATGCGACTGCCGGCGGAGGTGTGCAGGCCGAGGGCGAAGGAGTTTTGGGCGAGGTAGGAGAGCAGCAGATAGGCGCCGAACAGGAACGCCGCGACCAGGAGGGTCTTACCAGGCCAGGCCAGTACCGCTGCTCCGAGGGCGACCGCGATTACCCCGGAGAGCACCGAGGATTTCCACACCTGATCGAACAGGGTCGGGTGTTCACTGGAGTGGGTAGTCGTCATGGTGGGTGCTTTCCTTCTATCTATTCGGCAGGTTGTGGTCATTTGCGATTCGTCGGCCGTCGCGGTGGCGAGGTCCATGCGAGCGGCTTCTAACTCGGCATCGCGGTGCGGGTTTTCGCCGCTTCGTGGATGGCGTGCAGCCATGATGACGGCCTAGAGCCCTGCCGCGCTTCAGCTTCCGTGCTTGGCTAGCCACTGGACTTGGAGCGCGAACAGTTCAATGGTTCCAGCTTGGGGGTCGAGGGCTCCAGAAAGGTGTAGTGCCGGTATATGTTGGCGATGATGTGCTCGCTGGAGATCCACGTGCAGCATTCGCCGAGATCGACGCACCTTGATTGCGCAGTAGATCACGTTGGACGCCTTGCCTCCCGGCGTCACACGCAAGGGCTGGGCCACAACGATTCTGGGGGCGGTGATGGGAATCCAGCAGCAGTGGCGGATCGCCCCGGAGACCGTCGACCTCGACGAGGCCGCCGCGGCGCTGCGGTCACTGGTACTGGCAAGCCTGTCCGTCGACGATACGGATAAGGGAAGCGGCGTAGCGGAGTTCAGTCGGGCGCGGGGGCCGCTGCAGCGCCGGCTGACCAGAAGCGCCGACCATCCGCGACACCGTCGCACTCGGCGCCTCGAGTCGGGCTGTCGCCGCCAGGTCTCTGGTCGGGCTGACAGGATTTGAACCTGCGACCACGGCCTTCTGTCGCTTGCGTCGCTCAACCGTCCGTATAAGTGGCTGTCAACGACATGCCGCTGTGGGACCGCTAAGTCCAGGCTTTCGAGGCGACGAACCAAGAGGCTGGGCAACCATCTGCCGGTCGTCACCGCTGTTGCAGAGGAAGTGCTGTCGAGCACGTGAGCCAGCACGACCCTAGCTTCAAGCCGGGCCAGGGCGGCTCCGACGCGGAAGTAGATTCCTTTGCCAAAGGTAATGTGGCCCTTGCTCGTCGGGCGGTCGAGTCGGAACTGGTGTGGATCATCGAAGAGCGCGGGGTCGCGGTTGGCTGCGCCCCACAGTAAGAGCAGACGTGAGCCGGCGGGCAGGTCGAACCCGCATAGTTCGGTATCGCGAACGACGTGGCGGAAGTGCCCACGGAACGGCGGCTCAGGCGGCCTCGGTGCTGGAATGGCCGCTTCGGAAACCGCGGGAGCCTGGATCGTCGCCGCGACGGCAGCGTGGTCAAGGTGCTCGCCACGATCGTGTCGCTGTCCACTTTAGTCATCGTCGACCGCCGCGCGCCTGGATCTGCCGCCGCGCGTCGCATCGGGCTTTTCCTGCTGGCAGCGCTGATCGGGACGTCGGTTTGGACGACTGCCGCGGTGGCCATCGACAGCACCGAGGGAGCCGGCGAGGTGGGGATCGGAGTCGCCCAGCGGTTCCAGCTCGTCGCGATCGCCGGCTGGTTGATCTTCGTTGCCGCCCGAACCGCTCATGGCCGAATGTGAGCCGGTTCATCGATATCGAGTTCGGCGGATATCGGATCCGAGTCCGCGTCGACGGCAGCGGGACGCATCACGTCGGCTCCGTCGATCTATATCGACAGTGACGAGAACGGCCCGACGCGCTCAATCACCGATTCGGTGATACCAAGCACTGACAGACGCTCGGCCGCAGCTCGCGCAAAGTCGGCTCATTCGAACAGCCCCCGGTGGAGGGCATTCTAGGCCCGATCAGGGTATCCTCCTCGGGGTTGCCGGCCCCAAAACGGCGGGGTGGTAATTTCGCCGTGAGCTCCGTCTACTGCGACCTAACGATCCAAGGTGCCCCAACAGCTTGACACGGCACGAACCAGCCTGTGTCGATGTCGATCTATTCCGAGGCGCAACTAACGACCTCAAGGCCGCTGGCGAGTCATTACTTCGGCTCGATCACGATCCTGCCGAGCAAGCCACTCGCAGCCCGCAATCGATGAAAAAGGCGAATCTCTTCGAAGTCGTTGATAGCCTGCGGAAATGGCGATACCCACGTTGCTTCCTGGGAGCGGGTTTGGTCACCCGAGAACATGGCGTTGGCCGACAACGTGGGGTTCTGCCCGTTGGCAACGGGGCCTTGTCGCGGCTATTGCAGCTGCCCTCTTCTGGCCGCAGTCGTCGGTCGACGCCCGGGTCGGGCTCGATCCGTCTTGGCAGGCCGCACTCTCCTTGGCGCGAGTCCACGACATTGCGTGGGGCCCCGAAATCGTGTACACCTACGGACCTCTTGCGTTCCTCCAGACCACCGCCTACTACTCGTTCGATCAGTCTGTGCTCGCCACGATCTACCAGCCAATTGTGTTAGCCGCCTTGTTCCTCGGCATTGCGGCAGCGCTGCGCCAGCGCCGCGCCCCGATGACATCGCTCATCGGGGCCTTCCTCACGACCGGCATCGTGGCCATCCTCCACATCGGTCATGGTGGTGCTCCGGGTCTCGAGTACCCCGAGCTGACCGTTCTCGCGGCATTTGCGTGGGCCGCCGTGCCTCTGTTGGAGCATGACCCCAAGCGTTCGACGGTGTTCACCACGTCCATTGCGCTTGGCGCGGTTGCAGGGTTTGAGCTGCTGGTGAAGTTCAACACTGGTCTCGTGATCGTGGCCATCGCGCTGGCCGTGTCGGTGTTGCTCGATTGGAGAGCCGTCGGGCGCCATTGCGCAGTGGTCACCACGTTCGCGGCGTCTACTCTCATCTGGTGGGTGCTCGCCGGGCAACGACCGGGGAACCTGCCTGACTGGCTTAGATACAGTCTGTCCTTGGTGTCGGGTTACAGCGGGGCGATGAATTTGCTTCTCCCCCTAAATCTGTATGCCATCATCGCGATCGGATCGACCCTCGTGACGATAGTTACGCTCTGCGTGATATTCGTCCGTGGCGGCCAAGCAATCCCCCGGCGCTTCGTGGTGCTTGTCGGCCTCGTGACCGCCATCACCGCTAAGGCCGTACTCGCGAACTGCGAGATATGGCATACCTACACTCTGCTTGGCCTGATCGTTGTAACAGTGGTGATCACCCCTTTTTCCCGAGTCCCTCGCCTTGTTTTTACGGTGATTCTGGCGATCGTCGTCGTCGGTCTTCTTTACCAAGAACGCCTCATGTTCCTCGCAAGCGGAGAAAGGGCCTACGATCGCGTCGGTGCGGCAGTGCGGGCGCCCATGCAAGTAGTCGACCGCCTAGTCACGCTGACGCTTCCAGGTCACTTCGACCAACGCGTTGAACAAGCCAAGGAAAACCAGCGAGCGCTCTACGCCATCCCGAACAGCTTCATCAAGACCATCGGCTCGGGAACGGTCCACGTTGACCCCGACGAGACCTCGGCTGTATGGGCCTACGATCTGGCGTGGCGCCCAGCACCCCTTCTGGGTACATACCAGGCCTTCACGCCCACCCTCGATAGCCTGCACAGCGAACCCCTGGCTGAAGGGCGGACCCAATTTGTTCTGTCCCGGCTATCGCCAGCCTCACCCGCCGTCAGCGCGCTCGGTCTCGGCCGACTTGGCGTGCAAGAATCCCCCAAGTATTCGCGTGCGCTGTTGTGCAACTACACCGTCAGCGGCATCGAGGACCGCTGGGCGCTATTCACCCATACCGGACCCCACTGCGGACCGCTGACGGCGCTGTCGCAGGTCGACGTGCGCGGGAACGACGTGATCAACATTCCCGCCACTAGCGGACCTGACATGGCGGTTTTGGTAGGCATCGATCTGGAGCCGACCCCGACCGACCGGCTCTTCCAGGGAATGGTCGTTCCGCTGACCAACTTCACGGTCGTGCTCGACGGAGTCAGTTACAGCCTCATCGCCAAAAACGCGGCTGTGCCATTTCTCGTCGATACCCCTGCGTCGGTGGATGGCACGAACCTGCAGATCCACGCCCAAACCATCGGTGTCGGCCGTACCCTATCGCTGGGTCAGGGCGGCCCTGTTGCGCGACTGCGTTTCTATGAGATGCGCGTCAACCCATAAGCGGCGGCTGGGCTCGAGGCGTTTCGGTGGTACAGCGTTGTCGGCAGCCTGAATGCGACCCGAGACCTCGATCAACGCGGTAATCATTGGCCGAGAATAAGGCATAGCCACCACGTTGACCGCGCACCTGCCCGCCGCTCATATCGAGACCGACAACGTCGATTGCGTTGCTGCTAAGCAATACTGCTCAGCTTTGTGCGCTAAAGCGCCTCACTGTTGGAGCAAAAGCGTCGAGTGTATGTGTACCTGTCGATAGTGTACAACCTATGAAGCGCCTCGCCCTGACCGCCCCCGTGTTATTACTCGCAGCGTGTGGAAGCGCCACTCAGACCTCAGCCCCAGCCGCGACCGTTACGCAAGCCGGGACCGTGCAACCCACAGTCACTCAAACGGTGGGGCAAACACCGCCTGCAGCTGGCCCCAAGACTGTCATCGACAAAACTCTGGGCGTAGCGTGGCCCGTCATTGACAATGACGGCACGTATGTTGTTGGCGTCGACGTATTTCCGGGCAAGTACCACAATGCTGGTGGGACGATGTGTTATTGGGCGCGGCTGCGTAGTCTTGATCCAAGCGACGTACTCGACAGCAAGAAGACCACTGTTCCGCAGGTAATCGTGATAGAGGCGAACGACACCGCTTTCTTGACACAAAACTGTGGGACCTGGCAGGCGTCTCCGTGACAGCGTGCTCAATGTTTTCTGACCCACATCGTTGAGATTGGATTTCGCCTGACGAACGGCCGATCAACGCCGCCGCCCCGGTGGGCCGCTGATCGGCAGTGAACGCCACCATTCGTTCAGGCTAACGATGGGGATGAAGAGCGTGGCCAGCGGGACGCTTGGCATCGTCGGCCCCGAAAATACGAGCTATCAATTCGCTTTCACGATCGCGCCGTGCTTCCGTCGGGTGTGGCTCGCGATACCGACCGCGTCGACCTCCTGGTGGCACTCTGCTGACGGTCCTTGCCAGTACTTCGCCATCTTGCGCCCTCCCATACATGCACCAGGCGTGGCGAGTCCGCAACCCTTTCCTAACCCTCGTCGCGCGACACGACGACCGCATCGATCTGGGGAAACCGGACATAGGAGGCTGGCACAAGCTATATTGCTTTGCGCACTAAGCGGAGATCAGAAAATCGGGGCGGAGGAGTTTTGGAAGCTCCTTCACCAGCGGCTTTTCGATCAGAAGCCGATCGGCGTAATCCAGTTGGCGTGCATCGACCGCGTGTGAACTTGACGTCGGCTTCGAAGCCGTGCCAAACCGAGGGATCTGGATGAAGCTCTCCGCGACCCGAACTTGGAAAGAGTGAATGCCGTGGGATTATCAGATGAATCGCCGGAATTCGAGTTCGACGTATGCGTGGTCGGGGGCTGCGGACACGTCGGGCTGCCGTTGGCCATCGTGCTGGCGCACCGCGAACTGCAAGTCGCGATCGACGATATCGACACGAGTGCCGTCGAGATAGTCCGGTCGGGACGGATGCCATTCATGGAAGAGAAGGCGGAGCCCATGCTCGCCGAGGTCATCAACAGGAACCTGATCGTCGACGATGACCCGACGCTCATCTCGAGATCCCGCATCGTTATCGTCGTCATCGGTACGCCGGTTGACGAGCACCTCAACCCCACCTTCCACAAGATCCATCGCTTCTTCGCCACCCTTATGCCGTATTTTGTCGACGGCCAGTGCATCATTCTTCGGAGTACCGTCTATCCGGGGACGACTGAAAAAGTCGACAAGCTCGTGCGCGCCGCGGGCCGGCGAGTCCACGTCGCCTTTTGCCCCGAGAGAATCGCCCAGGGATGCGCCATGCGCGAACTGGTCGCCTTGCCGCAGATTGTCGCGGGCTGCGACGACGAGGCGACAAGAATGGCGACCGCTCTCTTCAGCCGAATCGCTCCCTCGATCATTCCGATGCAGCCGGTCGAGGCCGAACTGACGAAGATTTTCGCCAATGTCTGGCGTTACATCCAGTTTGCGACCGCCAATCAGTTCTTCATGATCGCAACCGATTTCGGCCTTGACTTTTACAAGATTTACGACGCGCTCACCCGTGACTATCCCAGGATGGCCGGCTTGCCCAAAAGCGGGTTCGCCGCCGGACCGTGTCTTTTCAAGGACACGATGCAGCTCGCGGCGGCGACCGAGTCGCGGTTCTCACTTGGCCACGCGGCGATGCTCGTCAACGAAGGACTTCCGAACTTTGTCGTCCAGCAGATGAAGGCGGAATACCCGCTTTCAGAACTG
>CAZHUU010000056.1:0-29586 GCA_964535335.1 uncultured Mycobacterium sp.
CGGCGTGGAGAACGCCACCGCCCAGCCGGTCGGATAGTGGTTGTAGGTGTCCGGGCTGCCCAGCGTGTTCAGATACTTCATGTTCTCGCTGAGCTCATCGGGATAGCCGTTGAAGAACTTGTTTTCATTGACCGAACCGTTCGGCGAGCCCTCACCCGACGCGCCGTTATCGGCGCAGTAGAAGACGGCGGTGTTCTCCAACTGCCCGGTCTGCTCCAGATAGTCGACGATCCGACCCACCTGGGCATCGGTGTATTCGGAGAACCCCGCATACACCTCAGCCATTCGCGAGAACAACTTCTTCTCATCAGCGTTCAGCGAATTCCACGGCCGCACCGCATCATTAGCCATCGCCACATCCTGGGGCAGCGGGTTGATCGGCGTCATCTTCGTCCCCTCGGGGAAGACGCCCTTGGCGATCATCCGCGGCAGCACCCAGTCCCGGTAGGCCTCGTAGCCGTCGTCGAACTTGCCCTTGTACTTGTCGATATAGTCCTGCGGGGCATGGTGCGGGGCGTGGTTGGCTCCCGGGCAGAACCACATGTACCACGGCTTCGAGGGGTTGGACGACTTCTGATCCCGCAGCATCCGGATCGCCTGATCGGCAAGGTCTTTGGACAGGTGATAACCCTCGTCGGGGCCGTACTCCTGTTCGATGAAACGGTTGTCCTCAACCAGGTCCGGAAACCACTGATTAGTCTCCCCGCCCAGGAATCCGTAGAACCGGTCAAATCCCTTCTGCAGGGGCCACTCCGACTTACTGCCGCCGCTGGAGACATCTTCTTCGGGCACGTTGTGGTTCTTGCCGATCCAGAAGGTGCTGTAGCCGTTGTCCTGCAGTACCTGGCCGACGGTGGCACATTGTGCGGGCAATCGCGCCGCCGCGCCCGGAAACCCGTTGGAGCCCTCGGTGATCGCGGCTGACCGGTTGACGTGGTGATTACGCCCGGTCAGAAAGCACGACCGGGTCGGCGAACACAGCGCAGTGGTGTGCCACTGCGAATACATCACCCCGTTGTCGGCCAACTTCTGCATCACCGGCATGTTGATCCGACCCCCGTACGGCGACCAGGCCGCCAGGCCGGTGTCGTCGTAGAGCACCACCAGGATGTTCGGTGCACCCCCGGGAGCTTTCCGCAACTCGAACGGCTTCCAGTCCGCGACGGAATCGCGGACGTCCAGTTCGATCTTGCCGTCGAAGCCCTCGTTGATCCCGGTGCCATACCCCGGTGGCCCGTCACCGCCGCCGGCTACACCCCCGCCGCCACCCTCCTTGGCGCAGCCCGCCGCCCCGAACGCCGATGCCGCCGCAACACCCGCACCGGCGGCCAGACCACCCAGCACCTTGCGTCGCGAAACGCTCCCCCTGATCTGCTGCCCTTCAGGAATATCGGACTCGTCGACACCAGAATCGATCATCAGGAAGAACCTCTATCCGTTCGTGTGGCACACCGTCGTGCGTAATCTACGCCCGCGTAAGTAACTGGGCACCGGGAAAGCTAGAGATGTCGACGCCGTCGGCGGCGACGAGCCCGCTGGGGACGTCTTGGCAAACAAGAGACCGGAGTAGTGCGCCGGCCCACTTCGGTGGTGCAGCGACCTCGGTCCACTACTCCCTCGGGGAGTACGGGAGCGGTGGCCTCCGTCTCGAATCAGAAGACATCCGGGAGTTTCGAATGTCCGTCTGGTGATGCGACTCCCGGTGACGTGATGAATCCTTCTATGTCCCGGCCAGTTTCGTGGCTCCTAGGCCTAATGGGGGCCGGGGCGCAGGTCTCCGGAAGAACCCCTATGGGGTCAGGTTACGTTCACCCTTCCGGCTCAGGAGGGACCCTCGGCGAAGGTTCGTAGTCAACGTCCGACTGACTGTGCGTGTACTGGTTCTCGACGCGAGTCAGGAACTGCGCGAAGTACGGCAGCGAGGCGGGTGAAACGGTCCCGGCCAGGATGATTCTCCACACTTGGGCGAGGCGGGTGACGATGTTGTCGTCGGATGCTGCGGCCATTACCTGGGTGCCCGTCACGCTGGCCCAGATCGTGTGGCCGAGTTCCTCGGGGTCGATGTCGCTCTTGAGGTCGCCCTCGGCGATCGCGGTCTTGACCGCGCCGACGAAGGTTGCCCGTCGTTGTTCCAGGACGGCACCAGAAGCGAGGGTGACTTGGTTCGCGGCCATGCGAAGGGCGTAGCCCACCCGAATCAGTTGGTCGTGTCGCATCATGTCCACGGCGACGAACGGGACCCGGATGAGCTTCTCCAGCATCGGTGACGGGGCTGCGAGCTGGGCGTCCAGGGCGGCTCCGAAGGCGTTGTTGGCCTGCTCGATGATCGCAGCCGCCAGCTCCTCCTTGGTGGCGAAGTGGTAGTAGAAGGCCCCTTTGGTGACGTTGGCGCGGTCGATGACGTCGGAGAGCGAGGTGTTGCCGTAGCCGTGCTGTTCGAATAGCTCCGCAGCGGCGGCGATGATGACCTGCCGGGTCGCTACAGCCCTGGCCTGGACCACCGGCACCTCCCCCCGCAGGTGGCGGGGCCACATGCCAATTGACGCTCCCGTCAGCTTGGCATACCGACGATCCGTCTGCAATCACCCACCGAATCCGGCGGGCTGCCCGATACCGTGTGGGTCACCTGACCCCGGCGTGTTGTCTCGAAACAGAAGACACGGGAGTCTCGAAAGTCCGTATCAGTCGATGCGAGTACGAGAGGTGCCTGACGAATCGCTCTACGCCCCGGCCCGTTTCGTCGCTCCTACGGCTTTCTAGGGGCCAGGGGCCGGGCGTCCGGAAGGCTCCCGGGTCCTGCGTCAGTGTCGGACCCCCAACCCCGATAGGCCAGGGCCAGGCTGATCGCCGAGTAGATGACGGCCTCGGTCGACATGAACCCGACCCCCCACTTGCGCCCGAGGAAGATCGGTTCGTTGATGATGCCGTTGGACGCGGCGACGGCGTAGGCCGCGTGGGTGTAGGCCAGGCCGGCAGCCGACCCTGCCAGGAACTTATAGACATCACGCTTCATCGTGCGGTGACTCCTTCTTGCGCCAACCGAGGTAACCGAGCCACAGGCCGATGGCTGCGTATAGAGCAGCCCCGAGCCAGGGAGACCAGCCGGGCCACTGCCTGCCGAGGAACTGCGGGAGGGTGAAGACGCCCAGCGACAGGTAGATCGCAATGACCGCGTGTTCGATGGCGAACCCGGCGAACATCCCCGCGAAGAACTTGAAGAGATCGCGTTTCATGATGGTCGTCCTCCCCGCTTATATTCCTGCGTCCAGGAACTCCCCGAGCGATAGTCTCGCCGCCCGGGCGAAAGCGGGTCTAGAGCCGAAGGTCCCGATCCCGTGGAGGAACCGATGCTTATGTGCCCCCGCCGGTTTCGCCATCCCACAAGCTTCTACGGAGTGGCGGCCGGTAGACCTCCCTGCGGATGCTTGAGGCTGAAGACCTTCACAGGAGCGGACTTCCCCTTCAGGGCGTGTGATCCCCGGTCGATGAGTCCGGCCGGCCGGGAGGCCAGGGCTTCGATGCACTGCTGGGTGAGCAGAATCGTGTCGCCGGTGGTCTTGGTGAGCTGCTCGACGCGGGCGGCCACGTTAACGGCGTCGCCGATGAGAGTGAACTCCAGCTTGCCGCCCCCGCCGATGGTTCCCGCGATCACCACCCCGGTGTTGATCCCGATGCCGATGCGCAACTCCTGACCGAACCGCTCCGCAACGAGGCGGTCGATCACAGCGGCGGTCTTCAAGGCAGCATCGGCATGATCGGGCAGGTCGTTGGGTGCCCCGAAGACTGCGAGTGCGCCGTCGCCGAGGAACTTGTTGACGTGGCCTCCCGCCTCGACGACGGCGGGCACCACGATCTCGAATAGCGCGTTGAGCCGGGCGACGGTGTCCTCGGCGGTGTTGGCCTCGGCGAACGGGGTGAAGTCGCGGATATCGATGAACATCACCGTGACCGCGCGGCGTTCACCGGTGAACACATCGTCACCCTGCTCCAGCAGTCGGGCGGCCAGCGCGGGATCGACGTAGGTGCCGAAGGCCGCGTGAAGCCGTCTCCGTTCAGCCAGTCCGGCCTGCATGCGGTTGAACGAGGCCGAAAGGGCGCCGAGGTCATCGTCCTGCACCACTGGCAGCCGCTGGGTGTAGTCGCCGACGGCGACCCGTTCGGTTCCTGAGGCGAGGTCGCGGATCGGGCGCAGCGATTGTGCAAACACGGCGCCGACGGTGAGCGGCACTCCGAGAACCACGGTCATCGCGCCCGCGATGGCGGCGAAGAGGATGGGCTGATCCCGGGCCCGGTCGAACACGGCCGCCAGCATCGCACCGGACATAGTGAACGAGAACACGGTGGCGAGCAGCAGCATGCTGGACCAGGCGGCGAACGTTGGGCGCGAGCGGGGCAGGTGGTCACCGATCGCGGTGTCCCCGGCGATCGCTGCCCTGGCCGGTCGCACGACTGTTTCGGCCGTGCTGTGCACACCAACCAATGTGACGGCCGTTCCATACACCGCCCCCAGGACCGCGTACTGGATCAACTGCGGCCCGCCCGCCCCGGCGATCGCACCGACAAGGACCGACAGCACTCCGTAAGGCACGGGGCCGGCCCACAGCATTCGGGGGACCCACCGCCGGGCATAGGTGTAGGTGGCCTCAAGGGCGCTCGCGCGATCGACCTGGTGCCCGGCCGCCCACAACTCGGCAGGGCGAAACTGCCGGCGCCCGGCAAGAGCGTTCGCGCAGCACCACACCAGCAGGACGACCACGGTGACCGCGGCCGCCTCGAGGTAGTGACCGGACCTCTCGACAGCGACAACGAGAAACGACCAGAGGAAGTAGACCGGCAGCGTCAAGAAGAACAGGATGGCCCAGACCACCCACATGTATCTCGCCCCGTGCCGATCCCACGCCCACTGCAAGATGCGGTCCATGCTGTGGAGGCTAGACCCGCCAGCGTCCGGTCTTGGCGACTCGAACGTCCAGATCGGGAGATTGCGCTCGATCTGACATACCGCGCCGATCAGCGGTGACACCATATTGACGTGGGCCCAGCGGGGTGGGGTTGACCAATCGACCAAGCCCGAGCCGCGTTGACCGCTGTCGCACAACAGGAGATATCCGGGCGTCTCAAAACATCGTCTCAATGCCGCGTAATACCTTTCTGGCCAACAGGAATGGCCTCCGTCATGGCCTATGGACCGTCGAGGCTGGATACCTGCACGGGGGCTTACTTCCCTTCAGCGCGTGTGATCCGCGGTCGATGAGTCCAGCCGGTCGCGAGGCCAGGGCGTCGAGGCACTGCTGAGTGAGCAGGATGGTGTCGCCGGTGGTCTTGGTGAGTTGTTCAACGCGGGCGGCCACGGCCCTCAGTCGCTGCGTGCGGCGTGGAGCAGGGCCGGCCCGTACCAGTGGCAGAGAAGGAGGGCCACCTCGACGTCGAGGCGGTCATCGGCTATCGGGCGACCGCGTCGTTCTATCGCGCGGCTCACGCGGTATTTGACGGAGTTGGCGTGCAGGTTCATTTCCTCGGCGGCGGCTTTAAAGCTGGAGCCAGTTCGGAGGAAGACCCGCAGGGTGGTGCGTAGCCGCTCGTCGTTGTCGGTACGGCTAGCGAGTGGTCCGAGGACTTTGGCCACCCAGTCGGCGGCGGCATCGACTCGTGCGCCCAACAGCGCGACCATTCCGACGCCGGGATCGGAGATCGCCACCACACGAGAAGCGTTGGGGCCCAGTGCCCAGACGATGTCGCGGGCATCTTGGGCCTGCCGGTGGGACCGGCGAAACCCGTCGACGCCGGGCTGGCTGTCTCCTGCGGCAATACAGGGTGCGTTTGGACTGGTCTTAGCGAATGCGCGTAGCCGGTCGATTGCGTCGAGGTCGCGGCCGGGTTCGAGCGGAATCCAGCCCCACCCGGTTTGGCGGTCCACCGGAATGAAAAGTGGGTTGTTTCGGATGCCGACCGAGGTAGCGAAGTCGCGAATGAACTTCTCCATTGCGACCAGCTCATCGCCCTTCGCTACCCGGTCGTACCAGAGAATGATCGCGAGGTGGGTGGAGTTGAGGCGGTAGCGGATGGACGCTCCGGCGGCGTCTGCATCAAGGTCGCTGCCTTTGAGGATTTCGTGGACCCGGAGGGAACGGATGTTGTTGCGGTTTTCCAGCCAGCGATCGTGCTCTTCCTGGTAGGTGACTATGACCTGTTGGGAGATCCAGTCAATGTAGGTGAACGTGACTTCGGCGATCTGGCTGTCAACGTCCAGGCCCGTCTGCAGATCGAGGTCGGACGCCCGGATCTCCTCGCGCGCGGCGCTGAGGACCACTTGATGTCCCAGCCGGTAGGCGCGCACCAAGGCGTTGACGGATACGCCACGCTGGGCCAGGCGGCGGGCGTGCTCGAGGGCCGCGGTGGGTGGTTTGAAGTGCTGCAGCGGAATCTCGTGGCGAATCGCCGAGAAGACCGTTTCGATGTTGCCTTCGACGGTGTCACGCAGTAAGTCCGCCATCGGGCTGTCCCCGCCGAGCTCTGCGACCTCATCGAGCAGCATGTGATGCACCGCTGCGGTCAGCTCGGAGAGTCGACCGCTGAGATGATCGACAATCGCCGCAGCGGCCTCAACGACCGCGGCGTTGTCCTCGCCGCCCGACGCCGGCATGACTGAAACTCTAACGCTTAGATCGGCTACTCGACCGCGGCTGCGCCGGACGAGCTGATCTCGACGATGGGCAACCGCAATGCGCCCGGGGCATCCTGGGGAACTACCGGGTTGATCGGTGGGGTCGGGGCGATCCGGCGGTACTGGTGGCCCTGTTCGGGGCGGGGGTCGGCCTGGCCCTTGTTCGGCCACAGCGCCGCCGCCCGTTCCGCCTGAGCGGTGATCGTCATCGCAGGGTTGACGCCGAGGTTCGCCGACACCGAAGACCCGTCGACGACGCTGAGCGTGGGATAGCCGTAGACCCGGTGGTAGGGGTCGATCACGCCGCGGCTGGCGTCGGCTCCAATTGCACAGCCGCCCAGGAAATGTGCGGTAAGGGGAACGTTGAACATCTCGCCCCACGAGCCGGTCGGTATCCCGCCGATCTTGTCGGCAACCCGCCTTGTCGCCTCATTGCCGACGGGGATCCACGTCGGATTCGGCTGGCCATGTCCCTGCCTGCTGGACAGGTGGCGGCCGAAGAGTCCGCGTTTGGTGAAGGTGGTGATGGAGTTGTCCAAGGTTTGCATCACCAATGAGATCACGGTGCGTTCACTCCAGGTGCTGACGTTGATGACCCGCAGTAGTGCCGCTGGATGTCGTGCCGCCTGGCCGAGGAACTTCAGCCAACGGGGAACGCGGCTACCGCCGTCGGTCATCAACGTGGTGAGCAGCAGACCCATCAGGTTGGAGCCTTTGCCGTAGCGGCACGGCTCGATGTGGGTGTCACTGGTCGGGTGAAACGAGGAGGTGATCGCCACACCCCGTGTCAGATCCAGCTTTGGGTCAGCGGTGTACTTGCTCGCCCCGACGATGGACTCGGAATTGGTGCGGGTGAGTACGCCAAGACGCGGTGACAGCTTCGGTAGGGAGCCGGTGTCCTTCATCTTGTGCAGCAGGTTCTGGGTTCCCCACGTGCCCGCGGCCAGCACGACGTAGGGGGCGGTGAACTGCCTGCGGCGTTTGCGTACAACCGAACCGGTTCGCTCGGTGTGCACGGTCCAGATTCCATCCGCATCCTGCTTCAGGGAGGTGACGGTGGTCAGCGGATGAACGGTGGCACCGGCATTTTCGGCCAGACCGAGGTAGTTTTTCACCAACGTGTTCTTCGCGCCGTAGCGACAGCCGGTCATACATTCCCCGCACTCGATACAACCGGTCCGTGCCGGGCCGACGCCGCCAAAGAACGGGTCGGGCACAGTTTTGCCCGGATCGCCGAAGAACACGCCGACCGGTGTCTGGATGAAGGTGTCGGCGACACCCATGTCCTCGGCGACCGATTTTATGATTTGATCGGCGGGGGTCATGTGCGGATTGCGCACCACGCCGAGCATGCGCTGCCCTTGGTCGTAGAAGGGCGACAGTTCGTCTTCCCAGTCGGTGATGTCCTTCCATTGCGGATCGTTGAAGAATGGCGCCGACGGCTTGTAGAGGGTGTTCGCATAGTTCAGCGATCCGCCGCCGACACCGGCTCCGGCCAGCACCAAACAGTCACGCAGCAGATGGATACGTTGGATGCCGAACAAGCCCAGCCGAGGCGCCCAGACGAACTTGCGCACGTCCCAACTGGTCGTGGCGAAGTCGGTGTCGTTAAATCGGCGGCCGGCCTCGAGCACCCCGACTCGGTAGCCCTTCTCGGTCAGCCGCAGTGCCGTGACACTTCCGCCGAATCCCGATCCGACGACCACCACGTCGTAGTCGGTGTTCTGGTATTCCATCAAGAATCCTTCTGCCTGCTGAGTCGATAATGGTCGACGAACTTGTCGTTTGTAGACAGCCTGTCGCCGATGGTCAGCCCCGCGTGAGCTCTTCCATGACGAAGGCGGGATTCCAGGGGCTCTTTCCGGTCGCTAACCAAAATTGGCCGCCGGTGATCGCAACAGCGAGATGAGCGCGTCCCCGGGGCCGGTCAGCAACTCACGGTTCGGCACTAGCCCCTGCGTAATCGCGCGCTTGCTGAACATGAACTCCTGCGGTCGGTTCACGCAGTCGGCCGCGATGAGCCGGCCCCCGTTCAGATAGAAGCAGGCGAAGTCGCGTCCTGTTTCCGGGTCGCCACGCAAGACAACCTCGTCGTAGCCGGTATTGAGGCCCGCGGTCTGGAGCTTGAGATCGTATTGATCCGACCAGAACCAAGGCAATGCGGAGATCTCCTTGTCGTGGCCACAGATCGTCGCTGCGACGGTTTTGGCCTGCTCGACCGCGCTGGGCACCGACTCCAGACGAAGACGACAGCTGTAGCGAGGGTCGAAATAGTTGGCGCAGTCGCCGGCCGCAAAAATCTTCGGATCATTGGTGCGCCCATGCTGGTCGATGACGATGCCGTTGTCCACGGTCACGCCGGCGTCGTGCGCAAGCTCAACGTTGGGTACCACACCGATACCGACGATGACCACGTCGGCGGCGATGTAGTCACCGTTCGCGAGTCGGACACCCTGGACGTGTCCCTCGCCCTCGATCGCGCTGACAGAGACGTTGAGTCGGAGATCGACGCCCTCCTCGCGGTGAACGCGATCGTAGAACGCGGACACCTCGGGTGCAGTCACCCGTTGTAGCACTCGGTCGGCAGCCTCAAGCACCGAAACCGCGATGCCCAGGTTTCGGAGCGACGCCGCCGTCTCCAATCCGATGTAGCCGGCGCCGACGATCACGGCGTGCCCGGCGGAGGCCAGGCCGTCACGGATGGCTTCGATGTCGGCAGCGTCACGCAGGTAGTGGACTCCAGCGAGATCCGATCCCGGCAGCGTCAAGCGACGAGGACGCGCTCCTAGACATAGAACAAGTTTGTCGTAGGCCAAGACCTCGCCGTCGGCAAGTGTGACCGTATCCGCCAGTCGGTCGATGCTTGTAACTCGACCTTGACGGAAGCCGATCTCCTGCTTCTCATAGAAGTCCGGCTTCCGGATCAGAAGCTCGTCAAGACTGGACTTGCCGGCGAGATAGGTCTTGGACAGCGGCGGGTGGTGGTACGGCAACGACGGCTCATCGCCGATCAACTGGATCTCTCCGGACCAGCCCTCCTGCCGCAAACTCGCACACAACTGTGCGCTTGCGTGGCTAGCTCCGACGATGAGCGCCCGCTCGCCGCCCCCGAGGTTCTCCCGACTCGCCGCCGTCACGTCGACTCAGTCCGTTGCCTTCGCCGTGAGCTTGACCATCATCTGGTCGTAACCCCTGACGAAGTTGGA
Source organism: uncultured Mycobacterium sp. (assembly GCA_964535335.1). Lineage (GTDB taxonomy): Bacteria > Actinomycetota > Actinomycetes > Mycobacteriales > Mycobacteriaceae > Mycobacterium. The sequence goes on from CAZHUU010000056.1 coordinate 9,871, forward strand.
CTGCACGTAGACCGGCCCACCCACGACCTCGATCTTGTCGAACCGAGCCAACAACTCCTCCCACAGGATGCGCAGTTGCATCTCGGCCAGGCGATTGCCCATGCAGCGGTGCACGCCGAAGCCGAACGACATGTGGTTACGAGCGTTCGACCGGTCGATGATGAACGCATCCGGATTCTCGAACTGGCGCTCATCACGGTTGCCGGACGCGTACCACATGACAACCTTGTCGCCCTTGCGGATGAACTGGCCGCCGAAGTAGACGTCCTTCTTGGCTATGCGCCGCATGTACGCCAATGGGGTTTGCCACCGAATGATCTCCGAAACCATGTTGGTGATCAGTGACGGGTCTGCCTTCAACTTCTCGAACTGGTCCGGGTTCTGGTTCAGAGCGAGCACACCTCCGGACATCGAGTTGCGGGTGGTGTCGTTGCCACCGACGATGAGCAGAGTCAGGTTGCCGAGGAATTCCAGCGGTTTGTCGATCAGGTCCTTGGTGTCCTCGGACATCTGCATCAACGTGATCAGGTCGAAGCCTGGCGCCTCGCCCTGCTTCCGCCGCGCCGCCTTGTCGTACCACAAGGCCATGAAGCTGCGGGCCATCTCGCCGATGGCGTCGTAGAACTCGTCCTGGTGAGTCGTACCGCCGGTGGCTTCCGCGATACCAACGATCGTGTCGGACCAGTACGTGAGCTTGTGACGCTGCTCGTAGGGGAAGTCGAGCAGGGTCGCGAGCATGCGGCCCGTAACCTCCTTCGAAACCCGTTCGACCCAGTCGAATGGCCGGTCGGTCGGGAGGTTGTCGAGAACGTCCTGGACCCGCTCACGGATGAGCGACTCCATCTCCTTCAGGTTCTTCGGGGCCACTACCCCTTGGACTGCCTTGCGCTGAACATCATGCTTGGGCGGATCCATCGCGATGAACATGTCGATGTCGAGCGGGATGTGACCGAGGATGATGTTGGGCTCCGCGGAGAAGACCGCGGGGTTGGTGTCCACGGCTTGAATATCTGCGAAACGCGTGACCGACCAGAACGCGCCGAACGGGCTGTTGGCGAGGTAGTGCACGGGAGCCTCGTCGCGGAGCCGTTTGAAGTACGAGTGCCACTTGCCCTGGCGGAACAGGAAGGGATTGCTGACGTCGATCTCGTTCAGCGGCACATCCGCGGCGTCAGGGATCGGGCGCTCGGTCAGAACGAGCGGCCGGCCCTGTCCGACAAGGCGCTTTACCTTCTCCACCATGTGGGCGGCCCGCACCTGCCGATCGACGGGGATCGTGGCCTGGATCTTGTTCTGTGCCTTGACCTTTGCCTTTTCGAGCACGCCGTCTGTGATCTTCATGAGCCTTTTCGTCCGCCTGTCGTGAAGGTGAGAGAAATTGTGGACTACATCTGGAATTCGGGGAGGCGGACCTTGAGCCCGTCCAGGGACGCGCACGCCTTCACCTGGCACGCCAGGCGCGAGTTCGGTTCGCGCTCCGGGAACATCTCGAGCATCTGATTCTCCTGCTCCGAAGGCGTCCCGGTTGCCGAGATCCACGCGTCGTCGACGATGATGTGGCACGTGCCGCACGCGGCTTCGCCACCACAGTCGCCGTCAATGCCGGGGACGGCGCTGCCAGTCGCGAGTTCCATGAGCGACTCGCCTTCAACGATGTCGACATCGTGGGAGGTACCGTCGTACTCGACGAAGGTGACGGTGGCCATGTTGTTTCCTCCTTGGTGAGAGCGGCAGTGTGGGTCGCGGCGGTTGCAGCAGATGTCCCCCGGGACCAATGTCAGCCGTTTGGCCTTGTGTCAAGACTTCTTCCGGTGACGCACCACATGTTCATCAACTGGACGTGAACTGCAGCCAGCTTCTCTCAGGCGGGCAGTCCAGAACTTGGCCGCGATTTGTAAATCACACTGGACTCAGCGTCTCCGACAACACATGGCCGCGGCAACGTCTCACGGAGCCGAAACCTCGGCAGACTTTTGGCGCGCGAAGACAAAACTCTGTCAGAGCCGGGGCAGCCACCATGATTGGAATCGTGCTGAACGCAGCAGCCGTCGTCATGGAGGGCTTCGACGCACGGCGCGGAGAAGGGTGCGGGTTCTGAGCCCTCCCAGTACAAGCTGTTCTACCCAGCCCATGTCTCGAAATAGAAGACATACGGGAGTCTCGAAACTCCGTCTCGCTTGATGCGACTACGGGGTGACGCGATGAAGCGTTTTATACCCCGGCCCGTCTCATGGTTTTTACCGGCTCTCAGATTCCGCTGATGAGTCCGCCGATCCTGCACTCTTTTCTACGAGGCTGCGTCTGCATCGACCGTATAAGGCGGGCCGAGGTATCGGCGCACCGCGAGCGTTTCGGCATCGGCATTCTTGAGCGGCCAATACCAGAGAGCAAGAAACACGCGGACCAACCACTGCGCGGCCAAGGGGTCGGGGTTGTCGGCACCGACCATTTCAGTGGCGAAGCGGGCGATGAGGGGAGACTCAGTCAGCCACCCGGTACCGGGAGAGGCTGGCATTGATCGCACGATCTGCGCGAGCGGGTCCGACCGCATGCGCTCTAAGGCGACGGTGGTCGCGGTGATGATGCGCTCGGAACCCGTCAACCCCACGATGGCCTCGCGAACCGAATCCAGAATCCGTTCGGCTTGCCTGCTCAGCACCGCGTCGCGGATTGCCGTTTTGCCCCCGACATGGCGGTAGATCGTCGCCGGAGAACAGTGGACGAGGGCGGCTAGGGCGTCAATGCTGAATGCGTCGTAGCCCTCTCGGGCCATGAGGTCAGTCGCGGCTGCGTAAATCCGTTCCGCGCCCGCGCTGTGTCGGTCTCGACCGATCAGCCAGTCGTTGGTGGGCACCTCGTTAGTCCTTCCCACCCCGGGGAAACCCGGCCACGCTTTGTCACCGTGAGAATATTCTCGTCGCTTTTCTCATCGCCGGCACTGGTTAGCGAAGTCTGCTGAGAAATGATGGCCACGAGCCGCGGACAACCCGCCCCGCATCTTCGGACCGGACCGTTGACGCAGCTCACAGGCCAGTACAAGCCTGGGGTGATGAGGCCAGTGGTAGACCCCGCTGTGTTCTTCGGCAGCGGTGCGATGCAGGACCCCAACCCGCTGTACGCCACGATGCGCAGCCGCGCCGCAGTGAACCGGATCGGTGAGTCGGTGTTCTACGCGGTCTGCGGGTGGGACGCCGTCATCGAGGCCGTCAACCGCGTCGATGACTTCTCGTCGAACCTGACTGCGACGATGGTCTACCAGGACGACGGGTCCGTCACACCCTTTGAGATGGGGACGCTTGGGGGGCCGATGCACGCACTGGCCACCGCCGACGATCCGCTGCACGCGACACACCGCAAGCTTCTCTTGCCGCACCTTTCGGCGCGGCGGGTGCGCCTCATCGAAGAGTTCGCCGAAGCCACCGCAAGGCGACTCTGGTCCGACGCCTTGGTTGACGGGCAGCTCGAATGGATGAGCACCATGGCCAATCGGCTGCCCATGATGGTGGTCGCTCATCTGCTCGGGCTACCCCAAGATGATGTCGGCAAGCTGATTCGACTCGGGTTCGCGACCACAACCCTGCTCGACGGGATAGTGAGTGCAGGCCAACTCGAAGCCGCCGGCATGGCTGCGATGGAACTGGCTGCCTATGTCCTCGAACATTTCGAGAACGCCGCCGATAGCCCGCAGCAGGGCCTGATCGGGGACCTCGCCGGCCGCACCAACTCCGGTGATTTAGAACAGCTTCCGGCGCTCGCCATCATGCTCACTCTATTCAGCGCAGCGGGTGAATCCACCGCTTCGCTGCTGGGCAGCGCGGCCTGGATTCTGGCCGACCGCCCGCACATTCAAGAGCAGCTTCGCGAGAACCCAGACTTGCTGAGCGCGTTCATCGAGGAAGCACTCCGCTATGAATCGCCGTTTCGCGGCCACTATCGGCACGTGGTCCGAGATACCTCACTGGCCGGCGTCGAACTACCCGCGGATTCACACCTGTTGCTGATGTGGGGAGCAGCCAATCGCGACCCCCAGCACTTCGAGGCACCGGACGATTTCCGACTCGACCGCAACGCCGGTAAGGGGCATGTCACGTTCGGTAGAGGTGCGCATTTCTGCGTCGGGGCTGCGCTCGCCCGCCTGGAGGCGCACATCGTCTTTCGCATGCTGCTCGAGCAAACCCAGTGGATCGACGCCGTGGACGTTGGCCAGTGGCTGCCGAGCATCTTGGTGAGGCGACTAGAACGGTTACAACTGAAGATTCGCTGATTCGCAATCGGCACGATGACCCGGCGGGGGGCCGTGGGTGTCCAACGAGGCCACGACCCGAGCCTTCACCGCGCCGCTCTAACCCCTGTCGTCAGCAACGCTTTCCACCAGTCCAGACCGTGCCGCGCTCAGAATGGCTTACCTTCCGTAGTGGAGCGAACGTGTGCTGGTCGCGTTGAGCATGATTGTGGATGAGGGGGTTTGCGTGCGAGTGCCTCGCGCGGTTGCAAACTTTAATCGTCGAGTCACCAATCCGGCGGCTCGCTCCATCACGCCATGGCTCCCCGCTCAGGGGACACTTGAGCATGTCGGCCGCAAGTCAGGTAAGCGGTACCGAACGCCACTCCTGGTCTTTCGCACCCGCGACGGATTCGTCATTCTCATCGGCTATGGACTGGAATCGGACTGGCTAAAGAACGTGTTCGCGGCCCGGCGGGCGGTACTGCATAAGCGCGGCAAGACCGTCGAGCTGGTCAATCCGCGCCTCATCAGCAAGGCTGATGCGGCGACCCTCGTAACAGCCCCATCTCGTGTGTTCTATCGCCTGTTCCCCTATAACGAAGCGGCTCTGGTGTTGAGCACAACTCATTGAACAGCCGTTCGTTTGCCTCATACCAGGCGCAGACAACCGTCCAGATGCTTTCGGACAACGCGACCCAGGGACAGGGGTGCGGGCAATCTCGTCCGGCAGATTGCGCCGCCTCGTACGGCCAGCGACCGTCCTCTCTTAACAAGGCTCAGCCTGCAAGCAGCCAAATATCACCCTTAGGCCATCACGCCAACGCCTAAGCAGAACTGTTGAACGCTGTCTCGGAATGGAACCGAAATGAGACACCCACCCTGAGGCCATCGGGTCGACCAGTCGGGCCAGATCGAGGTGTCACAAAAGTCGTTTCAGAAATACCTGGCTAGTCACCCCAATAGGCACTGAAGCTGCCCCAGAAATGAAGCCAGGCGAGAGGGGAACACCCTCTCGCCTGGCTTACCAAGTAGCGGGGACAGGATTCGAACCTGCGACCTCTGGGTTATGAGTTGGAATATGTTGTGCCACAACATTTTTCATAATTTGATTAGTGCTGGTCAACGGCGGTGGAGCTTCGCGACGGGTTTCACTGAGTTGCATAATTTTCACCTGTTTCGGGGGAATTGGTGACCAAATCGGTGACCAATCGCGTGAGGCTCCGATCGGTGCGCATTCGACAGACGGACCCGCTCATGGGCAAACGCAATCCCCCGCGAGGAACACCCCCTCTGGCATGAAGCCTCTATAGGCTCTGCAGCCATGATCGAACGATCGATGGCACCGCTGACTGACGAGCACCTGCACCGACTGTCGGAGATTGCGGAGAAGGACCGTGAAGGCATGTTCACGCGCAACCCGCAGCTAGCGGTGTACCGCGACCGGATTCTGCTAACCGCCTTATGCCAAGGTGCCGCGCTCCACTTCGTGAATGGCACCAACGGAGTGAAGGACCTCGACGTCTACACCTTCTACGCTGACAATCCCGGGGTGGGGTACCCGTACCGCCGCCGCGGTGTCGTGGATTTTGGCGACTCGGAGCTGGGCCGCCACCCGGATGATCACGGGTTCCGGGGACGACGTGTGGATCTGTTAGGTCGCACCCTCAAGGTCGATCCTGCTGCGGATCCTGTAGCCGCGGTCCGTGATTACCTCCGAACAGGAGCCACCACCACCGCCAAAGAACTCGCCAAGAAGGCAGTGGTAGTGATAGATCCCGGTGACCGGTTCGGCCAGGTGGTCTGGCCCGCGACCTGAGCGCACGCCTTGGGCCGTGATCCACCATCCGCCCCTCACCGAAGTGGAAGCGGATCCCAGGCTCCCCTTCCGCACCCTCAAATAGATCCGTCTGTCCGCCACTCGCGCTAGCCTTTGCCACCGAAGCTAGTTCCACGGTCGGGGCTGCTTTCTCGTCCGGGAGGGGGCTTGGGATGAAGGTAGTTTTCCTTCATGGGATCGGCGACGGGGATCCGGATGGCGGATGGCTTGCCGGCCTGAACCGCGGACTTGAACAGGCCGGTCATGAAGCATTGCGCGAGGACCAAATAATCGCGCCCAGGTATTCATCCTTGCTGAAGACCGACGGCATCTCCGCCAAGCTTCCTCCAATCACTTATCGAACGAAGGACGATGCTGCAAGCCGGCGCGACTTTGAGCGGCGGCAAGCGCGTGTTCAGCGAATCCTCCGAGTAACTCAGAGGGTTCGCGCATTTGGATTCGACTGGATTCCTGATCCCATGTGGGATGCGCTGCCGCCGTTCGTAATCGGCGCGACGGACCTCCTCGATCTCGACCAGGTGCGCCGTTACGTGCGCCAAGAGGGCGTTCGAGGCGCTGTTATGTCGCACATCCTCGACCATCTCCCCTCCTATGGTGACGTGCTACTCATCGGCCACAGCCTCGGCAGCGTCATCGCAATTGATCTGCTCGATCACCTACCCGAACGTTTGCACGTACGACGCTTCATCACAATCGGGAGCCCAGCCAACATCAAAGCCCTGCACGACGGCAGCGAGCGATTGCTCAAGAAGTTTCCGTACTCGCGAGTCGATGATTGGTCGAATTTTCTCAATCGCGCGGACATCGTTACCGGTGGCCGCGGCTTGGCGGCTGTTTTTCCCGGAGCTCAAGATTTCGTCCTCAGTATCTCGGGCCATGATGCAAGTACTTACCTAGGCGATTCCGCAGTTGCCGGGCTGGTCGCCGACACGCTATACCCATCGAAGGCTCTAGTTCCGGCCACCAGCGATGTCGTGGTCCGAATGACCGATGCGGAAGCATCAGCACTACTCGTCCAACACTTCGCCGAAGCCGTCGCGAACAACATCAAAGATGCGGATCGGGCCGAAAGATACCGATCATCCCTTGAGCTGCTCCGTGAGGATCTTGCCGCCCAGTTGACCCAACAAGCCGCTACTGGACGCCCCCTGGCACCGGAAATACACGAACTAGCAACCGGCCGCCTTCCAGAGCTTCCCCACCGCTGGGAACTGCATGAGGCGATCGGCGAACTCGTCGTTCTCGCATTGACCAACTGCGTTACTCCGTACGAAATCGAAGTCAGCGAAGCACCGATGCTTGCGCTTCAAGATATTGCCGTTCAGCTCGGACACCGACGTGATGTAGGTAAGAAGGTCGAGACCGCGATCAAGGACGTCCAGAAGTGCGTGAACGGCAGGGCCGGGGTGCCTTGGGGGCGGGTACTCACCGCCGCTGCCGGCGTTGCGCTCGTGGCCGCAGGTCCCATAGGTCTTGCCGTTGCGGCGCCGGCGACCGCGTTCGGGGCTGCCGCTATCACGGGCGGCTTAGCCGCCTTTGGGCCCGGAGGAATGGTTGGCGGTCTAGCACTCTTGAGTGGATTGGTAGGGAGCGGTGCCGCAGTCACCGCCGCTGCCGTCACTGGTGAATCGGAGCCCGGCAGCGGAGCACCTAATCTCGCTAAGTTGATGTTGCAGGTCGCCACAGAGCACGCACGCAAACTGCTCGATCTCCCCCACGACACCACACTGTGGTACCACTTGACCGACTTCGAATCCCAAATATCTGCGGCCCTCAATCGGCTTACCGCATTCTCTGATCCCAAGTCCCCGAGGGTATCTCAGCTTCACGAGGCACAGGTCGCCGTTCAGGCACTCCTCCGTTTCATGATTGAGCGAAACCTCGGACCCAGTGCCATCACCGATGGTGAGAAAAAATGATCGGCCCTTGGGAGCAGACTCACCGCGCACCGAAAACGAGCGCCAGATCCCACAGTTGAACACCCCACGTTGCGATCGCCTCGATCATCACCAACGGCGCCGCGTCAATCGTCTCCTGCGTCATCGGCGCCCGCAATGTCGAACCCGCCTGACCCGGAATGCTGTGGGGTGCCCATACCCCGGAAGCCAGGGGCTGGGGAGCAGTCTCGATGACGTTCACCCGCTGGCCGTCTTCTTCAACGGCGATGAAAAGGCAATAGGGCTCGTTGGGTGCGTCCCAGCCACCCTTCTCCACCACCAGGAACTCGCCACTTGAGATGCAGTGCCGAATCGCTTGCGACAGCAGGTTTCGGAAGTCGTCGATCGCGGACTCCTTCGGGGCGGCTGCTGGTTCCAGCCTCACCATGGATCCGTCCAGCTGCATCGAGCCATCATCGGTCCGTGTCGGAAAACGCCCCCGCAGCATCAGCGTCTGACGATTAGCCACAAGGAGGCCGGACTCGGTGAACCGGCCCTCCTCGCGAACCGAACGGCCCAACAGTCCGCTTCCCTGCCTCGAAAGAAGAAAGTCGGCGTCAGGCACCGACCACAGCGTTGTTTCGTTCGACTCGTCCCACGTGCGAAGCAATCCACCCACGCATGGGCTGAGCATCACCGTCGAAGCGGTGTCACCGACTTCCAACGCAGGCTCATCGCCCTTCATTCGGCCCGTCCCTCCTGAAGTAGCCGGTCTGTTCCGGTCCCCCAAATTGCTCTAGAGCGCGGCGCACGACCATAGCTGTCGTGTGGCCGGGGTGTTGCTTAAGGATTTCCTCGACAACGCGCTGAACTCCCTCGAGGCTGGTGGCGATGCGGGCTTCCTCGGGGTCGAGCAAGCCGGCGAACGACTCGTCGAGTAGGTGCGAAGAGTGCGGCGTCGCGAGGTGCGCGACTCGGTCGAGGAAGATCTGGAGGTGCCGGTTCGGTAGGTCAGTTGTGCGGCCGATCTGCTCAACGCGCAGCAGGTCGCCCCAGAGCCGGGCGAGGGGCCACTCGGAAGTGGTCAAAACAGTGCCCAGCTCGTGCTTGGTGTCTGAGGCGCCAATCGCGATGCGGATCTCGTCGACGAGCTGGTGGAAGTCCTCATCACTGAGTGAGTAGCCCACGAAGAGAAGGTGTTTGGTCACCAATAGTGCCTGGACGATTCCGAACAGGGCGCTTCGCTCCCGGGCCAAGCTCATGTAGTCGGGCCGGGTCAGAACAATGTGGTCTTGCCGATCGAGTTGATCGAGCGACCCATGCAGCTTCAACAGCCACGGCCGGTCTTCCGCGACGCGGCCGTAGGGAAGGACAGTGAGATCTTCCTCGAGATTCTTTCCCGGGCGCTTGCATGCGCGCTCATAGAGATCGTCGTAGTTGGTTGTCACGGCCTGCTGCGCACCGATTGACGCAAGCAGCGAGTGCGTCAGGCCAAATCGCTCATAGCTCCCGATCTCCCCTGCCAGTCTCGCCAGTAGCTGGGCTCGGCCGCCGAGCGCCAACTCGATGAGTGTGGCGTGGTCGCGTGGGTCGAGATCTTTGAGGGTCGACTTCTCTTTCTCGGAGATGTGATCGCCGTGCAGCGCAGTCAGCAGGTCCTGCCAATTCGGCAGTCCCGCATCGCGACTCACCCCAGCGCCAATGAAGAACACCAGACGCCCGGTTCGAGCCTCACCTGCCAGATCAGCCGCCAACTGATTTTCCTCGGGGGTGAGTCGCCAGTCGGCGTCCGTGCGTGCTGACTGAACGGCAGACCAAGTCAGCGCGTTGATGGTGCACAGAATGAGGTCGAGGTGATGGCCAGACGCCCTCTGGGCGAGGTGCCCCAGCAGAGGTTTAATGACGTCACCTCTGGCACCCCGCAGGCCGCCTGCCCCTGTGCCGATCAGCGGGAGGGCTATCCGCAGGGGGCGCCCCTCTGGTTCAGGGCAGTGTTCGTCCGCCAAGTGCACAAATTCATCAATGACCGGCAGCAGTTCCTCAATGAACTTGGAAACTTCCTCCGGGTTCGTCGGAGGCGTTCGACCAACACGTCCCAACACGATGACGGGCCCATTCCCCGGCTGTTCAAATACCTTCGCCCGTTGGTTCGGCAGCCATTGCTGATCACCGAGGTAACCGCCCTCGGGCTTGCCCAACGGCCGCCCGAATCCTGCGGTGACGTGAAATTCGTCGTCGGTGGGGCATAGCCATGCATCACATTGGAGCGCGGTGACGTCGGCTTTGACGACAAATACATGGCCAAGGTGTGAGCGCGACATGGATTTCAATTATGCGGCCGGACCGTCGCGGCGTTCAGCACGGAGTTTCGATGTTCGAAGGATCCCAACTGTTTCCCCTGTGTCGTCCGGCCCCCTTCGATGGCGGCTGGAACAAGAGACGACCATGATCTGGCCACATTCAGCACTCAACTGACGATAGTCGCGCCGGCTAGACTTGCCCTCGGCCTAGAGAAGGAATGAAAATCGTGACCGAGCTCGACGACGAGCTTTTGGAGCGAATCCTTGCCGTCGTTCAACCCGGTGACTAGATACTCACCCTCTCCAGTAAGCGGCCGAATGTCATCGCAGCTGTTGATCGTGAAGGAATCTGGGTCGAAACCCTGCGGTCACAGAGGCTCGGCTCCGGTCCGCAGCTCGTCCCCGCATGGATGATCATCAAAGCCTGGCAACACTTACGAAAGGCGGGCGCGCTGACCCACACCGAGCTACTTGAAGACCTGAATGTGAAGCGCTCGGCATTCGTCATCGCGCTGCTGGCACAGTTCCCCGAAGTCGTCGTGAAGTCGACCGAGCCCATCGTGATTGAGCTGATCGGCCGCACTCAGCCGTAAGCCGCCCGCAGCCACTCGGGTTGGAAGGCGATATCGAAGCGCACGGTCTGGTGGTAGCCGCCCCAGGTTGGAACACCCGGGGGCTGCCCGCGGAAGATTCCTCGGGCCGCAGCGACCACCCGATTCCGCTGAGTAGGCCATTCGATAGAGCAGGCAATTTCCTCCAACACTGCTGCGTCTCTCTCCAGGACGCGATCGACGATCTCGATCGCCGGCAGCGCCCCGCTCTTGTCGCCGTTGCACCTCACGCACGCAAGAACCAGATTCGCCAGGCCGTCGATCCCCACCAGTGACCACGGAAGCACGTGATCGACAGGGTTCCCGGCTGGGAGGTGGACGCCGCAATAGAAGCAGTGCGGCCCGAAGGCTTCCGTAAACGCGGCCCGGACCGGGTTCATCGCAATGCGCTCGCGGCCGAAGAGGTGACCCGCCACGTCGGGAACCTCAGCGTCGAGGAACTTGTTCATCTGGCGAATGTCCTCGACCCACATGATCTCGAGCGCCGGCTTGAGCAAACCGGCCAGACGGGCGAGGCCGAACGCGACGCCGGGCTTCAAGGCGATGGCGTTGCCATGCGCCTCCAGTTGACGCAATGACACCCCCTCACCGAGGAAGGAGTCGTCGTAGAGGAAGGGATCGCTTACTGGGGAGCCTGGAAGTTTTTGGAGCCTCGGCAATGGTTGTTTGGCCAGCGCCACAGTGATTTTCGCGATGGCCGCCTTGTACTCCTTGGGCGCGCGGATCATGGCGATGTCCAACGACAAGCCGCTGTTCCCCGAATGGGTGACTTCTCGCAGTGACTTCGCGGCGTCTGGGATGCGGGCCACGGAGCCAGTTCGGCGTTGACGTAGTTCTTGACCCTCGAAGGGCCGAACCTGCGGCCAGTAGAGGGCAAGAACACGGTGTGCCAAGTCCGGCAGAGGAACACGGAGGACGTCTTCAGGATGGTCTGGCAGATTCTCAATGCAGTGGTCGATCAGGGCCATCAACGTGGCCAGCTTGTAGGTGGCGTCCCGTTGTCCGGTCTCAAGGATCGCCACCACGCGCTGACCGAGGAGCAGCGGGTCAGTGACGACGTTCAAGTCGGACGGTTCAACGGGCATGCGATACCGCCAGGGAAATCGCCTGCCCACTCCCGCGCGGCCCAGAACTCGACCACTTGGTGTGGAAGTCGTTCGCGGAAGCCCCATTTGGGCTCGATAGATATTTCGGACTCCCATGCCATTCGGTGTAGCGAATCCTCCGCGACGCGGATTCTCGCTGCGGCCTCTCTGAGGTCAACGGTCTCCTCCTCCCAGGCTTCTCGGCACGAGACCATCCATTCGAGCCAGGCTTGATCGTCCTCGATCAGATCATCCAGATCATTTGGGTCAAAAGTATCCCAGCCCTTGTAAGAGCCAACAGGACGAAGGACGGAACGCTTGATGAGCTCGTGGATATCGGCCACCGTCGCGTCGAGGCAGGTCCCATCGCGCAAGTACGCGACCAGCCTTCTGGCGCCAACAGGCACGAAGGTGCAGACCTGCGAACGTATTTCAGATCGTCGCTTACGGATCTGATAGAGCACGCTTTTCGGCCAGCAATTGCCCCAATCCTCAATCAGTCCGACTCTCACGGCACGCCGAAAGTGCCAAAGTTCCAGATTGACGAATGACGCCGCATCTCGGGTGGAGAGGTCGCTTGCATCAGGAAATACAGGACCGCTGATCCTGGTCGCCTGCTCCAGCGACTTTCTGATCAGCTCCCGGATTTCTGCGGCCTCGGCTGTATCCGAAACGGGGTGGGACGAACACCGCCCGGCGCCCGTCCCACCCCATTCGGTTGATTCCATCTATGCGGTTTCCGCGCGGGGAACGACGCGACGGCCGGTCTCCCACTCCAGGACGTCCCTGAGCAGGTATCGCACGTGCCGGCCGAATCGGGCGTAGCGGGGTCCGATCCCCTTCGACGCCCACTCAGCGAGCGTCTTGGGAGGGATGCCCAGACGCTCGGCGAGCTGCTTGCGCGTTAGCCAGACGTTCGGATTCATATTCATTGCTTCTTCCCTCAGTGGTTGGTTCAGGCCGTTTTCGACCCTCAACAGCAACCCTCGGATGCGTCACGAGTTGTTACGACCACGAGTTGCAAGAGACTCTAAGACTTTCCCTTAGACATGCCCGTGCGATGCGGTACGTGCCGGACAGTGCTTGTCGCGGCTTAGTAGTTCGATTTCTGATTTCTGGCTTACCTTCAAGCCACGATCAGTAGCCCCGGGAAGGCAATACTCGACAAGGCACCGGCATTAGAACGTTCTTGACCTGGCCGCCAGATCTGCTGGGTTCCCTTTCGGATGGCCCGCGCATCCATGGTCAAAGGGAGGTTCGTTCGAGGAACCAGATCGCGGCATCCGGTATCGCGATCACACCAAGCACGACGTTGACCACAAAGTCGGCGGCCTCCTCATCGGACACTTCGCTGATGCGCGATCCCTCTTGTTCCAGGTACATCGCGGTGCACAACCAGGCCGTTCTCTTGTTGCCGTCTTGAAAGGCGTGTGCGCTTGCAATCCCATGGAGTAACGCCGCTCCGCGCGCAACGAGAGTGGGGTACAACAATTGCCCATAGCCTGTCTGCATCGGACGAGCCAAGGCCGCTTCAAGCTTGCCTCGATCCAAAACCGCATGAACAGTTCCGGGAAGGCTGCGATTTATTCTTATCGCAGCCTCCACCGGAAGGCAGAACGTCAACGCTCGGCAAGCAGGTCGAGAACGCCCCGCCACCGACGAACCTGAGATTGGATCATCTCATCGGTGACCTCAGACACAACTCCCACATGACTTTGCGGCGAGGCAGGAACGTCTTCACTGGCTATCGACGCTCTGGTGTACCAACTCCGAATCTCACTTGCTGGAATCAAACCACCCTGGGCGTGGCGGCCTTCCGTGCCACGAGCCGCCGCCCATATTGGCGTATGGCTCGCTTCAATGAGCTCGACGGTGCTCCGCGTCCGATAGTGATCAATGACTGCGTCAATGACTTCACGCTGACGCAAGGTGAGCCGGCTGACGTCTGCCCCGGGCAGGATGACTGAAGTTCTGCCAACTCGTTCGTGTTTGTTGACACGGAACAATTCCCGCTCGACGGGACCGTCTGGCCACGCCTCCACATCACTCTCGAAGAGTCCACGCCCATCCCAGGCAAAGCTCCACGCATGGGAGAAGAAGACAAGTTTCTGCAGACGCCATGCGTCGATCCAGCCGGTCCGCTCGTAGACATATTGCGCGACATCGAGTGCTGTCGCCATCGCCGTCACCTCCCCCTTTCGGTGCTCCTGGTTTCACCAATAGTAACTTCCCCCACCCACACTTTTCGATCTCGGAGTTCGTGAAAGCCGCTCTCGCAACTCCGCCAGTTTCCCAAAGCCGCTGTTCAAAGACGTGTGTCCGCGATTTATCGAACCGAACACGCGGCTGGGTCGCGCCCAACCTGCGGGCCCATCAGCTTGTCTTAGCTCATGGATAGTCTCTCGGGAACCAAGCAGACAATGACCGGGAAAGCGGGGAGGGCAGTCATGGGGATCGTCAACAACAGGTTCTGGCGTCTTGACCCGCCGCTCGGAGCGAGCCCCGCAGCAATCTGCGAATCGCCGCTTCTCACGGGTCCCGAAGAGTTGCTACTCAAAATCAAGCCGCTTGACGGCATCGTCGTCGGAAAGTGGGATGACGACAGCGAGCAGGGCATCGTTTGTGCGCTGGGCGTGGTGCAGCGGGCCGATGGCCAATCGGCGCTGGTCGAGTGGCGCCGAGCCAATTTCATCCTGCGCCCGACCGGCCAGGGGGCAACCCAGTGGCGGAAGCGATCGGTCTTCAAGTTCGCCGACTTGGTCGCCGACCGATACAGGTTGATGGAAGGCTTCGAGGACGCATTCGGAGGCAGAGCGGGCACTACGGCGCCTGCCGAATCCACTGTCAAGGAGTTTTCATCTCCGGTTGGGGCGCCACCCAAACGCTCTGTGCCGCAATCCGCAGTGGCAAGCGCGAATGCCAGATCCTCTGCACCACAATGCAATCGGGTCGCACCGAACGGCCAAATCTTCGCCACTCCCGAACGTGGTCTGTTCATGGGCAACCGCACCAGTCCCCCACGCTGGCTCATCTGCGACCTGCACTTAAAGCGCGATCTCAAGGAACCGCGAAAGTACACCAAGTTGTTCTTTCTCGATGAAGCGGTTGCCTTGGCGGCAGGCCACCGTCCATGCAATACCTGTCGACGCGAGCAGTACCTGGCCTACCTCGCTGCAGCAGGTGCCGACCTCGCCATCAACGGGGCCGGGGATCTCGACGCGATGCTCAACGCGGATCGCAAGACCCCGGGCCGCAGAATGCCACTCGCCTCGCTGCCCGACGGTGCATTTGTTGCACTCGGCGACGACGACTTTCGGCTGAAGTGGGCCGACACACTGCATCGTTGGACACCAGGGGGCTACGTAGACCCGATGGCATTGACCGCCCTCCGCGGCGACGAAGCGACCGTGCTGACTCCGCAGCCGTCACTCGCAGCGCTGCGGAACGGATATGCCGCTGTGGTTCACCCCTCCGCCCGCTAAGCGATCAGCTGAAGAGACATGACCGACTATTCGGCGCCTTCCACCAGCAGCTCGGCGATGGGTACGCCGAGCGCTTCGGCGATGTCGTAGAGCCGCTCGTAGAGCAGGCCCCGCCGGCCGTGTTCGACGTCAATGAGCAGGTTGCGCGTCACACCGGAAGTCAGCGCCAACTCCTCCTGAGTGCGGCCCTGGGCGACCCGGATGGAGCGGATGCGCTCCCCGACATGCCGTCGATGGCGATCCCAGGCCGCGGCGCGCTCGGGACTGGTCTGACTGGGTCGCGTGGGCACCACCACCAAAGACCCCACCGCCTCCAACACTGTCTGCCCAACTAGTTATACATTGCAGTGTGTCGGCAATGCCCACTGACTAAAGGAGGGACCGTTGAGTGCCTCGAAAAAGAGACGCAAAGCCGCCCCTGCTGGCGGTCGGAAGCCGGCAGCCCCGGGTTCAGCGTTGGCCGCCTTGGACCAGGTGTGCTGGCATCTGGTGTGCTGCGACTTCCTGTTCGACGTCATCGAAGCGGAATCAACAATCGCGTTCCATCAGCTGGCCGCCGACGTTGAGAATGCCCGCTTCGACGCAGAAGGTCTGTTGCGGGACGCCTTACGGAGGAAGGGCTGGGCCAGCCATGCGACAGGATCCACGGCTGCGGGTTTCCTGCAGCGCTTCGAGGACCAGTTCGAAGGCGACCCGCCCATTCTCGAAGATATCGGCGCAGGTTGGCCGCAATGCGCAAAGACCACCGGCGGGGCGCCCTGCACCGAACTCGCCCTCTATGTGGGCAACGGTGAGTGGTCGGGCTGCGAGAACCACATGACGGAGGATGATCGCGACAAGCGCCGGCAATGGCAGCTCGGGCAAGACCTTGCACATCGACGTGGGGACCAACAACCCGATCGCCGCCTGCGAATCGCGCATGCCCTGATGGACTGGTGGAGCGGACAAAGCGGCGCGCAGGACGCCTTCCAAAATGGCGTGTTGGACTGATCCTGCCGAACACGGCGTGCCCGTCAATGTCACAGACCAAAGCCGACGTTGCGATCCCTTGGCTCGATTTTGACCGTCCTAATTCGATTGGGAGCAGCCAGTTCTCCGTAGGACCGGGCCATATCGTCTCGACGCGCGATCAGCGCCTGGGCTGTTCGTTCCGCATCTGAGTGACGACGGGCACCGCTGCTGAGGTGGTCGGTGACCCGTCGGATTGCCGTTGGCCCGTGTCCTGCCGCGGCGTCACCTTCGATGCCCCACGGCAGGTTCTCCACCAGGGCGTCCATCAGGTGACGAATCGGGCCCGGAGCAGCCTCAGTGGAGACCGCTAGCAGCACCTTGGTATTCGTTTTGCCGGCTCCCGTGACGAGCGCCTCCAGCTGTTCGGCGGTGAGGTGGTCGGCGTCGTCGACGATCATCAGGTCGCCGGGCTCGAGTGTCAGTTCGCCGTGTTGCAGCTGGCAAAGTGCGTGCGCCGCTGGCTCGGCACGGTGGCTGTAGCGGTGGTCGACAGCGAAGGCCGCCGATGCCCGCGAGCCAGGGAATGCGTGGGCGGTCGCTTTGCGTCGATTCGCGGCAAGCGCGACGCCTATGAATACAGCGTGCTTGTCGATGCCGGCGTGTATGCGGAGAGCTTGGACGCTCATGTCGCTGTCCGCGATCGACGCCACGACCTCTTGGACCTCCGCATTGGGAACATCCGCTGACTTCCAGTCGTATACGGTTGCCGGGCTGCGTGTTCCGGCGATTTCCAGGATGGCGATTTCGGCTCGGAGTTGCTCGAGATCGGCGTCGATCTCGTAGTCGTCAACCACCGGCTGGGCCACCGCCGCCACGTCGCGCACGACCGCGGCTTGGGCGAACGCGCGCGCCGCGGCGGCTTCAGCACGGTACAGCTGGTTATCGAGTTCTCGGGCATCAAGACGGGCTCGTCGAAGGCTGTCGATGTCGGCGTCGAGCGCTTGCCGGCGTTGCCGCTGGAGGTCGCCTTCGGTGACGATGCCCTCCGGCCCGCCGGCCGCGTCGAACAATGCCTGTCGGGCATCGTGCACTTCTGCTCGGCAGAAGTCGCGGTGCTCAGTGATCGAGGCCGTGTGACCGCGGAGTGCGGCATGGAGGCGACGATAGGTGGCCGCCAGGGCGTCATCGCCCACCGCTTCGGCCGCTTTCATCTGTTCGTCGAGGTGGTCGAGCAACCCGTGGTGTTGGTCGTGGTTGCGCTCGGCGGCCAACCACTCGGCATGCGCGTGGGCAAGCCGATGTTGATAGGGCCGCTGCTGGAGGTGACGGCGGTGCAGTGCGGCGAGTTCTGTCGCTGCCGCCTGTTCGGCCGGTCCACCCCCTCCGGTGAAGATCGCCGCCTCCAGAGCTTTCACCGCAGCGCGGGCAGTGTCGCGGCGGTGCCGCAGTTCCTGAAGCTCCGCTGCACCCAGGGCCGTGCGCACAGGATCGTGAGCGACATCGGCATCGAACTGCAGGTTCAATGTCCATGTCTCGGAGTCTGTTTCGCGTTCGTTGTGACGGGTCCTGGCGACGTCGTCCGGACTGATTCGGCCGGCCAGCCTCCACCACAACGCGGCGGCAGGAAGCTCGTCCGGCAACGGCCCCGCGTCCATGGCCCCCTGCAGCAGCCCGTTGACGTCGGCTCCGGCGCCGGCAAGTTGATCGAGATGAACGACCAGTTGCGGCCAGTACGGGTCTCGGGTGACGCGCCGGTCGCATCTCTCAGCCAGCCGCCGCCACCGCCGGGTTCCCGGATCGGCCAGCGGAAGCGCCTCGTTCAGTCGGCTGAGGATGACCTTCTGCGCCATCGCTGAGCGGTTCGGGTACTGCTGCGGCCCGGTCGTGCGACTGTCCGCCGGGTCCACCCCGTGCGCTGCGCGGAACACCGCGACTTCGGCCAGCAGCCGCGGGTGATCTAGCAATGGACGGCCCCACTGCGGAGTACTCTCGGCGCCCCATTGGTGCGCGGCATCGCGAATGCGCGCGGCCAGATCAGCAACGAGATCGGCGCGCAACGAAAGGTACGGACCCCACGTCCGATGGGCGGCGAGCGCGTTGGGAATGGGGTCAAGCCAGAACAACGGACCCACGCCAACGGTGCCGGCGTCCGAAAGCCGCCAGTCCAACACCGCCGCTGGGGCACGAGCATCACCCAAGCCCCCGTCGGCAGCGGCCCGCTCCAGCTCCGCCACGGGATCGCGGCCCTCCACGGCGATCAGGGCGAGGTGGCGGCGGAGCACCGGCCACGCCTCACACTCGCTGACCCCGAAGCCGAGTCGAGCCGCGGCTGCGTCGATCCGGGCCATCGTCTCGCTACCTGCGGTGTACTCGACGGCGGCACCGAGGGCGTCGGCATACATCGCCGCCGCCGGCCCCAGACGCGCGAACGGATCAACCGCGTCACGGGCGGCGGTGTGCGCGGACTGCGGGGCGCTGTCGCGCCGCAGGATCGCGGTGAGGATGTCCACGGTGGTCGGGGGATGGATGGCCTTCGGAGTCAGGATGCGGTGCGGGTCGGCCTCGGCGGTGGAGAAGTAGAGGTGGTTCTCCTGCCGGCCGCGGGTCAGCGCGACGTAGAGGTGCTGGCGGCTGAGTTGATCGCTGCCCACGACGTGGCAGGTGTCGGCGGTGACGCCCTGGCGGGTGTCGATGGTCGCCGCATAACCCAGCGCGGTGTGCGCGGCGACGTAGCGTGCGGGCAGACGCACCACCGCATCGGAATTGCCGCCCAACGGCGACACGGTCAGCGACCCGTCCGCGGCGATGTCGCGGATGATCCAGCGGTGTCCGTTCTTGACCCAGGTGCGGTCGCCGCTGCGCAGCCAACGGGCATTGCTGCGGGTGGTGATCCAGTCCCCAACGGAGGCGTTCAACCCGTCGCCCAACGTGACGGTGCGGCCAACTCGCTGTCGGGTGGAGGCGAGTCGGTCAGCGCGGGCACGTTCGTTGAGGTCGGCGACGAGCGTGTTGGTGGGGGCGAGCAAGACGCTGTCGCGGCCCGCGAGAAGGTCGCTCCGCCAGGCTTGGTAGGCCATGTCGGCGGCCATGGCGTCGGCGCCGACATGGACGCGTTGGTGGTCAAGATAGAAGGCGATCCCGGCCGGATCGCCGGCGCGCAGAGCGAGGCTCGCCGCCGCCTCGGCGCGCCCGCGCTCGCTGTCACCAAAGCGGACAACCTCCGACAGCGTCAACGTGTGCCGATGTGCAGCGAGGTCGCGCAGCACACCGCCAGCCGACACCGACGCCAGTTGATGGTCGTCGCCGATGAGTCGCACGCTGGCTCCGCGCGCCAACGCATAACTGATG
>CAZHUU010000057.1:0-29266 GCA_964535335.1 uncultured Mycobacterium sp.
ACTACGGCGACGAGATCGGCATGGGCGACATCATCTGGCTCGGCGACCGCGACGGGGTGCGCACCCCCATGCAGTGGACCCCGGACCGCAACGCCGGGTTCTCCACCGCGAACCCGGGACGGCTGTACCTGCCGCCCAACCAGGACCCCATCTACGGGTATGGCTCGGTCAACGTCGAGGCCCAGCGGGACAGCTCGACGTCACTGCTGAACTGGACCCGGACCATGCTGGCGGTGCGCCGCAGGCACGAGGCGTTCGCCGTGGGCAGCTTCCGCGAGCTCGGCGGATCCAACCCGTCGGTGCTGGCGTATGTCCGTGAGACCGACGACACCGTCATGCTGTGCGTCAACAACCTGTCCCGTTTCCCCCAGCCGATCGAGCTGAACCTGCAGCATTGGAACTCCTACACCCCGGTCGAGCTGACCGGGCACGTGCCGTTCCCCAGGATCGGTCAACTGCCCTACCTGCTCACCCTGCCGGGGCATGGGTTCTACTGGTTCAAGCTGAGTCCATCGGAGGAGAAGCCATGACCGCGCCAGCGAGACTTCCATGGCGGGAATGGCTGCCGCAGCAGCGGTGGTATGCCGGTCGCAGCAGAACCCTGTCGTCGGCGGAGACCGCGGCGGTGGTGCCGCTGCGGGACGGGCTGGACCTGGTGCTGGTGGACGTTGACTACACCGACGGATCGGATGAACGCTATCAAGTTGTCGTGCAATGGGATTCGGCGCCACTGTCGGAATACGGAACCGTGGCCACCATCGGCGGGGTGGACGATCACACCGCCTATGACGGGCTCTACGACCCGTCGGCGGCGAGGTTCCTGCTGTCGCTGATCGACGAGTCCGTCGTCATCGGGGACATCACGTTCACCAAGGAACCCGGCGCCGCGCTGCCCGTCGACGCCGCACCGCGGGTGTCCGATGCTGAGCAGAGCAACACCAGCGTGGTCTTCGAGGAGGAGGCCATCTTCAAACTGTTCCGCCGGGTGTCAGCGGGCGTCAACCCCGACATCGAACTGAACCGGGTGCTGGGCCGATCCGGAAACCCGCACGTGGCAAAGCTTCTCGGCTCGTTCGAGACTGTGCAGGACTCCCAGCCGTGCCCGTTGGGCATGGTGACCGCGTACGCCGCCAACTCCGCCGAGGGCTGGAAGATGGCCACCGCCAGCACCCGCGACCTCTACGCCGAGGGCGATCTCTACGCCTATGAGGTGGGCGGCGACTTCGCCGGCGAGTCCTTCCGCCTCGGTGAGGCCGTCGCGTCGGTGCATGCGACCCTCGCCCGCGAGCTGGGTACCGCAACGAGCGTGCTTCCCGTCGAGGTCATGCTGCAGCGGCTGGCGACCGCCGCGGCGAGCGTGGCGGAACTGGACCAGTACGCACCGGCCATCGAGGAGCGCTACGCCAAACTGGCCGACGAGCCGATCACCGTGCAACGGGTGCACGGCGACCTGCATCTGGGTCAGGTGCTGCGCACCCCGGAGGGCTGGCTGCTGATCGACTTCGAAGGCGAGCCGGGCCAGCCCCTGGAAGAGCGGCGCAAGCCCGACTCGGCGCTGCGCGACATCGCCGGCATGTTGCGATCGTTCGAGTACGCCGCCTATCAGCAGATGGCCGACGACACCGCCGAGCGGGAGAACAAGCAGCTGGCCGCCCGCGCCAAGGAGTGGGTGGATCGCAACTGCGCGGCGTTCTGCGACGGCTACGCCGCCGAATCGGAAACCGACCCACGGGATTCCGCCGCCGTGTTGGCCGCCTACGAACTCGACAAGGCCGTCTACGAGGCGGCGTACGAGGCGCGGCACCGGCCGAGCTGGCTGCACATCCCGCTGCGCTCGATCGCCCGCCTGGTCGGCTGA
This sequence comes from uncultured Mycobacterium sp., assembly GCA_964535335.1. Classification (GTDB taxonomy): domain Bacteria; phylum Actinomycetota; class Actinomycetes; order Mycobacteriales; family Mycobacteriaceae; genus Mycobacterium. The sequence continues at coordinate 1,859 of CAZHUU010000057.1, forward strand.
GTCGCGATTGATTCAGACCTCACGCACAGGTGTACTCGCACTCTGTGTGCGTGGGTTCCGGGTCAACGCTCCGAGTCGTCCAGCAACTGCAGCGCAAGCCGCGGACAGCGTTTGACCGCCGCCTTGGCGTACTTCGCGTCCTTGGCCGGGATCACCGGCTCACGGGAGCCGTCGCGCGACAACGGGTAGCCCCAGTCGTCGCGGGTCAGCAGATCCGGCAGCAGTTCGGTACACATGCCGCGGGCGTCGCAGCGGGTCCAGTCGATGTGCAGCCGGGTGGTGGCCTTCGCCTTCTTGCTCATGGCTGGGGCCATCCCCCCACGGTGCGCACGGCGCCGTCCCGGTCGACGAATCGGGCCGGAATACCCAGCTGCGCAATCCAATTCGGTGCCCGATGCCCGCGGATGATCGCTGCGGTGCTGATCGCGTTGGCGGTCAGGCAGTCCGCGGCGGCAACGCTGACATTTCGCCACACCGGTTCGGCGGAGCGCCCGGTGCGCGGGTCGACGATGTGGTGCACCAGCTCGCCGTTGTGCCGCCACTGCCGACGCCGAGTGCTCGAGGTGGCCAGGCCGGTGCCGCTGCCCAGTGCCACGGTGCACGGCGGGTCCTCATCGGTGTCCTGTACCAGGACATGCCAGCCGCCGTCGGGCGCCGGGCCGGCGGTGGTCAGATCGCCACCGAGGTTGACCAGGACACCGCTGCCGGTCTCGGCGAAGACCCGGTGCGCACAGCGGTCGGCGGCCACCGCCTTGGCGGTCGCGCCGAGATCGAGCAGCACCCCGGCGGGCAGCCGAACGCTGCGGCCGTCGAAGTCGATCATCGACCAGTCCGCTCCGAAGGTGACCGAGGCCAGCCGAGGGGTGGCGGGGTCGAGCTGGTCGATATCGCGGTCGTAGCCGAGGGCCACCATCGCCCGGCCGACCGTCGGGTCGACGTCGCCGGCGGTAAGGCGGGCGGCGGTCAGCGCGGCCTCGATCAGGTCCGCCAGCACCCGGCTCACCGGGGTCTTGGCCCCCTCGGCGGAGGCCAGCGCACAGATCTCGGAGTCGGGCCGGAATCGCGATGCGGCGTCCTCGATCGCGTCGAGTTCCGCGTCGACGATGGCCCGGGCCCGCGGCAGCACGGTGGCGTCGGTGACCAACAGGTGCATCCCGGTGGTCCACCGCGTCCATTCCGACTCGACCGGCGCCGCGGCGCCGACGTCCGAGGAGGGTGCTGCCGTCATGGGATCAATGGTGGGGCCACATTCTTTGAGCCGTGTAAGAACCGTTTTCTCGCCGACACCGGCCGCTTTCGTGGCACCCTCGCTGGGTGTCCACGCCAGAACCCGCGCCGGCGCTGCTGGTGGTCGAGGACGACCGCGCGCTGAGCGCGCTGCTGGTGGAACTGCTCACCGGGGAGGGCTATCGGGTGGACACCGCCTACGACGGTCAGCAGGGCATGCACCGCGGTCTGACGGGCGATTACGACGCGCTGATCGTGGACCGGGGTCTGCCCGTGATGGACGGCGCCGAGTTGGTGGCGCTGCTGCGCTCACGCGGCGTCACCACACCGGCGCTGATCCTCACCGCCCGCGGCTCGGTCGAGGACCGCGTCGAAGGGCTCGACGCCGGTGCGCAGGACTACCTGGTCAAGCCGTTCGAAGTGCCGGAGCTGCTGGCCCGGGTACGCGCGTTGCTGCGCCGAACCGACAGCGCCGGCGCGGTGGTGCAGGCCGGCGGCCTGCGGCTCGACCGGGTCACCCGCCGGGTCGCGGGCATCACCCCCGACGGTCTCGAGGTCGAGTTGTCCGAGCGCGAGGCCTCGCTACTGGGCACCTTGATGGCCGCACCGAAGCGGGTATTCAGCCGGGCGCGGCTGCTGGAATCGGTGTTCGACGGCGCCGAGTCGGCGGGCGCGGTCGACCTCTACGTCCACTACCTGCGCCGCAAGCTGGGCAAGCAGGTGATCCGGACGGTGCACGGCACCGGCTACCGATTCGGGCTCGAATGAACCTGCGCGGCAGGCACCGCCCCTTCGAGGCGCCCGCACCGACCAGCGACCTCACCGTCGTGAAGCGGGCCGGCCGGGTCGCGGCCGTGCAGGCGTCGGTGGCGTTGGCGCTGGTGTTGCTGGTGGTCGGCGGGGTGGTGTTCACGGTGTACGCCCGGGCCCAGGACCGCCAGATCAGTGCCAGGCTGCAGAGCCTGGCCGAGACCGCCGACGACGCGTACGACCCGCCGCCGGACATGGAACTGGCGCTGCGGCAAACCGACGGGCGGATCTCGACCAGCGACGGCGGGGAGCCGGGGGTGGCGCTGCTCAACGGGCCGACCGGTTTCGCCGAGATTCACGAGAAGGGCCGGCGGTACCGGGTCCTGGTGATGGACCGGCCCGAGGGCCGGGTGGTCGCCATGACCGAGCTGGGTCCCTACGAGGCGGCCCGCAACCGGTTGCTGATGGCCCTGGGATTCGCCGAGCTCGCCGGCATCCTGGCCTCGATCGCCGTCGTGGCGCTGTTCACCAAGCGGTCGGTGCGCCCGCTCGCCCGGGCGCTGGCGCTGCAGCGCCGATTCGTCGCCGACGCATCCCACGAGCTGCGGGCGCCGCTGACCGTACTGCACACCCGGGCGCAGCTGTTGGCCCACCGGCTGGGCACCGCCGATTCCGAGGCGCTGCAGAAGGACGCCGATGCGCTGGTCTCCGACACCCGGGCGCTGGGTGACATCGTCGATGACCTGCTCGCCTCGGCCACCATGACGGCGGACAAGCCGGCCCGCGACCGGGTCGACCTGGCCGAGGTGGCGGCCTCGGTGCGCGACAGCATGGCCTCCTACGCCGAGTCGATCGGCGTCACCCTGACCCACGAGTGCGAGAATCCCTCGGGCGCAGCGGAGTTCACGGTCATCGGCTCACCGGCGGCGCTGCGCCGCGCCCTGACCGCCCTGGTGGACAATGCCCTCGGCCACCAGCACGTGGGCGGTACCGTGCGGCTACGGGTGAGCCGCGACCGCCGCACAGTCCGGGTCGATGTGGCCGACGACGGGGTGGGCATCGACGCCGAGACCATGGCAACGTTGTTCACCCGGTTCTCGCACGGGACCGAGCACACCACCCGGGAAGGGCGGGAGTCCTACGGTATCGGCCTGGCGCTCGTGCGTGAGATCGCCGACGCCCACGGCGGAGACATCACCGTCACCTCGGAACTCGGTCAGGGCGCGACGTTTTCGCTCATCCTGCCCGCGGCGGAACAACGGTGAGTGACGATCCCCTCGTCCTCGGCGGCGAACAAACAGCTCGTAACCGCTCTTGGTGAACTGCTTGGCGAGCTGATAACCGATTCCGCTGGACGTGCCCGTGATCAGGGCAAGCGGTCGGGTGTCCGTCATGGGCGACGGCTACCCGACCGGCACCGGGCCACACTGTCGGTCCCTCGGTCTACGGTTGTCCTCGATGGCCCTGCACGTACACCGCGCCGAGCGCACCGACCTGCTCGCGGACGGGCTCGGTGCATTGCTGGCCACCCCGCAACCCGACCCGTTCGCCGAGGAACTCGTGGTCGTACCGGCGCGTGGGGTCGAACGCTGGCTCAGTCAGCGGCTGTCGCACGTGCTGGGCCGGGGCAGCGGCGCGGACGGCGTCTGCGCCGGGGTGGCGTTCCGGTCGCCGGCCTCGCTGATCGCTCAAATCTCCGGGCTGATCACCGGCACCCGTGATGACGACCCGTGGTCCCCGGACGCCATGGCGTGGCCGCTGCTCGAGGTCATCGATGCCCACCTCGACGAGCCGTGGTGCCGCACCCTCGCCACCCACCTGGGCCACTTCGGCACCGGGGAGGAGCAGGAGTTGCGCCGGGGCCGGCGCTACGCGGTGGCCCGCCGGTTGGCCGGGCTGTTCGCCTCCTACGCCCGACAGCGTCCCCAGCTGTTGGTGGACTGGCTCGACGCCGCGGCCGACGGACTCGACACCGACCTGCAGTGGCAGCCGCCGCTGTGGCGGGCGCTGGTCGACACGATGGCCATCGACCCGCCGCATATCCGGCACGCGAAAACCATTGCGCTGCTGCAGGAGTCCGGCGCCGACCTACCATCCAGGGTGTCGCTTTTCGGGCACACCCGGTTGGCCTGCACCGACATCGAACTCATCGAGGCACTGGCCGTGCACCACGAGGTACACCTGTGGCTGCCGCACCCCAGTGCGAAGTTGTGGACGGCACTGGCCGGTGAGCACGGTGCCGTCCCGCGCCGTGGGGACACCAGCCACCTCAGCGTCGGGCATCCCCTGCTGGCGACGCTCGGGCGCGACCTGCGCGAGTTGCAGCGCAGCCTGCCCGCCACGGCGGCCACCGACGAGTTCCTCGGCGGTGCCGACCGGCCCGACACGCTGCTGGGCTGGCTGCAGTCCGACATCGCCGCGAATACGCTGCCCCCGAAGGGCAGGAAGCTACGGCCCGGCGACCGCTCCGTGCAGGTGCACAGCTGCCACGGCCCGGCCCGCCAGATCGACGTCCTGCGTGAGGTCCTGCTCGGTCTGCTGGTCGACGACCCCACCCTGGAGCCGCGCGACATCCTGGTGATGTGCCCGGACATCGAGAGTTACGCCCCGCTGATCGCGGCGGACTTCGGGCTCGGTGAGATCGTTCCCGGCGCGCATCCCGCCCACAAGTTGCGGGTGCGGCTGGCCGACCGGTCGCTGGTGCAGACCAACCCGCTGCTGGCGGTGGTATCGCAATTGCTGACGCTGGCGGGCAGCCGGGTGACGGCAACCGAAGTGCTCGACATCGCGCACGCGGGGCCGGTGCGGGCCCGCTTCGGTTTCACCGACGACGACCTCGAGGACATCACCCGCTGGGTGCAGCAGGCCAATATCCGCTGGGGCTTCGACCAGGAGAGCCGGGAGCCGTTCGACATCCCGTTCATCCAGAACACCTGGCGCTTCGGGCTCGACCGGGTGCTGGCCGGCACCGCCATGTCCGACGACTCGAAGGCGTGGCTGGGTGTCACCCTGCCGCTGGACGACGTCGGGAGCAACAGTGTGGAACTCGCCGGTCGCCTCGCCGAGTTCGTCGACCGGCTGCAATCCGTCGTCGAATCCCTGACCGGCGCAAAACCGTTGAGTACCTGGCTCAGCGCCATCGAGGCCGGGATCGTGCTCCTCACCCGCACCTCCGGTGATGACGCCTGGCAGACCAGCCAGCTGCAGCGCGAGTTCGCCGACGTGCAGGCCACCACGGGCAGCCGCGCCGATGTGGTGCTGCGCCTGTCCGACATCACCGCGCTGTTGCGGCGCCATCTCGCCGGTCGACCCACCCGGGCCAACTTCCGCACCGGCACCCTGACCGTCTGCACCATGGTGCCGATGCGGTCGGTGCCGCATCGGGTGGTGTGCCTGGTCGGGCTGGACGACGGCGTCTTTCCGCGGATCGGTGTGGTCGACGGCGATGACGCGCTGGCCCGCGCCCCGATGACCGGCGAGCGCGACATCCGCTCCGAGGACCGGCAGCTGTTGCTCGACGCGATCGGCGCGGCCACCGAGAAGCTGGTCATCACCTACACCGGGGCCAACGAGTACTCCGGCCACGTGCGGCCGCCCGCCGTACCGCTCGCCGAACTTCTCGACGCCCTCGACCGGACCACCGACGAGCCGGTCTGCGACGAGCACGTCCTGGTCCAGCACCCGTTGCAGCCCTTCGACATTCGCAATGTCACACCCGGTGCGCTCGGTGTGGCCGGTGAGCCCTTCACGTTCGACACCAGCACGTTGAGCGCGGCCTCGGTCACCGGTGGCCACCGACCGGAGCGGCCGGACTTCCTGGCCGACCCACTGCCGGCGCTGCCGCCGGAAGATGTAACCCTGCAGGACTTGTCGAAGTTCTTCGCCAACCCGGTGAAGGGCTTCTTCACCGCACTGGAGTTCACGTTGCCGTGGGAGGTCGAGGGCGTCGACGACGCGATGCCGGTGGAGATCGACAACCTCCAGGAATGGAAGGTGGGCCAACGCCTGCTCGACGACATGCTCGCCGGGATGGATCCGGAGCAGGCCGGGCACGCCGAGTGGCGCCGAGGATCCCTGCCACCGGGTCGGCTCGGCTGGCGCAAGTCCAACGAATTGCGCGACCAGGCAGCCGAACTCGCCCGTGCAGCCCTGTCGTATCGAACCGGCGCCCCGCAGGCCTACGACATCGACGTCGACCTCGGCCGCGGCCGCCGACTGACCGGAACCGTCGCGCCGGTGTTCGCCGACCGGCTTGTCGAGGTCACCTACTCCAAGCTCGGCGCCCAGCATCTGTTGAAGGCGTGGATCCCGTTGGTGGCGTTGGCCGCATCCCGGCCCGGCTCCTGGTCGGCAGTGTGCATCGGTCGCAAGCAGCGGCGCAGCGGTGCCGCCGAGCGGATTCTCGGCCCACCCCTCGAGGATCCGGTGGCGGTGCTGCGCCAACTGGTGGCCATCTACGACGCCGGTCGCCGCGAGCCGATTCCGTTGCCCATCAAAACCTCCTACGCCTGGGCCGGCGCACGACACGGTGGGCATGACCCGGGAGAGGACGCGTCGCGGAAGTGGCGCTACGAACGCGACGACGCCGCCATCCAACGTGTTTGGGGCCGCGAACCGGACCTCGAGCGGCTGCTGATCCCGCCGCCGCCGGGCGAGGAGACCGATGGCGAGACCACCCGGCTCGGCGCCCTCGCCGCACGCCTGTGGGGGCCGCTCCTGCGTGCCGAGGACGGCCGGTGATGGAAACCTTCGACCTGCGGGGGCCGCTGCCCGCGGACTGCACGACCACGGTGCTGGAAGCCAGCGCCGGTACGGGCAAGACCTTCGCGCTCGCAGCGCTGGTCACCCGCTACATCGCAGAGGGGCAGGCGACGCTGGACCAGATGCTGCTGATCACCTTCGGCCGGGCCGCTACCCATGAGTTGCGGGAGCGGGTGCGCCGTGGCCTACACGAGGGGTTGGCCGCGTTCGACAATCCGGGCGCCGTCGAAGAGAGCAGCTTTCTCAACGACCTGACTACCTGCGCGGCAGACGAATTCGAGGCCCGCCGCGGGCGGCTCCAAGACGCGCTGGCCTCCTTCGACGCGGCCACCATCGCGACCACGCATCAGTTCTGCAACCTGGTGTTGAAATCCCTTGGGGTGGCCGGTGACAGCGACAGCGGGGTCACCCTTGCCGACAGCCTCGACGATCTGGTCTCCGAGATCGTCGACGACGTGTATCTCCGGCACTTCGGCCAGGAGCGTGAAGAACCGCCGATGACGCGGGCCCAGGCGTTGGCGCTGGCCCGGCAGGTCGTCGCGAATCCCTGCACCCAACTGCGGCCGGTGGATCCGCCCGCCGGCTCCGAACCGGCCATCCGGTTGGCGTTCAGCAACGACGTCCTGGTCGAACTGGAAAGACGCAAACGCCGGCGCGGAATCCTGAGCTACGACGATCTGTTGACCCGGCTCGCCGCCGCCCTGGAATCTCCCGACTCGCCTGCCGCGACCCGTATGCACCAGCGCTGGTCGGTGGTGATGATCGACGAGTTCCAGGACACCGACCCGGTGCAGTGGCAGGTGGTCGAGCGGGCCTTCAGCGGCCGATCCACCTTGATTCTGATCGGTGATCCCAAGCAGGCCATCTACGCCTTCCGCGGTGGTGACATCGTCACCTATCTGCACGCCGCCCGGACCGCCGGTGAGCGCCGCACCCTCGGGGTCAACTGGCGCAGCGACGCCGCCCTGGTCGACCGACTCCAAACGGTGTTCGGGGGCGCCGAGTTGGGTGACCCGGATATCAAGGTTCTCGAGGTCACCCCCCACCAGCACGGACACCGGCTTTCGGGCGCACCGCGCAACGATCCGTTCCGGCTGCGTGTCGTGTCCCGCGAGACCTTCGGCCTCGGGGGCACCCGGACCATCAAGATGGATGTGCTGCGCCCGCACATCGCCGGGGACCTGGCCGCCGACATCGCGGCACTGCTCGCCGGCGAAGCGACGTTCGACGGAAATCCGTTGCAGGCGCACCACATCGCGGTGATCACCGAGAACCACACCGATGCCCGGGTGTGCTTCGACGCGCTCGTCGAGGCCGGTGTCCCCGCCGTCTACACCGGCGACACCGACGTCTTGAGGTCGGCGGCGGCCGAGGACTGGCTGTGCCTGCTGGAGGCCTTCGACCAACTGCACCGGCCAGGGCTGGTGCGGGCCGCGGCGGCGACGATGTTCTTCGGCGAGACGGCCGAGACGCTCGCGGGCTGGGGCGACGAACTCACCGACCGCGTCGCCGAGACGCTGCGCCAATGGGCCGACCACGCACGCGAGGCCGGCGTCGCGGCCGTCTTCGAGGCCGCCCAGCAGGCCGGGATGGGCAAGCGGGTGCTGTCGTGGGCCGGGGGTGAGCGCAACATGACCGACCTGGCCCACGTCACCCAACTGCTGCATGACGTCGCGCACCGTGAGCACTTCAGCCTGACCGCGCTGCGCGACTGGCTGCGCACGCAACGCGACGAGCGAACCGGGGCCCCCGAGCGCAACCGCCGGTTGGACAGCGATTCGGCGGCGGTGCAGATCATGACGGTCTGGGTGAGCAAGGGTTTGCAGTTCCCCGTCGTGTATCTGCCCTTCACCTTCAACCGGTATGTCCGCACCGATGATCTGGTCCGGTTCCACGACGGTGACCGGCGCTGCCTTCACGTCGGCGGCGAGCACAGTGCCGAGTCGGCGATGGCGCAGGCCGCGGGCAGGCGGGAGTCCGCCGGCGAAGAGACCCGGCTGACGTACGTCGCGATCACCCGGGCCCAATCCCAGGTGGTGGCGTGGTGGGCGCCGTCGTGGGATGAGCCCAACGGCGGGCTGTCCCGACTCCTGCGCGGCAGGGGCCCGGGTGAGTCGGCGGTCCCGGGCCGCTGTGATCCGGAGCGGATCGATGACGACGATGCGATGGCCGCGCTCCGCAGATGGGAGCAGGCGGGCGGTTTGGTTGTCGAGGACTCGCTCATCGCGCCGAAGACCGAGCTGACGCCGACATCCACACCAACGGGCCTGGCGGTCCGGCACTTTCATCGCAGCATCGACACCTCCTGGCGGCGCACCTCGTATTCCGGCCTGATTCGCGCCGCCGACACCGTCGGGGTCAGCAGCGAACCCGAGGTCGTCGAACTCGACGACGAGGTCGCCGACATCGCGGTGACCGCCCCGGCCGTCGGCGCGGACGTTCCGTCGCCGATGGCCGGGCTGCCGACCGGTGCGAAGTTCGGTTCCCTGGTCCATGCGGTGCTGGAGACCACGGACCCGATGGCGGCGGACCTCGCCGTCGAACTGCGGGCGCAGATCGAACGGCATTCCGTGTGGTGGCCGGTCGATGTGCCGGCCGCCGATCTGGCCGCCGCCCTGGTGCCCATGCACGAGACCCCGCTGGGTCCGCTGGCCGACGGACTGACGCTCCGTGACATCCCGCTGCGGGACCGGTTGTGCGAGATGGACTTCGAATTCCCGCTGGCAGGGGGAGACCTGCGCTCGGCGGCTCCCGACGTCCGGCTGGCCGACGTCGGACATCTGCTGGAGAAGCATCTCGGCGCCGGCGACCCGCTGGCGCCCTACATCGACCGGCTGACCGGCACGGCGCTCGGCGGCCAACCGCTGCGCGGATACCTGTCGGGCTCCGTCGACGCGGTGCTGCGGGTGCCCGACGGTGACAGCCACCGTTACCTGGTGGTCGATTACAAGACGAACTGGCTGGGCGACGGTGACCGCCCGCTGACCGCCGCGGACTACGGCCGCGGCCGGCTCGCGGAGGCCATGCTGCACTCCGACTATCCGCTGCAGGCTCTGCTGTACAGCGTTGTGCTGCACCGGTTCCTGCGCTGGCGGCAACCCGGCTACCGGCCGGAGACCCACCTCGGGGGTGTGCTGTACCTGTTCCTGCGCGGGATGTGCGGCCCCGACACACCACATGCCGACGGCCACCCGGCAGGGGTGTTCGGCTGGCAGCCCCCGGCGGCGCTGGTGGTCGAGCTGTCCGACCTGCTCGACGGGCAGGAGGTGGCCGCATGACCATCGACGAAATCGACGTCGCCGACTGGCGACGTGCACACGAGGCAATCGGGCTGCTGCGGTCCTTCAATGACGCGGGAGTCATCGAGGCTGCCGATGTGCTTGTCGCGCAGCGGCTGACGGCGCTTGCGGGCGACACCGACGACGCCGTGGCCCTCGCGGTCGCGTTCGTGGTCCGGGCGGTGCGGGGCGGCTCGGTGTGTGTGGACCTGGCCGCGGTGCAAGCCCAGGTGGACCGGCCGGACCTGGACTGGCCGGCGGCCGCGTCATGGTTGGCGGCGGTGACGGCCAGCCCGTTGCTGGGCACCCCACCGGTGCTGCACCTCGATGACGGTCTGCTGTACTTCGACCGGTACTGGCTCGAGGAGCGTCAGGTAGCCCAGGATGTCCTCGCCCTGGCCGCCGCTCCGCGGGCCGGCGAACTGCCTGATATCGCAAGGCTTTTCCCCGAGGGCTTCGAGGAGCAGCGGTCGGCGGCCGAGGTCGCCCTCTCCCGGGGTCTGACCGTGCTGACCGGCGGCCCCGGCACCGGCAAGACCACCACGGTGGCCCGTCTGCTGGCGTTGCTGGCCGAGCAGGCCGAGCTCGACGGCAACCCGCGGTTGCGCATCGCGCTGGCCGCACCCACCGGCAAGGCGGCGGCACGGTTGCAGGAGGCCGTCCAGATCGAGGTCGATCAGTTGTCTGCGGCGGACCGTGCGCGGCTGCAGGGATTGCGGGCGACCACCCTGCACCGTCTGCTCGGCTCGCGGCCGGAGACCTCGTCGCGGTTCCGGCATCACCGGGAGAACCGGCTGCCGCACGACGTGATCGTCGTCGACGAGACATCGATGGTGTCGCTGACCATGATAGCCCGCCTGCTCGAAGCCGTGCGGCCCGAGTCGCGGCTGCTGCTCGTCGGCGACCCGGACCAGCTGGCCTCGGTCGAGGCCGGTGCTGTTCTCGCCGATCTGGTGGACGGGTTGAGCACGCGTGGCGAGAGCCCGGTCGCCCGACTGGTCACGCCGCACCGCTTCGGCGAGTCGATCGGGGCGCTGGCTCAGGCGATCCGCGACGACGATGCCGAGTCCGCGTTGGACGTCCTCGCGGCGGGAGGTGATCACATCGAGTGGGTGGATACCGACGAGCCGAGCGACTGCTTGCGCAAAGTGCTTGTGCCGCAGGCACTCGCGCTTCGGCAAGCGGCCGTGCTGGCCGACGGCGGGGCGGCGCTGGCGACCTTGGACGAGCACCGCCTGCTGTGTGCGCACCGCCGCGGACCGTATGGAATCGCCTACTGGAACCGGCAGGTCGAACGCTGGCTGGCCGAGGAGACCGAAGGCCCGCTGTGGGCCACCTGGTACGTCGGGCGCCCGATACTGGTCACCGCCAACGACTATGGCCTCAAGCTCTACAACGGGGACACCGGTGTGACCTTGCTGCGCGACGGCGCACTACGGGCGGTGGTGGCCGGCTCGGAAGGTCCGGTGGAGTTCGCCACCAGCCGGCTCGCCGATGTGGACACCATGCACGCGATGACCATCCACAAGAGCCAGGGCAGCCAAGCTACCGAGGTGACGGTACTGCTGCCCCCGGAGGATTCCCGGCTGCTCACCCGGGAGTTGTTGTACACCGCGGTGACTCGGGCTCGGGAGAAGGTGCGCGTGGTCGGTACCGCCGCTCAGCTGCGTGCCGCGGTGGGCCGCCGGGCGGTGCGAGCCACCGGGCTCGCGCGGCGACTGCGCTGACGGGTCAGGTCTTCGCGATGCGGTGTACCCGCACCGCACCCAGGGCGCCGGCCCGGGTCTCTGCGGTCATGTAGGTGCAGAACGGCTGCCGACGGCGGTCGGTCGGCGAGCCAGGGTTCAGCAAGCGCAATCCGGTCCGGGCGGTGGTGTCCCAGGGGATGTGGCTGTGCCCGAACACCAGCACGTCGGTCTCCGGGTACCGCTGCGCCATCCGGGCTTCGCGCCCCGACGCCGCGCCGGTCTCGTGCGTGACGGTGAACCGCAGTCCGTCCAGCATCACATCGGCTTGCTCGGGCAGCCGGGCTCGCAGGTCGGGCCCGTCGTTGTTGCCCCAGCAGGCGATCAGCCGCCGGGATCGCGCAGCCAGCTCGTCGAACAGGGCGAGGTCAACCCAATCGCCGGCGTGGACGACGGCATCGGCCCGTTCGACTTCCTCCCACACCGGGGCGGGCAGGTCACGGGCGCGCTTCGGGATATGCGTGTCGGCGATGAGCAGCAGCCGCATGGACCGATCCTCTCACTACCCTCCCCGCTGGCTGCGCGCCTCCGCACCCGTCTCGCCGGCGTCGATCGCGTCATCCGGACCGGTCTCTCCGACGTAGGTACCGGAGTCGCCGCCCTTACCCGCCCGCGACGACCCCACGTGCTCATCGGAGCCGATGTCTTCGCTGTTCTCATCTGTTGGACGCGTCATGCCGGCGGACTACCCGGGGGCTGTGCCCGCCAACCCCCGCCGGCCGCGTTTATCCAGGCATAAGCTGGGAACGAGGTGAATCATGACGAGCAACGACGTCGAGAAGCGCTGGCATGACCCGGGGATGTTCCGGTCGGCGGTGACCTATGTGGTGTCCGTCGTCGCGGTCGCCGGTGTTGCGTTCGCGGCGGCGGTCGCCTGGCACTCGTTGATCGCCGGGATTCTGGTTCCGGTCGTCTTGTTCCTCGGTGGGGTAGGGGCGCTGGTGCAGGCCTACCGGGTGTGGAAAGCCGAGGGCGTCTGGCCGATCTGGCAGGGCGCCGGCTGGTTTCTGCTGCTGGTGATGCTGATCTGCCTGGGCGTACCGGTGGCGGTGGCATAACCGTCAATTACCCGCGAGTCCTCCCACCAGCGCCTACGCTTCGATAGTCGGATTTCGAGTGGGGGTGCTCGGATGGCGCCTGTCGTGTGCGTGTCGTGCGGCAATGCGCTGCGCGAGGCAGCCAGATTCTGTGACGAGTGCGGTTCGCCGACGACGGTCGAGCCCGGACGTGCCGAGTACAAGCAAGTCACGGTCCTCTTCGCCGATGTCGTCCATTCGATGGACATCGCCGCTGCCGTGGGAGCCGAACGCTTGCGTGAGATCATGGCCGACCTGGTAGACCGTGCGACGGCGGTCGTGGAGCGCTACGGCGGCACGGTGGACAAATTCACCGGCGACGGCATCATGGCGCTGTTCGGCGCGCCGAAGGCGTTGGAGGACCACGCGGCCCGTGCCTGCCGGGCAGCCTTGGATCTGCAGGCCGAGGCGGGGCGACTGGCTGATGCGCTCGTCACTGCCGACGGCATTCATCTGACGCTGCGGGTCGGTCTGAATTCCGGTCAGGTCATCGCCGGTGAGGTCGGCGGTGCGCGGTTGGGCTACACCGCGATCGGCGAGCAGGTCGGGATGGCCCAGCGGATGGAGTCGGCGGCACCCTCAGGCGGGGTGATGCTGAGTGAGTCGACGGCACGCCTCGTCGCCGAGGACGCTGTGCTCTCGGAGCCGAAGTCATTGGCGATCAAGGGATTCGCGCATCCGGTGATCGGCTACGAGTTAATGGACCTGCCTTCCGGTGCCCGACAGCGATCGCATCGTGTGAAATTCGTTGGACGCGAGTGGGAACTGGCCGCTCTGACCGCGATGCTCGACCAGGCCGCCGACGGGCAGGGTCGGATCGTGGGTGTCGCAGGGGCGCCCGGGATCGGCAAGAGCCGACTGGCCGCCGAACTCGCCACGCTGGCACAGTCCCGCGACCTCGAGGTGCAATGGGCCGTCTGTGAGTCACACACCAGCGATGTGCCGTTTCATGTCGTCGCGGATCTCCTGCGGGCCAGCTTGGAGGTCCGTGGACTCGGGGATGCCGCCGCTCGCCAGATCGTGCGGGAGCGCAACCCGGACGCCGACCTGGACGACCTGCTGTTGTTCGACGATCTGCTCGGGATCGCCGATCCTGCGGTACCGCTGCCCAACATCGATCCAGACGCCCGCCGCCGACGGGTCACGGCGCTGGTCTGGCAGGCACTGCTCGCTCGGGAAGCCCCGGGCGTCTTCATCATCGAGGATGTGCACTGGATCGACCAGGTGAGCGAATCCATGTTGGCGGACTTCGGCGCCGTCATTCCACAGAGCCGTGCATTGGCTCTGTTCACCTACCGGCCCGAATACGAAGGAATACTCGCCCGGGTGCCCGGAGGCCAGACGATATCGCTGGCGCCGCTCGGGAGGCCGTCGTCGACGTCACTGACTGCCGAGCTCCTGGGCAAACATTCCTCGGTCGAGAGCGTCGCGTCGGCCATCACCGCTCGTGCCGCCGGAAATCCGCTCTTCACCGAGGAGATGGTCCGCGACATGGTCGAGCAGGGCGTGCTGATCGGGGAACGGGGGGCGTACCGGTGCGCAGACGAGGTGCCCGACTTCAGTGTGCCCGCCACCCTTCAGGCCGCCATTGCCGCGCGTATCGACCGGCTTGACCCCGCCGCCAAGCGTTGCCTTGGCGCGGCCGCGGCCATCGGGACGCGGTTCAACCCCAGCTTGATCGAGCGGCTCGGAGTCGATGCCGTGCTGGACCCGCTCATCGCCGCCGAGCTCATCGAGCCGGTGCTCGCTGCGCGTAACGACCGTTTTGCCTTCCGACATCCGATGATTCGGGCGGTCGCGTACGAGTCACAGCTACGGTCAGATCGGGCCGAGATCCATCGAAAGCTGGCGAACGCCCTCGAGCAGGCCGATCCGGGCGCGGCCGACGAGAATGCGGCGCTGATCGCCGAACACTATGACGCCGCCGGTGAGTGGGCGGCCGCCTACGACTGGCACATGAGAGCGGCCTCCTGGTCGACGAGCCGCGATATCCGTGCGGCGCAGACCAATTGGCGCCGGGCTCGGGATGCCGCCGATCGGTTGCCGGAACTCGATGCCGACACCCTGGACAAACGCGTCGCTGCCAGAACGAGCCTCTGCGCTTCGTCCTGGCGGTCCGACGACACCATCACCGAAACCGGGTTTGAGGAACTCCGCGAGCTCTGCGAAGCTACCGGCGACAAGGTTTCTCTGGCAATCGGCATGTCGGGGGCTGTGACGGCCGCCTTGTTCGACCGGCGCTACCGCGACGCGGCGGAGATGAGCATCGATCTCATGGACCTCGTGGAGTCGATTGGCGACTCCACGTCCATCGTCGGATTGTCTATGGCCGCTGTGAATGCGATCTGGCAGGCCGGCGATGCCGCGCTGGCGCTTCGTCTCGTCGATCGCGCCCTCGAACTTGCCGGTGATGACACAACGCTGGGCGGCGTGGTCCTAGCCTCACCCCTGGCGGTCTCGCTAGCGCTTCGCGCGGGCTGCCGCTACTCGCTCGGTCTGGATGGAGTCGCCGCTGACTTCCACCGGGCGTCCGAGATCGCTTGGCAAGTCGATGCGACGTCCTATCTGAGTGTGCTGCTGTGGAAATCCTTCGCAATCCACAACGGGGCGTTGGCCCCCGATCGCCATGACCTCGATGAGGCGCGGGTGGCGCTGCGCATTGCCGAACGCTCCGGCGATGACTTCGGACTCAATGCCGCGCGGGCGTACCTGGCGGCCATCCTCGCCCACGGTGACGTCGGCCTACCGGCGGAGAACGTTGTAACCGAGGTGTTGCAATTGCGCGAAGCCGTGCGAATGCAGCGCTACGCCAACCCAATCTGGGTGCCCCGGTTCGATCAATTGGCCGCGCTCGCTATGGCCCGCCACGGCGACAACGACGGCGCAATTGAGCTGATCCGCCAGATAATCCTCGACGACTTGGCCGCAGGTATAACCGTTGCCCTCGGACCGGGTACCACCCTCCTGGTGGAATGCTTGCTTCGCCGAGGGGGACCGGGCGATCTGGAGGAGGCAGAGCAAGCGATCGAGCGGCTTGCTGCCGAACCCATCGAGCCCGGGTTCATTCCCTACGAGCTGCCGCTGCTGAGGATGCGCGCGCTGGTCGCCCAGGCCCGTGGTGACCACGCGCGCTACCTCGACTACCGCGACCGCTACCGCGAGATGGCCCGCCGAGTGGACTTCAAACCCCATATCGCGATGGCCGAAGCGATGCCGTGACCGGCCCCGGCATACTCATCGCGTGAGCGCTTCACTTGACCTCCCGCTGGCCGGCGTCTGCATCGTCGAGATCTCCAGCTTCGTGGCCGTACCTTTGGCGGGGATGACGCTGGCCCAGCTGGGCGCCGAGGTCATCCGCATCGACCCGATCGGCGGCGCGGCCGACTACCAGCGCTGGCCGCTCACCGAGCATGGCGTGAGCATCTACTGGGCCGGGCTCAACAAGGGCAAGCGGTCGGTGGCCGCCGACATGCGCTCACCCGAGGGCCAGCAGCTGATCCAGCGCCTGATCACCGATGCCGGGATCCTGATCACCAATGTCGCCGGGCGCCAATGGCATTCCCACGAGACGCTGAGCGCGCTACGCCCCGATCTGATCCATCTCGAGGTCTCCGGCCGTGCAGATGGGACCACCGGGGTCGACTACACCGTCAACGCGGCCACCGGCTTTCCCCTGGTGACGGGCTCACCGACACAGCGTGAGCCGGTCAACCACGTGCTGCCTGCCTGGGATGTCAGCTGTGGGTTGTACGCGGGCATCGCGATCCTCGCCGCACTGCGGCGCCGCGACAGCACCGGACAGGGCAGCGCGATCCGACTGCCCCTCGACGACGTCGCACTGGCGACCACCGCCAACCTCGGCTTCCTCACCGAGGTGATGGTCAACGGCACCCAGCGCCCACGGCTGGGCAACGCCATCTACGGCCAGTACGGCCAGAACTTCACCAGCAGCGACGGGGCGTGGTTCATGGTGGTGGCCCTCACCACCCGGCACTTCCGCGACCTCACCGAACTGACCGGTACCACGAAAGCCGTTGCCGCCGTGGCCGAGGCGCTCGGCGCCGATCTCAACGACGAAGGCCAACGCTACGAGCACCGCGAGGTGCTCAGCGGACTGTTCGCCCCGTGGTTCCGCAGCCGCACCGCCGAAGCCATCACGTCGGCCCTGTCGAACACCTCGGTGCTCTGGGACCGGTACCAGAGCTTCGCCGAAGCCGCCGAAAGCCCACGGGTGACCGCCAACCCGTTGTTCGCGCCACTCGAGCAGCCCCGAGTCGGCACGTATCTCGCTCCGGGCCTGCCGATGTCGGTTGACGGGGCACACGCCGCCGCCCGGCCCGCCCCAGCCCTGGGTGACGATACCGCCGCGGTGCTGGCCGACCGCCTCGGTATGAGCGCCGGTGAGATCGCCGACCTGGTCGAATCCGGCACGGTGGCAACGTGACCCACGTGCTGCCACGGCTGCTGGGGGTCACCCCGGGCTCCGAAGAGGACACGTTCGTCGGCCCCGAGAACGGCCCGGTCGACAAACGTGCCTATGGTGGGCATCTGGCCGCCCAGGCATTCGCCGCTGCGGGGCAGACCCTGAAACCGGGACTGGCCCCGACGAGCCTGCACGTGCAGTTCCTGCGCGGCGGCGACGCCGGCGCCCCCGTCCACTACGAGGTGGACCGGGTGTATGACGGCCGTACCACCGCGTCCCGCCGGGTGCTGGCCCGACAGGACGGTCGGCTGCTGGTCACCGCCACCGCGTCCTTCGTACTGCCCGCGGCCGGACCCGAGCACGGCGAAAAGCCCTCCGCCACCGAGGATCCCGAGTCTCTTGCCAAGACGGGCCCGATCGGCCCCGCCCCGTCGCTGCCACTCGATGAGATCGATATCCGCAGCGTCGATGACCACGGCGCCGACGGTTTCCGGCGCCGGCTGTGGTGGCGGGTCACCGCGCCGTTGCCCGACGACGCGATGGTGCACGCCGGCGCCGCGGTCTACGTCACCGATATCTACGGCATCGACCCGGTGCTACAGGTACATGGCCACTCGATGATCGACCGCAGCCACCATACCGCCACCACCGACTCGTCGATCTGGTTCCACCGCCCGATCCGGGCCGACCGGTGGAACCTGCTGGAATCGGTATCCCCGGCGGCCGCCCGCGGTCGCGGAGTCATGACCGGAAGACTCTTCGACGCCGACGGCGCCTTGACCGCCAGCCTGGTCCAGGAGGGCTTGGCGGTGCCGCGCACCTGACTCGCCGCGTACCGTCAGGGTCATGAAATACGGAATCTTCGGCGGCGCGGTCAACACCGGAACTGTGGAGGACGTGGTGGCCTAGGCCGCCGCGGTCGAACGGGACGGGTTCGCCACCTACTGGGCGCCCAACATCTTCGGTCACGACGCGCTCACCGCACTGGCGGTCGTCGGCACTCAGGTGCCGCGCATCGAACTGGGGACTGCGGTGGTGCCCACCTATCCGCGCCATCCGCACGCCATCGCCCAGCAGTCCCACACCGTCGCTGCCGCCTCCGGCAACAGGTTCACCCTCGGCATCGGCCTGAGCCACAAGATCGTCATCGAGAACATGTTCGGCCTGAGCTACGACAAGCCGGTGCGGCACCTCCGGGAGTACCTGAGCGTCCTGATGCC
This sequence comes from uncultured Mycobacterium sp., assembly GCA_964535335.1. Lineage (GTDB taxonomy): Bacteria > Actinomycetota > Actinomycetes > Mycobacteriales > Mycobacteriaceae > Mycobacterium. The sequence continues at coordinate 20,339 of CAZHUU010000057.1, forward strand.
GTTGTCCCGCAATGAACCGGCCAACTTCGACGGCGAGGTCTACCAGGTGCACGCGGCGGTCAACGCCAACGGCTCCACCGGTTTCGGCGTCGTAGTGGCCGCCCTCGGCGAGCAGATGCTGCGCGTCACCGCCGCCCTGGCCGACGGCACGCTCACCTGGTGCACCGGCCCGGCGACCCTGGCGGGCCACACCATCCCGACCATCACCCAGGCCGCGGAGAAGCACGGCCGCCCTGCCCCGCGGGTCATCGCCGCCCTGCCGGTGTGTGTCACCACGGACATCGACGCGGCGACCGAACGGGCCGCCCAGGAGTTCGCCGCCTACGGTGCTTTGCCGAGCTACCGCGCGATGCTCGACCGCGAGGGCGTGGCCGGGCCGGCCGAGATCGCCATCATCGGCACCGCGGCGCAGGTGCAGGACCGCGTCGCCGCACTGGCCGATATCGGGGTCACCGATTTCGCGGCGGTGGAAGTGGGCGGAACGCCCGACGAGATCGCCGACACCCGCGAAGCGCTGAAGGGGTTGTTGGGCTAGTTGCCTCAGACGCCGATGTTCCCGCCGTCCTTCCACACCGCGACGATCGACGGGCGCGCGGTACCGTTGCCGCCCTCGGGCCAGTTCGACAGCGGATCGTCGATGCTGTTGTCGTCGTGCTCGCCGGGGTGTTGAACCGATACCGTCACGAGGTCATCCAGCACGATCGGCCCGCAGGTTTCGGCACCGAGTGGCACGGTGAGGAACTGGCGGGTCTCGCCGCGGTTGGGACCGTCGAGGGCCACTGCGAACAGGCCGTCGTTGGAACCGAGGGCGTTGCCGTCGGTCGCGATCCACAGATTGCCGTGCTTGTCGAATGCAAGGTTGTCGGGGCAGGAGATCGGACTGACTCCGGACTTGTCGAACCCGCCGAAGTACGTGTCGGCGGCGGCGGGATCACCGCAGACCAGGAGCAGGTCCCAGCTGAACGTAGTGCCGGCGTGGTCGTCGGTGATCTCGAGCACCTGCCCGTTCTTGTTGTCGTTGCGTGGATTCGGAGCGTCGGCTGCCGCTTTGCCCGGCGCACCGCGCTCGTTGTTGTTGGTCAACGCCACGTAGAGCTTGCCGCTGCGGGGGTTGGCTTCGAAGTCCTCCGGGCGGTCCATCTTGGTGGCACCGGCCTTGTCGGCGGCGAACCGGGTGAAGACCGCGACCTCCTGCGCGGACATGCTGCCTACGAGGGATTCGCCCGTCCCGTTCGGGCCCGAGCGAAGCAGCGGGATCCAGGTGCCGGAGCCGCGGAAAGACCCGTCCTTGGGCAGGGCACCGGATCCGTCGATCTGGTCGGCCGGGATGTCGCTGGACAGCTTCGCGACGTAGAGGGTGCCCTCGTCGAGGATGGTCATGTTGTGCGCCATGGCCGCTGAATCGCGGCCCGGCTGGATCTTCTTGCTGGAGATGAACTTGTACAGGTAGTCGAACCGTTCGTCATCACCGCTGTATGCCACCACTGTGCCGTCGGGCGTCACGTAGATGTTGGCGGCCTCGTGTTTGAAGCGGCCCAGTGCGCTGTGCTTGACCGGAACCGATTGCGGATCCCACGGATTGAGCTCGACGACGTAGCCGTACCGGTTGACCTCGTTGGGTGTCCTGGTCGGGTCGAACCTAGGGTCGAAGGTCTCCCAAAGCCGTTCGCTGGGTTTGAGTTTGATGCCGTAACGCTTCCACCGGTCGGCGTCGGCGAGGGTCGGCGCATCGGCGCGCTCGGCGGAGCCGAAGTAGGAGTTGAAGTTCTCCTCGCCGGAGAGCACTGTGCCCCACGGGGTGACACCTCCGGAGCAGTTGTTGAGCGTGCCGCTGATCGTGCGGCCGGCCGGGTCGGCGGCGGTCTTGACGAATTCGCTCCCCGCCGCGGGGCCGGTCAGTGTCAACGTTGCGTCGCCGGTGATGCGCCGGTTGTACGGACCCATGACCGGCCTGAGACCGGCGGCGGTGCGCTCGACCTCGAGGACCGTCAGGCCGTGCGCGGCGAGGGCGGTCTCGAACTGCTCGCGGCTGGGCTTCTTCGCGTCGTAGCCGGGGAACATGAACCGTTCGGTGGTGTATTCGTGATTGACGACCAGCAGGTAGCGATTAGGTTGGCCCTCGATCGGCAGCAGCCCGGCGAAGTCGTTGTTGAAGCCGAACTGCTGGCGTTGACTGCTGGCGCTTTGGCTCTTGACGTCGAAGGCGGGTGCGCCGGGCAGCACCGGGTCGCCCCAACTGATCACGACCGACTGCTGATAGCCGTCCGGGATGACGACGGCGTCCTCCTTGTTGGGCGCGATCGCGGTGAAGTTCATCCCCGGCGGCGGAGGCGCGGTGAGCGCCGATGACGCCTGCTCGCCCGCAACCTTGGAACCGTTGTTGCAGGCCGCCAGCGTTGAGCCGCTGCCGACTGCCAGCACTGCGAGTCCGGCCGCCTTGAATAGGGACCTTCGGTTCAGCTGCCGCACGATGTCCCCGAAGTACTCGTTGTCGCTGGTGTTCGGGGCAGGGGACGAGCAGGCGTCACCGCACTTGTAGCGGCAGGTGATGTGCTGGCGCGAAGAGCGGCCGTTGTGACTGACAAGGAGATTCAGAGGCACCAAAGCCATGCGGCGAGGCTACGGCAGGCTGTGAATCAACCGGCAATCAGTTGGTGAACAACTGGGAAACGGGCTAGCCGGCGAGTACGCCGCGCAGGATCTCGACCAGGGCGAGCGGTTGATCGCCCTGCACCGAGTGACCGGAATCGGCCACCACGTGTACGGTCTGGAATCCCGGTGCCGTACGTGCGAATCCGTCGGCATCCTCGTCGTTGACGAAGAACGACTTGGCGCCGCGCACCAGTGTGGTCGGCGTCGTCAGGTTGGGGACGTCGTCCCACAGCCCCTCGAACCCCTCGCCCTTGCGGAACGAGTCGTAGCGCCAGGTCCAGGTGCCGTCGTCGAGCTGCTTGGAGTTGTGGAACACCCCGCGCCGCAACGAGTTCCGGTCGCGATGTGGTGCGGCGGCGACGGTGACGTCGAGCATGTCGGCGAAGCTGCCGAAGGTCCGGTCGCCCTGCACCAGGGCCACGGTGCCCATTTGGGCCTTGGTCATCTGCTCGTGGCGTTCCGGCGCGGACGGGGTGACGTCGACCATGACGAGCTTGCGTACCAACTCCGGTGCGCCGACCGCCAGCCGCATCGCCGTCAGGCCACCCAGCGACATGCCGACAACCAGATCAGCGTCCGGGGCGAGTTCGCGCACCACCGGCTCGATGGCCACGGCGTTGAGCTTGGGCCCGTAGTCGCCGTCCTCGCGCCAGGCCGAGCGGCCGTGCCCGGGCAGGTCGATCGCCAGCGCGGGCACGCCCAGCCCGAGGATCACGGTGTCCCAGGTGTGCGCGTTCTGACCGCCGCCGTGCAGGAACACCACCCGCACCGGTCCGGTACCCCAGCGGATCGCGCTGATCGGACCGCGCTCGATGCGCTGCACCGCGGGCAGCGGACCGCTGACCCCGGCCTGCGTGGCGTTCTCGGGCAGCAGCGCGAACTCGTCGAGTCCGATCAGTTCGTCATCGGAGATCACGGGTTCCATCTAACGCGAAACTGCGGCCGGATCGCGAACGATCCAACCGCAGTCTCAACGAAACGAACTAGCCCTTGATGAACTCTTCGAGCTCCGTGCGGGCGACGTCGTCGGCCAGCTGCTTGGGCGGGCTCTTCATCAGGTAGGCCGAGGCGGGGATGATCGGGCCGCCGATACCGCGGTCCAGGGCGATCTTGGCCGCGCGCACCGCGTCGATGATGATGCCCGCCGAGTTCGGCGAGTCCCACACCTCGAGCTTGTACTCCAGGTTCAGCGGCACGTCACCGAAGGCGCGACCCTCCAGGCGGACGTAGGCCCACTTGCGGTCGTCGAGCCACGCGACGTGGTCCGAGGGACCGATGTGCACGTTCTTGTCCTCGATCTTGCCGGCCAGCGAGCCGGTCAGGTTGGAGGTGACGGCCTGGGTCTTGGAGACCTTCTTGGACTCCAGGCGCTCGCGCTCGAGCATGTTCTTGAAGTCCATGTTGCCGCCGACGTTCAGCTGATAGGTCCGGTCCAGCGTGACGCCGCGGTCCTCGAACAGCTTGGCCATCACGCGGTGGGTGATGGTCGCGCCGACCTGGCTCTTGATGTCGTCGCCGACGATCGGTACGCCAGCGTCCTCGAACTTCTTGGCCCACACCGGATCGGAGGCGATGAACACCGGCAGCGCGTTGACGAACGCCACCCCGGCGTCGATGGCGCACTGGGCGTAGAACTTGTCGGCCTGCTCCGAGCCCACCGGCAGGTAGGACACCAGCACGTCGACCTTGTTGTCCTTGAGCACCTTGACCACGTCGACCGGCTCGTCGTCGGACAGCTCGATGGTGTCCGCGTAGTACTTGCCGATGCCGTCGAGGGTCGGGCCGCGCTGCACCACGATGTCGGTCGGCGGCACGTCGGCGATCTTGATGGTGTTGTTCTCCGACGCGAAGATCGCCTCGGAGAGGTCGAAACCGACCTTCTTGGCGTCGACGTCGAACGCGGCGACGAACTTGACGTCGCGCACGTGGTAGGGCCCGAGCTTGACGTGCATCAGGCCGGGAACCGACGAGTTGGAGTCGGCGTCCTTGTAGTACTGCACGCCCTGAACCAGCGAGGACGCGCAGTTACCGACGCCGACAATGGCGACCCGCACATCTGTCGACGGTGCCTGCGCGTGGTGCTTGGTCATGGACGTTCTCCTTCTTGTACTTCTGCGGCGCTGTTGAAGATCTTTGGTGTGGTCAGCTTTGGTCGGAGCTTGCTTGTGCCACTCGTTCGGCGGCGATCAGTTCGTTGAGCCATTTGACTTCCCGCTCGCTGGACTCCAAACCCAGCTGATGCAGTTGTCGGGTGTAGCGGTCGAACGAGTTGCTGGCCCGCGCGATCGCGTCGCGCAGACCCTCCCGCCGTTCCTCCACCTGACGGCGGCGGCCTTCCAGGATGCGCATCCGCGCCTCGGCCGGCGTGCGGTTGAAGAAGGCCAGGTGCACACCGAAGCCGTCGTCGGTGTAGTTCTGCGGACCGGTGTCGGCCACCAGCTCGGTGAAGCGCTGCCGGCCGGCGTCGGTCAGCTGGTACACCCGGCGAGCGCGGCGCAGCACCGGGGTGCCCGCGGGTGCGGCGTCTTCGGCGATGAGCCCGTCGGCCTGCATCCGGCGCAGCGCCGGATAGAGCGAACCGTAGGAGAAGGCCCGGAACGCCCCGAGCAGTCCGGTCAAGCGCTTGCGCAGCTCGTAGCCGTGCATGGGGGACTCCTGGAGAAGACCCAGGATAGCCAGCTCCAACATCGGGTCACCTCCCTTTGCTCGACCGTTACGGCGCTTCGACACCTCCACCAATTGTATCGAAGCGATATATACGACGCCAATCGAGCCTGAAGACCGAGGTAACCCAGGGTTACGGGTAGTTGACCTGCTTTACCGAACCGTCACCGTTGAGCGAGATATAACCGCTGCCGAAGTCACTGGAGACGTAGATCTCGACCGAAACCGTGCCCGGAGCGGTCGGGTCACGGCTCGGCTCGACGATCAGGTAGGTGTTCTTCACGTCGCCGGGCTTCATGTTCAGCGTCTCCGGTGCACCGCGCAGCACGCCGACCACCGCTTTGGCGTCGAACTTGGACAGGTCGACCGCGGTCGCGTCGGCGCTCTTCGGCGAGGTGGTCGGATCGTCCCACCCGCCCCGGTAGCTGTAGTTCAGCGTCCGGCGGTCGTCGCCGGGGTCCGGGCGGTCCAGCGAGGCGTAGTCGGGGTAGATCACCAGCCGGTAGCCCATGGTGTCGCCGAACTTCTTCTTCATCTGCTCGAGCAGGCCGTTGAGTCCGCCCAGTGACTGCAACTGGCGCGGCGGGGTTAGCACCACCGGCGCCACCCCATCGGACTTGGCACCGGGGTCGGAGGTGAAGTTGAACGGTGACGGGGTGTTGCCGTACAGCCCCCAGCCGATACCCATACCCAGCAGCACCAGCACGGCCGCGACGGCGGCACGCATGCCCCAACCGCCCCCGCCGCCGGCGACGCCCGGCATCCGCGGCTTGTTCAGGTGGGGAAGCTGCACCGGTGCGTTCGCCGTCTGCAGATCGGCGACCAGCGCCTTGAGGTCACCCAGGGTGGCGGCGTTGGTGGCGGCCTTGACGCGCTGCCCGTGTTCGGCCATCGACAGCTGTCCCTCGGAGAGCGCCGTGTCCAGAATCTGGCAGGTGTCGTTGCGGTCACTGTCCTTGGCACGTGTGCTCGCCGTCTGACCTGTCGCCACGTCGATGATCGTAAGAGTTCACACCGGTGGCGGCGCAGTTGAGGCGTTCAATCGGCGCTCCCGGTGGGGTTGGTTGCGCGTCGGCGCCGGGACCGTCGACGTACTCTGGTCATCGTGCGACTGCAGCGACAGGTGGTGGACTACGCCCTCCGGCGACGTTCCCTGCTGGCCGAGGTGTATTCCGGCCGCACCGGTGTCACCGAGGTCTGCGACGCCAACCCCTACCTGCTGCGGGCGGCCAAGTTCCACGGGAAACCCAGTTCGGTGATGTGCCCGATCTGCCGCAAGGAGCCCCTCACCCTGGTGTCGTGGGTCTTCGGCGACCATCTGGGTGCCGTCTCCGGTTCGGCCCGCACCGCCGAGGAGTTGGTACTGCTGGCGACCCGGTTCGACGAGTTCTCGGTACACGTGGTGGAGGTATGCCGCACCTGCGAGTGGAATCACCTGGTCAAGTCATACCTGCTCGGTGCGCCGCGCCCCTCGAAGGGCACCCGCAGACCGCGAGGCACCCAGACGGCGCACTCCGACGCGCGCACGGCCAGTGAATAGCGGCGAAGGGCGTCACGACCAGCCGGCCACTGAGGTCCAACCAGGATCCGGGGCCGACGGTGCGTCCAACGGACCCCGCCACAGCAGCGACAGCCCCACGACGAAGATCCCCGCGGCGCCCAGCGCACCGGGGTCCGGTCGCCAGGGGCCGCCCGACGATCGGCTGACCACCGTCATCCCACCGGTCCGCGACGAAACCGCACCGATCCCGCGGGATCCGATCGAGGCCGTCAAGGCCGCTCTCGACGGCCCCCCCACACCGACGACGAGGCCGGCGCCGCCGAAGCCGCCCACCCGTGGCCGCCCGCCCGTCGAGGCCGCTGGCGAACCGCCACGGTCGCCGAAGTTCTCCGACCAGATCAACTGGCGGTGGGTGCGCCGGTCGCTGTACCTGGCCGCGGTCGTCCTGATCGTGCTGCCGATCGTGACCTTCGGCATGGCCTACCTGATCGTCGACGTGCCCAAGCCGGGTGACATCCGCACCAACCAGGTGTCGACGATCCTGGCCAGTGACGGCTCGGAGCTGGCGAAAATCGTTCCTCCCGAAGGTAACCGGGTCGACGTCAACATCGACCAGGTCCCGGTGCACGTCCGCAACGCCGTGATGGCCGCCGAGGACCGCGATTTCTACACCAACCCGGGCTTCTCGCTGTCCGGTTTCGCCCGGGCCATCAAGAACAACCTCTTCGGCGGTGACCTGCAGGGTGGCTCGACGATCACCCAGCAGTACGTCAAGAACGCCTTGGTGGGCGATCAGCGCTCGGGTGTCGGCGGACTGATCCGCAAGGCCAAGGAACTCGTCATCTCCACCAAGATGTCGCGCCAGTGGTCCAAAGACGAAGTGCTGCAGGCCTACCTGAACATCATCTACTTCGGCCGCGGCGCCTACGGCATCTCTGCGGCGTCCAAGGCGTACTTCAACAAACCGGTCGAGCAGCTCACCGTCGCCGACGGCGCGCTGCTGGCGGCACTGATCCAACGCCCCTCCACGCTGGACCCGGCGATCGACCTGCAGGGTGCCACTGCGCGCTGGGAGTGGGTGCTCGACGGCATGGTGACCATGGGCGCGTTGTCCAACGACGAACGCGCCCGGCAGGTCTTCCCCCAGACGGTGCCACCGGAGCTGGCCCGCTCGGCCAACCAGATCACCGGGCCCAACGGCCTGATCGAACGTCAGGTCACCAAGGAACTGCTCGATCTGTTCAACATCGACGAGCAGACGCTGAACACCCAGGGCCTGCAGATCACCACGACCATCGACCCACAGGCGCAGCAGGCCGCCGAGGATGCGGTGTCGAAGTACCTCGACGGCCAGATGCCCGACATGCGGGCCGCGGTGGTGTCCATCGATCCGCGCACCGGCGGGGTGAAGGCCTACTACGGCGGATCCGATGCGCAGGGCTACGACTTCGCCCAGGCCGGCCTGCCCACCGGATCGTCGTTCAAGGTGTTCGCGTTGGTGGCCGCCCTCGAACAGGGCATGGGCCTGGGCTATCAGGTCGACAGCTCGCCGGTGACCATGAACGGCGTCACGATCACCAACGTCGAGGGCGGCGGGTGTGGCACCTGCAACATCGCCGAGGCGCTCAAGCAGTCGCTGAACACCAGCTACTACCGGCTGATGCTGAAGCTGCGCAACGGCCCGGCCGACGTGGCCGACGCCGCCCATCGGGCCGGGATCGCCAAGAGCTTCCCCGGGGTCGACCACACGTTGTCCGAGGACGGCCAGGGCGGACCGCCCAACAACGGAATCGTGTTGGGCCAGTACCAGACCCGGGTTCTCGACATGGCCTCCGCGTACGCCACCCTGGCCGCCTCCGGCATGTACCACGCTCCGCACTTCGTGCAGAAGGTCGTCAACGCCGCAGGCGAAGTGCTCTTCGACGCCGGCGCCGAGGACAACACCGGCGAGCGCCGCATCGAGAAGGCGGTCGCCGACAACGTGACCGCCGCCATGCAGCCGATCGCCGGCTGGTCCAACGGGCACAACCTCGCCGGTGGCCGGCCGTCGGCGGCCAAGACCGGCACCAACCAGCTCGGGGACACCGGGGCCAACCGGGACGCCTGGATGG
>CAZHUU010000058.1:0-22180 GCA_964535335.1 uncultured Mycobacterium sp.
CCAAGATGCAGGAGCAGGTCAGCGCCTCGCTGCGGTCGATGAGCGAGATCGCCGCGCCCGGCAACACCCCCAGCCTCGACGAGGTGCGCGACAAGATCGAACGCCGCTACGCCAACGCGATGGGCGAGGCCGAGCTGGCGCAGAACTCGGTGCAGGGCCGGATGATGGAAGTTCAGCAGGCCAGCGTCCAGATGGCCGGGCATTCCCGGCTCGAGCAGATCCGGGCGTCCATGCGCGGCGAAGCTTTGCCTTCCGGGGCCCAGACCGGGGCCTCCGCCGCACCGGCCAGCCCGGCTGCCGCCCCGGCCACGCCCGAGCCCGAGAAACCGCTCGGCCAGTAGGAGGCGAACTCTTCGATGACGGTGAAACAGGGTCGGCCCGGCTTCGCGGCCCGGCAGTGGCAGTCCGCGGTGCAGCGCGGGATCGACACCGTCAGCGAGTACACCGAGGTGGCGGCCCAGAAACTGGCCGCCGCCGCCGACCCGCGGGCACGCCAGCTGCGTAAACGCCGCTGGGCGTTGCGCCTCGGGGTGTTCTTCACCGTCGCCTCGGTGTTCTGGGTGGGTGTCACCGCCGTCCTGGCCTCCTGGAGCACGCCGGTGTGGGTGCTGCTGATCACCGGCATCATCGCCGCCGGTGCGGCGGCCCCGGCCACCCTGCTGCTGCTGCGCTACCGCTGGTTGCGCTCCGAGCCGCTGCCGCCGCCGCGGCAGGTGAGCGGCCGCCGGCTGCCGCCGCACAGTTCCGCCGCCCGCCCACCGATGGCGACGTTGGCAGCCTCCGAACGGGGGATGCACTCGCTGCTGGGCGTTCTGGAGCGCGGCCGGATGCTGCCGCCCGAGGAGATCCGCGAGTTGCAGGCCGCCGCCAGCCGCACCGCCGCCACGATGGCGGCCACGGCTGGTGAAGTGGTGTCGATGGAACGCGCCGCCGCCCGGACGCCCGGTTCGCAGTCGTACCTGGCGCCGACTATCGCGGCATTCACCGCTCAACTCAACGCCGGTGTGCGCCAGTACAACGAGATGGCCACCGCCGCAGCGCAACTGGTCTCGTCGGCCAACACCGGCTCGATGTCGAGCTCGCCGATGTCACAGCAGCGCTACCGCGACGAGCTGTCCGGGGCGACCGACCGGCTGCTCGGCTGGGCGCAGGCCTTCGAGGAACTCGGCCAGCTGCGCCGGGCCTGAGGGCCTACAGCACCGGCCGCAGCGCAGGCACCACCGCGCCGACGATCCCGCGGGCGACCCCCTTGGTAACATCCCACATGTCGAAGTAGTCCCGCCACAACGTGATTCGACCGTTGCGGACCTCGAAAACCCCGCACGCCCAGAGCTGGATCCGAAGCGGCCCGAAGACCAAGGCGTCGGTGCGCTCGGTCAGCACGGTCGCCCCGTTGACGGCGATGCGATGAATCTTCACCTCGAAGCCCATCCGGCCCTGCATGCCACGGAAGAGGTTCACCGTCCGTGCCCGCCCGCGGATGGTGGGGAAGCCGACGTTCTGATAGACGACGTTCTCGTCCAGGACGGCCGCGGCGCCGTCGTAGTCCTCGTCCTGCAGCGCGGACAGGAACACCTCGACGGTGTGGGCGTTGTCGACGTCGGAGCTCACGTTCGCGATCTGCTCGGTCATGGCCGCCAGCGTAGTCGCCGCTGTGGCAGGGTGGGCAGGTGCGAGTAGCCGTGGTCGCCGGGCCCGACCCGGGCCATGCGTTTCCCGCGATCGCGCTCTGCCTGCGGTTCCTCGCCGCCGGTGACACCCCGGTCCTGCTGACCGGGGTGGAGTGGCTCGACACCGCGCGGGCGGCCGGCATCGAGGCCGTCGAACTGGCCGGCCTGGATCCCGACGCGGACGACGACGACTCCGACGCCGGAGCCAAGATCCACCAGCGGGCGGCGCGGATGGCGGTCCTCAACGTCCCGGTGCTCACCGAATTGGGTTTCGACCTGGTGGTCTCCGATGTGATCACCGCGTGCGGGGGGATGGCCGCCGAGCTCATCGGCATCCCGTGGGCAGAGCTGAGCCCGCACCCGCTTTACCTGCCGTCGAAGGGTCTGCCGCCGGTGGGCAGCGGGCTGGCGCCGGGGATCGGCATCCGCGGGCGGCTGCGCGACACCGTCATGCGCGCATTCACCGCGCGGTCGTTCCGGGAGGGGCTGCGGCAGCGCGCCGTCGTCCGCGCCGAGATCGGACTGCCCGCCCACGACCCGGGTCCGCTGCGCCGGCTGATCGCCACCCTGCCCGCGCTGGAGGTGCCCAGACCGGACTGGCCGGCCGAGGCCGTCGTCGTCGGGCCGCTGCACTTCGAACCGACCACCGCGGTACTGCCGATACCGCCGGGCTCCGGGCCGGTGATCGTGGTGGCGCCGTCCACCGCGACGACCGGTACCGCCGGGCTGGCCGAGGTGGCGCTGGAACTGGTGCCCGGTGCGGGGCTGCCTGCCGGCTCGCGGGTGGTGATCTCCCGGATCGCCGGCGATGAGTTGGCGGTGCCGCCGTGGGCGACGGTCGGCCTGGCCCGCCAGGACGAACTGCTGACCCATGCCGACCTGGTGATCTGCGGCGGCGGGCACGGGATGCTGTCCAAGACGCTGATGGCCGGGGTGCCGATGGTGGTGGTCCCGGGCGGGGGCGACCAGTGGGAGCTGGCGAATCGGGTTGTGCGGCAAGGCAGCGCGCGATTGGTCCGGCCGTTGACCGCCGAGGCGTTGGGCGCCGAAGTCGGCGAGGTGCTGTCGTCGCCGCGCTACCGGCAGGCGGCGATGCGGGCGGCCGGGAGCATCGCCGAGGTCGCCGATCCGGTACGGGTGTGCCATGAAGCGCTGCAGCCGACTCGGTAGGTTGGTGGCGTGCGCCTGACGGAATTCCACGAACTCGTCGAGGCGCAGTTCGGTCCGGTCCGGGGTGCCTCGCTGCTGGTGGACCACGTGCTGACCCGCCTTGGTGGGCGCACCGCCGAGCAGGCCATCGAGGACGGGGTGGATCCCCGTGAGGTCTGGCGGGCGCTCTGCGCCGACTTCGACGTGCCCCGCGACCAGTGGTGATGTGGCGTTGAGCGGGCGTTGAGTCAGAACGCACGCACCCAAAGTGCGAGTGGCGGTGTGCGTGAGTTCTGAATCGACGCGGCCGATTGCGACACGCGGGGCGCGCACGCTTGCCATCGAACACATGTTCGCTAATCTGGTGAACGTTCGACTGAGCCGACTTGTCGGTGGCCCGTCCTAGCGTCGGAGCCAACCGGCCGGAACCCCGGTCAAACCGAATGACTACCGGAGAGGTATCACCATGGCGCAGCAAGCCCCCGATCGCGAGAAGGCCCTCGAGCTGGCGCTCGCACAAATCGAGAAGAGTCACGGCAAAGGGTCGGTGATGCGCCTCGGTGACGAGGTCCGTCAGCCGATCTCGGTCATCCCGACCGGCTCCATCGCCCTGGACGTGGCGCTGGGTATCGGCGGCCTGCCGCGCGGCCGGGTCATCGAGATCTACGGCCCGGAGTCCTCGGGTAAGACCACCGTCGCACTGCACGCGGTGGCCAACGCCCAGGCTGCCGGCGGTATCGCGGCGTTCATCGACGCCGAGCACGCGCTGGACCCCGACTACGCCCAGAAGCTCGGCGTGGACACCGACTCGCTGCTGGTGAGCCAGCCCGACACCGGTGAGCAGGCGCTGGAGATCGCCGACATGCTGATCCGCTCCGGCGCCCTGGACATCGTGGTGATCGACTCGGTGGCCGCCCTGGTGCCGCGCGCGGAGATCGAGGGCGAGATGGGTGACAGCCACGTCGGCCTGCAGGCCAGGCTGATGAGCCAGGCGCTGCGCAAGATCACCGGCGCCCTCAGCAATTCGGGCACCACCGCGATCTTCATCAACCAGCTGCGGGAGAAGATCGGCGTGATGTTCGGTTCGCCCGAAACCACAACGGGCGGTAAGGCTTTGAAGTTTTACGCCTCAGTGCGCCTGGATGTGCGGCGCATCGAGACACTCAAGGACGGCACTGACGCGGTGGGCAACCGCACCCGAGTCAAGGTCGTCAAGAACAAGGTCTCGCCGCCGTTCAAGCAGGCCGAGTTCGACATCCTCTACGGCAAGGGCATCAGCAAGGAGGGCTCGCTGATCGACATGGGTGTCGAGCAGGGCTTCATCCGCAAGTCCGGGTCGTGGTTCACCTACGAGGGTGAACAGCTGGGCCAGGGCAAGGAGAACGCGCGCACCTTCCTGATCGAGAACCCCGATGTCGCCAACGAGATCGAGAAGAAGATCAAGGAGAAGCTCGGGATCGGCGCAGTGGTGACCGATGACATCGCCGTCGATGATGTCCTCCCCGCTCCCGTCGACTTCTGAGACCCGCGAAGAGCAGGCGCATGCGGTGTGCCTGCGCCTGCTCACCGTGAGGTCGCGGACCCGCTCCGAGTTGGCCGGCCAGCTGGCCAAGCGCGGATATGCCGACGAGGTGGCCGCAACCGTCCTGGACAGGCTGACCACGGTCGGCCTGCTCGACGACGCGGACTTCGCTGAGCAATGGGTGCGCTCCCGGCGGGCGCATGCCGGAAAAGGCAAGCGCGCATTGGCGGCCGAGCTTCGCACCAAGGGTGTCGACGACGACGTGATCGCCGCCGCGCTCGACGGAATCGATGCGGGTGCCGAACGGGTGCGCGCCGAGCAGTTGGTGGAACGCAAGCTGCGTCGCGAAGTCTTGGTTGACGGCGACGACGCCAAGGTGATGCGCAGGCTGGTCGGCATGCTGGCCCGCCGTGGCTACAGCCAGAGCATGGCGGTCGCGGTGGTCGGCGATGCGCTGGCCGCCGAGCGGGAGCGTCGCCGAGTCTAGTTGAGTTCGGGGCGGCACGCGCCGACTAGGCTTCGCAGCATGCGGATCTCGGTCAAGTTGGCACCCACCTTCGACTATCCCGAGCTGGAGAAGTTCTGGCGCAGCGCCGACGCCCTCGGCTTCGAAGCGGTGTGGAACTACGACCACTTCTACGGTCTGGTCGACAACAACAAGCTCACCCACGAGGGCTGGACCACGCTGGCCGCGATGGCCGTGGTGACCCGCCACGCAAGGGTGGGCTGCATGGTGACCGGGGTGACCTACCGCAACCCGGCCATCCTGGCCAAGATGGCGGTCACCGTCGACCACATCTCCGGTGGCCGGCTCGACTTCGGGATCGGCGCCGGCTGGCACGAGGCCGAGCACCGCGGCTACGGCATCGAATTCCCCAGTGCGGGAACGCGGGTGGCGATGCTCGACGAGGCCTTGACGGTCATCCGCCGGCTGTGGACCGAGGAGTCGGTCAGCTTCGAGGGCCGGTTCTACACCCTGCAGGACGCCATCTGCGAACCCAAGCCGATCCAGCGCCCGCACCCGCCGATCGTCGTCGGTGGTTCACAGCCCAAGATGCTGCGGGTCATCGCCCGTCACGCCGACGAGTGGAACATGCCCAGCCACGAGAGCCCGCAACAGTGGGGCGAGGTCAACACCCGGTTGGACGAGGCCTGCGCTGAGGTCGGACGCGACCCGGGCCAGGTGCGCCGTTCGGTGCAGCTGTTCCTGCATCCGCGCGATCCCGAGCAGGTCGCGGGGCAGCTTGACCTATTGCCGCAGTTCGAAGACCTCGGCTGCGAGCACACGGTGCTGTCGTTCTACCAGCCGCCCGATCCCGCCTTGCTCGAGCGGTGCGCCGAACTTCGGTAGGACGCGGTTAGTCCCCGGGCTCCAGACGGGCGCTCGGTCCGCCACCGCCCTCGTAGGCTTCCGCCTCCAAGGGCGTTGCGCCCCGCTTGGAACGGCGCATGCGCCGCTCGATCCGGGTCGCCGCGGCCGACAGCGCGAAGTTCACCGCGATCATGATGACAGCGATGACGATCAGCGCGGGAACGTAATTGCCGTAGGTCGAGCCCACCACGGTGCCCTGGCGCACCATCTCCACGAAGGTGATCTGGTAGCCGATCGCGGTGTCCTTGAGCACGACGACGAGCTGGGACACCAATACCGGCAGCATCGACGTGATCGCCTGCGGCAGAAGGATGGAACGCATCGTCTGGCCGGGGCGCAACCCCAATGCCGCGGCGGCCTCGGACTGTCCGCGCGGCAGGGCGTTGACGCCGGCGCGGACGATCTCGGCGATCACCGCGGCGTTGTAGAGCGTCAAACCGGTCACCACACCGGCGAGTGCCAGCTGCTTGGACGGGAAGACGTCGTAGAGCGCGTAGAGAAAGTAGGCGAAGATCATCATGATCAGCACCGGCACGGCCCGGAAGAACTCCACGATCACCGCCGACGGCCAGCGGATGGCGCCGATGTGCGACAACCGCCCGACACCCAGCAGCAGGCCGAGGATGCCCGCCAGGACGATCGACAGGGCAGCCGCGGTCAGCGTGCCCTGAATGCCCGGCAGCACATAGGTTTTCCAGAGGTTCGCGGTGAGGAACGGATGCCATTTGGCCGCGGTCAGCTGACCCTTGCCGGCCAGTTTGGCGACCACCGCCCACACCACCAGCGCGATCAGGACCAGGGTCACTCCGGAGATCACCCGGTTGCGCACCACCGCCCGGGGCCCGGGGACGTCGAACAGAACCGAACCACTCATTACCGCACCACCGCCCAACGCCTCCCGAGCCAGCCGAACAACAGCCCCAGTGGGAGCGTGAGAATCAGGAACCCGACCGCGAAGATGGTGCCGACCGCGAGCAGGGCCGCCGTATTCTCGATCATCTCCTTCATCAGCAGCGCCGCCTCGGCCACCCCGATCGCCGAGGCGATGGTGGTGTTCTTGGTCAGCGCGATCAGGACCGAGCCCAACGGAACGATCACCGCCCGAAATGCCTGTGGCAACAGGATCGTTCGCATGTTCTGGCCGAAGGTCAGGCCCAGCGACCGGGCCGCCTCGGCCTGGCCCAGCGGAATGGTGTTCACCCCGGACCGGATCGTCTCGCACACGAATGACGCGGTGTACACCGTCAACCCCAGCACCGCCAGTCGGAAGTTGCTGTCCGCGATGGATGTCGGCGACTTCGGATCGACCAGGGTGATGCCCAGCGTCTGGGCCAACCCGAAGGAACAGAACAGGATGATCAACGTGAGCGGGGTGTTGCGCACCACGTTGACATAGGCCGTGCCCAGCCAGTTCAGCATCGGCACCGGAGAGAGCCGCATCGCCGCTAGGGCGGTGCCCAACACCAGCGCGCCGATCGCGGCGAACACGGTCAACTGGATCGTGGTCCAGAACGCCCGCAGGATCTGCGCGCGGTACTTGCCGAAGATCTGCACGTTCTCCGCCCGGCCGGCGGACGCGCCGGTGTCCAGCGGCGGGGGAGGCGGCGCGGTGATCCCAGCCGGACCGAGGTTGCGGTCGAAGGCGGCCTTCCAGTCGCCGTCGCGCTGCATCTTGGCGATCGCGTCGTTGATCTTCTTGCGCAGTTCGCCGTCGCCCTTGCGCAGGCCGATGCCGTACCGCTCGGTCGAGAACGGCTTGCCGATGATCTTGAACGCGCCGGGGAACTGTGCGGCGAAGCCGGCCAGGATCACCTCGTCGGTGCTGACCGCGTCGATGGCGCCGTTGCGCAGCGCCTCGATGCACGCCGAGTAGGTGTCGTACTGCTGCAGCTGCACGCCGGGGTACTTGTCCTTGATCCGCTGCGCCGGTGTGGATCCCGACACCGAACACAGCTTCTTGCCGTTCTCCAGTGACTCGGCGCCGGTGATGTCGGTGTTGTCGGCCCGCACCAGCAGACTCTGACCGGTCACCAGATAAGGCCCGGCGAAGTCGACCTTCTGCTTGCGGGCGTCGGTGATCGAGTAGGTGGCGACGATGTAGTCGACCTGTCCGTTCTGGATCAGCGTCTCGCGCTGTCCGGACGGCGACTCCTTCCACTCGATCTGGTCCGGGGAGTAGCCGAGCTGCCCGGCCACGTAGGTGGCCACGTCGACGTCGAAGCCGGCCATCGTCCCGTCCGGCTTCTTCACCGCCAGGCCGGGCTGGTCGAACTTGCTGCCGATGACGATCTGGTTCCCGCCGGCCCCGCACGCGGTGGCCGCGAACGGCACCGCGAGCGCCAACATCGCGATGACCAGCAGGCGCACCGTCCGTGCCGACATGTCCTGGCCCCTCACCGCTAGTGGTTGAGGATCTTGCCGAGGAAGTCCTTGGCGCGTTCCGACCGCGGACTGGTGAAGAATTCGTCCGGCGTGGCGTCCTCGACGATCGAGCCGTCGGCCATGAACACCACCCGGTGCGCGGCGCGGCGGGCGAAGCCCATCTCGTGGGTCACCACCACCATCGTCATGCCCTCCGACGCCAGCGACGTCATCACGGCGAGCACCTCGTTGACCATCTCGGGATCCAGCGCGCTGGTCGGCTCGTCGAACAGGATCACCTTGGGATCCATCGCCAGCGACCGCGCGATGGCCACCCGTTGCTGTTGGCCACCGGAGAGTTGCGCCGGGTACTTGTCGGCCTGGTTGGCCACGCCCACCCGCTCGAGCAGTGCGAGCGCCTTCTCCCGGGCCTTGTCCTTGCTCACCTTGCGCACCTTGAGCGGCGCCAGGGTGACGTTCTCGAGGATCGTCTTGTGCGCGAACAGGTTGAACGACTGGAACACCATGCCCACGTCGGAGCGCAGCTGAGCCAGCTTGCGTCCCTCCGACGGCAACGTCTCCCCGTCGATCGCGATCGTGCCCGAATCGATGGTCTCCAGCCGGTTGATGGTTCGACACAGGGTGGACTTGCCCGAGCCCGACGGACCCAACACCACGACGACCTGGCCGCGATCGACGTCGAGGTTGATGTCCTTGAGCACGTGCAGCGCACCGAAGTGCTTGTTCACACCCTGGATCGAGATCATCGGCACCCCGCCGCTGCTCTCCATCGTTCAGACCCTACCCAGGTAACCCCCAGCTTGGGAGGTCACTCGCCGCGATTTCTCCGGGTCGGCATCCGCTCCGTACGATGAGGCGCGTGACATCGGTGCTGACTCAGGGGCCGGAAGCGGGCGGTGAGGCGGGCGATCCGCACCGCTCGCCGGCCGGGCGCACCTATCAAGTCCGCACCTACGGCTGCCAGATGAACGTCCACGACTCCGAGCGGCTCGCCGGGCTGCTGGAGGCCGCGGGCTACGGCCGCGCACCGGACGGTTGCGACGCCGACGTGGTGGTGTTCAACACCTGTGCGGTGCGGGAGAACGCCGACAACAAGCTCTACGGCAACCTCAGCCACCTGGCGCCGCGCAAGCAGGCCGAACCCGACATGCAGATCGCCGTCGGCGGTTGCCTGGCGCAGAAGGACCGCGAGCAGCTGCTGCGCAAGGCCCCGTGGGTCGACGTGGTGTTCGGCACCCACAACATCGGGTCACTGCCCGCGCTGCTGGATCGCGCCCGGCACAACCGGGTGGCCCAGGTCGAGATCGCCGAGGCGCTGCGCGAATTCCCGTCGAACCTGCCCACCACCCGGGAATCCGCTTACGCCGCATGGGTTTCCATCTCGGTGGGGTGCAACAACACCTGCACGTTCTGCATCGTGCCCGCGCTGCGCGGCAAGGAGGTGGACCGCAGGCCCGGCGACATCCTCGCCGAGGTGGAGTCGCTGGTCACCCAGGGCGTGCTCGAGGTGACCCTGCTCGGGCAGAACGTCAACGCCTACGGGGTGTCGTTCGTCGACCCCGACACCCCGCGCGACCGGGGCGCGTTCGCGTCGCTGCTGCGGGCGTGCGGCCGTATCGACGGGTTGGAGCGGGTGCGGTTCACCTCGCCGCACCCGGCCGAGTTCACCGACGACGTCATCGAGGCGATGGCCGAGACCCCCAACGTGTGCCCCGCCCTGCACATGCCGTTGCAGTCGGGCTCGGACCGCATCCTGAGGGCCATGCGGCGGTCCTACCGGGCCGAGAAGTATCTCGGCATCATCGACCGGGTGCGCATCGCGATGCCGCACGCCGCGATCACCACCGACATCATCGTCGGGTTCCCCGGTGAGACCGAAGAGGATTTCGCGGCCACCCTCGAGGTGGTGCGGGCGGCCCGGTTCAGCGCCGCATTCACTTTCCAGTACTCCAAACGGCCCGGCACCCCGGCCGCCGAACTCGACGGCCAGCTACCCAAAGCCGTTGTACAGGAACGCTATGAGCGGTTGCTGGAGGTTCAGGAGCGAATCTCGCTGGAGGAGAACACCGCGCTGATCGGCAGCACCGTGGAACTGCTGGTGGCCACCGGCGAGGGCCGCAAGGACGCCAGCACTGCGCGGATGAGCGGACGGGCCCGAGACGGCCGCCTCGTACACTTCAGCCCCGGCGCTGCCGAGGTGCGCCCGGGTGACGTGGTGACGACCACGGTGACGGCCGCCGCCCCGCACCACCTCATCGCCGACGCGCCACTGACCACGCACCGCCGCACCCTGGCCGGCGACGCGCATGCGACCGGGCAGCGCCCACACACCGTCGGGTTGGGCCTGCCGTCGGTGGGCATACCGAAACCTGAGGAACCGACCACGACGGGATGTACGGCATGAGTGCGCCACAGGGATCCGGTGACTTCGAGGCCTACAAGGACGATCTGGAGGCGGCCGAACGCCGGGTCGCCGGCGAGATCCAGCCCGGGGCGCGGGCTCTGGTGGTGTCGATACTGGTCTTCGTCCTGTTGATCTCGCTGCTGCTGCCGCACACCGGCGGCGCCCGCGGGGTCGACGTCCTGATCGGCGACGACAAGGCGATCGGCGTGGGCATCGCGCTGCCGTCGCGGATCTTCAGCTGGCTGGCGCTGGTGTTCGGCGTGGGGTTCTCGATGCTGGCCCTGCTGACCCGACGCTGGGTGCTGGCCTGGGTCGCCCTGGCCGGCTCCGGGCTGGCCAGCGCCATCGGGATGCTGGCCGTGTGGTCGCGGCAGACCGCCACCCACGGCCATCCCGGGCCGGGGATCGGTCTCGTCATCGGGTGGATCACGGTGATCCTGCTGTCCTTCCACTGGGCGCGGGTGGTGTGGACCCGCACCGCGGTCCAGTTGGCGGCCGAGGAACAACGCCGGCGTGAGGCCGCCGAACAACAGTCCCGAACCCTGCTGGACGAGATGGGCCTGCGCGACGAGCAGCCCCCCGCCGAGGGCACCCCGTAGCGGTTCCGCCCGCGGTGGTAGAACGTTCGGCGTGTCAGGTGATCGCCCCGGCGTCTTCGAGCGCGGCTCCTCAGAGTTCGACCGTGCGCTGAACTTCGTCGACGCCATCTTCGGCTTCTCGGTCACGCTGCTGGTAACCACGCTGGAGGTGCCCCCGGCGGCGGCGTGGCAGAGCCTGCGCTCGCTACTCGACACCGGCCTGGGGGACCAACTGCTGGCCTTCGTGATCAGCTTCGCGGTGATCGCCGGGTTCTGGCGGGGCAACCACCGGCTGATCGGAACCTTCACCGGGCTGGACGGGCCCACCCTGCGAATCTGCATCTACCTGGTGGCGCTGGTGGTGTTCATCCCGTTCACCACCCGGGCGATCAGCAGCCCCAACCCGGCGAACCTGCCGCTGCCCACCGCGCTGTACGCGGCCAACGTGGCCGCGGTGGTCCTGGTGAGCATCGCGCTGACCGTCGTCGCGCGACGGCGCGGCCTGACCGACAACGCCGACGAGCCGCTGATCTGGCAGATCGCCGGGGGTCTGCTGATCGTCGCGGTGTTCCTCGGCTCGATCCCGCTGGCCTACCGGGTCGGCCCGGACACCGCCAAATGGGCGTGGCTGGCGCTGGTCGCGCTGGGACCGTTGTTCGGGCTCGCGGCCCGGCTGCGTCGCCGCCCGCCCTGACTCGCGGCTTTCAGCCGCCCCGCCCTGACTCGCGGCTTTCAGCCGCCCCGTCTCGATTCGCGGCTTTCAGCCGCCCCGTCTCGATTCGCGGCTTTCAGCCGCGGCGGCCCAGGGACTGCACCGCCGCCTCCGCCCACTGCCGCCACTGCTCGGCACTGGCGCGGGCCTCCTCGGCGTCCTTGGTACGCCCGGCCGCGGCGGCCTTCTCGGCCTGCCGTTCGAACTGCTCGGCACGGACCCGGAACTGATCGGCGCGGGCCTGCGCCTCCGGATCGACCCGCCCGGCGTCGGCCGACTCCCGCACCTTCTTCTCGACCGCGCGCAGTCGTCGCTCCAACTCGGCGGACCGTTCCCGCGGCACCTTGCCGATCGCGTCCCACTTGTCGCCGATCGCCCGGAAGGCGGCCCGGGCGACGTCGGGATTCGAGGTGTCCAGCTTCTCGGCCTCGGCCAGCAGCTGCTCCTTGGCCCGGGCGTTGGCCTGGAACTCCGCGTCCCGCTCCGCGCTGACGGCGTTGCGGGCGGCGAAGAAGGTGTCCTGGGCGGCCTTGAACCGATGCCACAGCGTGTCGTCGACGTCCTTGGCCGCCCGGCCCGCCGCCTTCCACTCGGTGAGCAGATCGCGGAACGCCGCCGCGGTCGGAGCCCAATCGGTGGAGCCGGACAATGCCTCGGCGCGCTCGCACAGCCGCTCCTTGGCGGCCTTGGCGCCCGCACGCTCCCGG
The DNA here is from genome assembly GCA_964535335.1 of uncultured Mycobacterium sp. GTDB lineage: Bacteria > Actinomycetota > Actinomycetes > Mycobacteriales > Mycobacteriaceae > Mycobacterium. Next base: position 12,497 of record CAZHUU010000058.1, read on the forward strand.
TCCAGTTCGGCGAAATGCGAACCGCGCCGCCGGTTGAACGTCTCCCGTGCCGCCGAATACCGCTTCCACAGCGCGTCGTCGGTCTTGCGGTCCAGGCCGGTGATGGTCCGCCACTCGTCGAGGATGGCGCGCATCCGGTCGCCCGCGACCTTCCACTGGGTGGAGTTGGCGGAGATCTCCTCGGCCTCGGCGGCCAGCGCCTCCTTGCGGGCGGTCTGAGCGGCGCGATGCTCCTCCCGGCGGGCCCGGTCGGCGGCGGCGGTCTCCTCGGCGTGGTCCCGGATCGCGGCCAGCCGATCGGCCAGTGCGTCGACGTCGCCGAGCACGTGCGCGGTGGGCAGCGTCTCGGCCAGCGCCGCGGCGGCGGCCTTGATCTTGCGGGCATCGCCGGTGCCCGAGGCCAGCCTGGTCTCCATCAGGGTGACCTCGGTCGCCAGGTCGTCGAAGCGCCGGCCGAAGTGGGCGAAGGCGGCCTCGTTGTCGCCGGCCTGCCAGGATCCGATGACCCGTTCACCGCCGGCGGTGATCAGGTAGACCGTGCCGTCGTCGTCGATGCGGCCGAACCGGTGCGGATCGCTGGACGGCGGGAGCACGACCGGCTGGGTGGGCGGGTGCGGGCGGGGCGCAGGGCGAGGTGGCCCCGGTCGCGGTGCCGGCTTGGGGGACTCACCGGTGTTCGGCGCGTCGATCGTCATGTCTCGCGTCACCTGCCCTTCGCGCGGTGCTCCCGCGCCCCTGCCGCGCAACGCGGCGCCACTGCTGCAACCCGGGCCGGCCCGCCGGGGTGCGGCCGACCCTCTTCGATGGTATTGAACCAGTCCGTAGGTGCACGTGCTCCGGGTTCGTAAGGTCGGTACTTCGGGCTAGGGAGGGAGGAGGCGTCATGCGCCACTCGGACATCGCCATCCTGTTGGCCCTCGGCGCCGCGCTGTGCGTCGCGATGGGTGACGTCCTACAACAGCGCTCGGCCCAGGACGTCACCGACGAACCGGTCGGTCACGTCGCGCTGATGTTGCGGCTGCTGAAGGACAAACAATGGTGGCTGGGCAGCCTGGTGGCCGCCGGCGGCTTCGGTTTGCAGGCCGCGGCGCTCGCGTTCGGCTCGGTCCTGCTGGTTCAGGCCCTGCTGGTCACCTCGTTGCTGTTCGCGCTGCCGCTGAGCGCGTGGTGGGTCGGGCGGCGGATCAGCCGCGCGCAGTGGCTGTGGGCGGTGCTGCTGGCCGTCGCCGTCGTCGTGATCGTGTCCGTCGGCAATCCGTCGAAGGGCCAGGCCCGCGCGGGGATCGAGATGTGGATCTGGGTGATCGCCACCCTGGGCCCGGCGCTGCTGTTGTGCCTGCTCGGCGCGAAGATCTGGGCGGGCAAACCGGTGGCGGCGGTGTTGCTCGGGCTGGTGGCCGGTTCGCTGTGGGGCCTGTTCGCGGTGCTGACCAAGGGTGTCGTGGACCAGCTGGACGACGGCGTCATGGCGATGATCAAGACCCCCGAGCTCTATCCGTGGGCGGTGGTGGCCCTCGCCGCGACGGCGGTCCAGCAGTCGGCGTTCCGGGCCGGATCGATGGCTGCCTCGCTGCCGGCGGTGACGGTCAGCGAGCCGATGGTCGGCTCGATCCTGGGCATCGCCATCCTCGGCGAAACGCTTCGGCCGGGGGAGTCCGGGTGGTTCATCCTCGGCCTCGCCGTCGCCGCGATGGTGTTCGCGACCATCGCGCTGGCCCGCGAGTCCGCCGACGACCACGCGGCTGCCGCTGCCGATGGCCCGGGGTAGCGGACGCTAGCGTGTGGGGCGTGCTGGCCGCGATCGCCCTGACCCCGTCACCGCCGGTGCTGCTACCGCAACTCGCCGGCGCCGCGGCCGCCGAGGTCGCCGCTTTCCGGGACGGCGCGATTGCCGTCGCCGCCGGGCTGCCGGACCGCTGGGTGGTCATCGGCGTCGGTGCCGACAACGGCGTCGTCGGCCCGCACGTGCGGGGCACCTTCGCCGGATACGGCGTCGACGTGCCGGTGACGCTATCGCCCGAGGCACCCGACACCGTCGGCGCGTTGCCGCTGTGCGCGCTGATCGCCGGGTGGCTGCGGGCGCAGGCCAACCCCGCGGCCCATGCCGAGGTCCGCGTCTACGGCCACGATCTGGGCGCCGACGCGGCGGTCGCCGAGGGCCGCGCGCTGCGGGCCGAGATCGACGCGATCGACGCGGCGGTCGGGGTGCTGGTGGTCGCCGACGGCGCCAATACCCTCACCCCGCCCGCGCCCGGGGGATACGACCCCGAAGCCGCCGCGGTGCAGCAGGCCCTCGACGACGCCCTGGCCCGTGGCGACGCAGCCGCGCTGACCCGGCTGCCCGACTCGATCGTCGGCCGGGCCGCCTACCAGGTGCTGGCCGGGCTGTGCGGCGCCGGACCCGCCGCCGCCGTAGAGGTCGTGCGTGGCGCCCCGTACGGGGTGGGCTACTTCGTGGGCACCTGGACGCCATGACCCCGCCCCCGCGGCCGATCGCGATCATCGGGCCGACCGGCACCGGCAAGTCACAGCTCGCGCTGGCGGTCGCCGACCGGCTTCGCGGTGAGCTCGGCGTCGAAGTGGTCAATGCCGACGCCATGCAGCAGTACCGCGGCATGGACATCGGCACCGCGAAACTGCCGCCCACCGAGCGACACGGCATCCCACACCACCAGCTCGACGTCCTCGACGTCACCGAGACCGCGACCGTCGCGCGCTACCAGCAGGCGGCCGTGGCCGACGTCGAGTCCATCGCGGCGCGCGGGGCGCTGCCCGTCGTCGTCGGCGGCTCGATGATGTACATCCAGGCGCTGCTCGACGAGTGGGAGTTCCCGGCGACCGACCCGGACGTGCGGGCCCGGTGGGAGCAGCGGCTGGCCGAGCTGGGAACGGCCGGGCTGCACGCCGAGCTGGCCCGTCGCGACCCGGCGGCCGCCGCGGCGATCCTGGCCACCGACGGCCGGCGCATCGTGCGCGCCCTGGAGGTGGTGGAGCTCACCGGTCAGCCGTTCGCCGCCTCGGCACCGGGCATCGGCTCACCGCGCTGGAACACGATGATCATCGGGTTGGACTGGGACACAACGATTCTCGACGAGCGACTGCGCCAGCGCACCGACGCCATGTTCGAGGCGGGTCTGATCGAGGAGGTCAATGTCCTGCTCGGCCGCGGTCTTCGCGAGGGCGTGACCGCGGGCCGGGCTCTGGGCTACGCGCAGGTGCTGGCCGCGCTGGACGCCGGGGGTACGCCCGAGGCGATCGAGCAGGCGCGGGAGGCGACGTTCATCGGCACCCGCCGCTACGTACGTCGCCAGCGCTCCTGGTTCCGCCGCGACCACCGGATCGCCTGGCTGGACGGATCGGCGCCCGGCGTGGCCGACGAGGTTGTCGCACGCTGGCGCCACGTATCCTGATCTGGTGATTCGCGCCGGCGACGATGATGCCGGCGCAGCCGGGATCGAGGAGTGGCGCACATGATCTTCGCCAATGACGATGGTCCCGGCGGAGCCGGGATCGAGGAGTGGCGCACATGATCTTCGCCAAGGGCCACGGCACGGAGAACGACTTCGTGTTGCTGCCCGACCTGCAGGCACGGCTGGACCTGGTGCCCGCCGCGGTGGCCGCGCTGTGCGACCGGCGCCGCGGCCTGGGCGCCGACGGGGTACTGCGGGTCACCACCGGCGGGGCGGCGCTGGCCGCGGGTGTGCTCGACCGGCTGCCGGACGGTGTCGATGCGGCGGACTGGTACATGGACTACCGCAACGCCGACGGCTCTGTCGCCCAGATGTGCGGCAACGGCGTCCGGGTGTTCGCCCACTACCTGCGGGTCAGCGGATTGGAGCAGCGGGACGAGTTCGTGGTCGGCTCGCTGGCCGGACCGCGTCCGGTGGTGGTGCACCGCGCCGACGACGTCACCGCCGACGTCACCGTCGAGATGGGCAAGGTCAACCGGCTCGGTGTCGGTTGGGCGACGGTAGGCGGCCGGCGCTTCACCGGGCTCGGTGTGGACGTCGGCAACCCGCACCTGGCCTGCGTCGACCCGGACCTCACCGAGGCCGCGCTGGCCACCCTCGACGTCGGCGCACCGGTCGAGTTCGACCACGGCCAGTTCCCGGACGGGGTGAACATCGAAGTCATCACCGCACCCCGGCCCCTCCCCGAGTCGCTGCGCTCCGGGCCTTCGGTGGGCGGCTTCATCGCCATGCGGGTCCACGAACGCGGTGTCGGCGAGACCCGCTCCTGCGGCACGGGAACGGTGGCGGCGGCCGCCGCCGCGCTGGCACACCGCGGCGAGCAGACCGGTGCGCTGCGGGTCAGGATCCCGGGCGGCGAGGTCGGCGTCGAGGTCAGCGACTCGACCAGCTACCTGCGCGGACCGGCGGTGTTGGTGGCGCACGGCGAACTCGCCGACGCGTGGTGGGCGGCGCAACTCTGAGCGCGGCCCCGGGCACGATAATCCGATGCGCGGCGTTGTCGGTACGTGACACCATCGGTACCGCTCATGACTGAACCCGATTCCAACACCCCAAGCCTCGGCGAACTCGCACTGGAGGACCGCGCGTCGCTGCGCCGCGTCGCCGGGCTGTCCACCGAACTCGCCGACGTCTCCGAGGTCGAATACCGCCAGCTGCGTCTCGAGCGGGTGGTGCTGGTCGGCGTGTGGACCGAGGGCAGCGCCGCCGACGCCGACGCCAGCATGGCCGAACTGGCGGCGCTGGCCGAGACGGCGGGCTCCGAGGTGCTCGAAGGCCTGGTGCAGCGCCGCGACAAACCGGACCCGTCCACCTACATCGGTTCGGGCAAGGCCCAGGAGCTGCGCCAGATCGTGGTCGCCACCGGCGCCGACACCGTCGTATGCGACGGCGAACTGAGCCCCGCCCAGCTGACCGCGCTGGAGAAGGTGGTCAAGGTCAAGGTGATCGACCGCACCGCGCTGATCCTGGACATCTTCGCCCAGCACGCGACCAGCCGGGAGGGCAAGGCGCAGGTGGCGCTGGCGCAGATGGAGTACATGCTGCCGCGGCTGCGTGGCTGGGGTGAGTCGATGTCGCGGCAGGCCGGTGGCCGCGCCGGCGGCAGCGGCGGCGGGGTGGGCCTGCGCGGCCCGGGTGAGACCAAGATCGAGACCGACCGTCGCCGCATCCGCGAGCGGATGTCCAAGCTGCGCCGCGAGATCAAGGACATGAAGCAGGTCCGCGACACCCAGCGCAGTCGCCGGCTGCACAGTGACGTCCCGTCGATCGCGATCGTGGGCTACACCAACGCCGGCAAGTCCAGCGTTCTCAACACGCTGACCGGCGCCGGGGTTCTGGTGCAGAACGCATTGTTCGCCACCCTCGAACCCACTACGCGCCGTGGGGAATTCGAGGACGGCAGGCCATTGGTGCTGACCGACACCGTCGGCTTCGTGCGGCACCTGCCCACCCAGCTGGTCGAGGCCTTCCGCTCGACGCTGGAGGAGGTCGTCGACGCCGACCTGCTGGTGCACGTGGTGGACGGTTCCGACATGAACCCGATGGCCCAGATCGAGGCGGTCCGCGAGGTGATCCGCGAGGTGCAGTCCGACCACCACGCCGCGCCCGCGCCGGAGTTGTTGGTGGTCAACAAGATCGACGCCGCCAGTGACCTGACTCTGGCCCAGCTGCGGCGGGCGCTGCCCGGCGCGGTGTTCGTCTCGGCGCACACCGGCGAGGGCATCGAGCGGCTGCGCACCCGGATGGGCGAACTGGTCGAACCCCGCGAGGTCGCCGTCGACGTGACGATTCCCTACGACCGCGGGGATCTGGTCGCCCGGTTGCACTCGGAGGGTCAGGTCGACGCGACCGAACACAACGAGCAGGGCACTCGGCTGAAGGCGCGGGTACCCGCAGCCCTGGCGGCCGGCCTGCGCCGGTACGCAACGCCCTAGGCGGCGGCCCCGCTGTTCGGGTTGTTGTCCGCGCCGCTGCCGGTCGTCGACGAGCCGGTCGTGGCGGACCCGGGCGCGTCATCGCCGTTGCCGCCCTTGGCGGTTCGGTGCGGTTGAATTCCCAACTGCCCCAATGTCCCGGTGATGGTCTTCCTCAGCTGGGTGCCGAGTTTCTGCGCCTCGGAGCCGATGGGTCCGCGCAGCACCGGTCGGGCCGGCTTGGTGGTCGCGGGCAACCGCCGTGACGACGGCAGGTCGGTGACGGTGGCCAGTTCGGGCTGACCGGCATCGGGTGCGGCGGCCGGGTCGGTGTCGATCGAGGCGAGTCGCGCGGTGGTGTCTTCGTTCTGCTGCGTGGTGACGTCCTGGCTCGGGCCGGGGTTGGGGACGCTCATCAGGGTCGGCGCCGGCGCGATCGGGGCCGGCGCCGGCACCGCGGGGCTGCTGGATGTCGTGCCGGTGATGTCGTGCACGGCGGCCTGGATGCCGTCGCCGACGGCCTCGACGAGGTCGACGGTGACGGTGATCGGATTGGCGTTCGGGATCAGCCGGAACGGGGTCGGCTGGCCGTAATCGGCGCGGTTGTAGCCGGTTTCGATCAGCACCCGCAGCGCCGGCTGCACGAGGTCGATCAGGGGTGTGGTGATGAACTGCAGGTGGGTAGCGCTGCCCAGATCCCGAATTGGTTGCAGCAGAGGAAGATTCGGTGTAGGGATCGTGAGGTAGGTGGTGTCACCGTGTTGCTGGCAGCGCGAGTCGGTCTGGCAGTTCGCCACGATCTCCTGCACGCTGGTCTCCAGCGTCGCCGGGTCGAGGCCGTTCGGCAGTTCGCCCGGATCGCTCTTGGCGTTCGGCGCCAGGTAGCTGCCGTGGATGTAGGCGAAGCCGGCCAGCGCGTTGAGATCGGCGAGCAGGTTGATCGGATAGGTGGGGAAGTCGGCGACACCGTCGTACTGGAACGCGATATCGGTGGTCTGGATGCCGGTGGTGGTTGGCGTCGGCTGACCGAAGGTGGCATCGAGGATGGGGACGGTGCCCAGCAGTGCGAGCCGTTCGAAGAGGCCGCCGTTGGGGCGGTTCGGGTTGCCGATCAGCACGAACGCGATATCGGCCTTCTGGGTGTCGCTGAGTTGGCCGAGGTTGCGCTTCACCTGGCTGGCGACGGTGGCGCCCTGGGAATAGCCGAACACGACGACCTGGTTGTCGGGCGTCGGGTTGTAGGTGCCGATCAGGTCACTGGTCAGTTGGGCCACGCCGCTGGCGACCGAGACGTTCCACCGCGCACCGGACAGCCCACCCCACCCCGGGAACGGGAAGGGCCAGAACTGCGCGATGTAGGGCACCGGCGCGGTGGCGCAGCTCGGTTGGCAGAGCGCCGTGGTGGTCTCGATGTAGTAGTCGCGCGCATTGGCCTCGTAGTCCCCGACGGCCCCCGGGTTGGGCGTCCCGGTGCCCGGCACGATCAATGCGGTCGTCGCCGTCAGGGTGAACGCCACGCCGAGGCTCGTGGTGATGCCCAGGACCACGGTGGCGATCACCGCGAGGACTGCGACGAGGGCGGAGCGTGCGGCGGAGTGCAGCTGGGTGCGCATCAGCAAAGCCTCTCATGGACATGTGGTTAACCAAAATCATGACATTCGGATGGCGGAAATCATCGAAATATCGGAGAAATGCCAGGCCACTGCATTGTGATTGCAGGTATCCCGGTCAGCGTTGGCAACGTATCTGGTATTCATCTCGCAAACCCGATCTCAAGCCCGCGCACGGGCGAAGGATCCCCGCGGGGCAACCAACCGCCCGGTTGGTCTATCCTCGTCGCAAGATCCTGTCGCGCCGTCCGGAGGTCACCCGTGTCGTCAGATAAGAACGCAGCCGTGAAGTACCAGCGCACCCTGTTCGAGCCCGAGCACGAACTGTTCCGCGAGTCCTACCGGGCGTTCCTCGACCGCCACGTCGCGCCGTACCACGACCAGTGGGAGAAGGACAAGATCGTCGACCGCGGTGTCTGGCTGGAGGCCGGCAAGCAGGGCTTCCTGGGCATAGCGGTGCCCGAGGAGTACGGCGGTGGCGGCAACCCCGACTTCCGCTACAACACGATCGTCGTCGAGGAGACGGTGGCCGGCCGCTACAGCGGTCTGGGCTTCTCGCTGCACAACGACGTCGTCGCCCCGTACCTGCTGCGCCTGACCACCGAGGGGCAGAAGCAGCGCTGGCTGCCCAAGTTCTGCACCGGCGAGATGATCACCGCAATCGCCATGACCGAACCCGGCACCGGCAGTGACCTGCAGGGCATCAAGACCCGGGCGGTCAAGGAGGGTGACCACTACATCCTCAACGGCTCGAAGACGTTCATCACCAACGGCATCAACGCAGACCTCGTGATCGTGGTGGCCCAGACCGACCCCGACAAGGGCGCACTGGGCTTCTCGCTGCTGGCCGTCGAGCGTGGCATGGAGGGTTTCGAGCGCGGCCGGCACCTCGACAAGATCGGTTTGGACGCCCAGGACACCGCGGAGCTGTCGTTCACCGACGTCAAGGTGCCCGCGGAGAACCTCCTCGGCGAGGAGGGCAAGGGCTTCATCTACCTGATGGAGAACCTGCCCCAGGAGCGCATCTCGATCGCCATCATGGCCGCCGCCGCAATGGAAGCGGTGCTGGAGCAGACCATCGAGTACACCCGGGAGCGCAAGGCGTTCGGCAAGCCGATCGGCTCCTTCCAGAACAGCCGCTTCCTGCTGGCCGAGCTGGCCACCGAGGCCACCGCGGTGCGGATCATGACCGACGAGTTCATCCGCCTGCACCTCGACGAGAAACTCACCGCCGAGCAGGCCGCGATGGCCAAGTGGTACACCACCGAGGCCCAGGTGAAGCTCATCGACCGTTGCCTGCAGCTGCCCGGCGGCTACGGCTACATGCGCGAGTCCACCGTGGCGCGGGCCTACCTGGATGCCCGGGTGCAGACGATCTACGGCGGCACGACCGAGATCATGAAAGAGATCATCGGCCGCAGCCTGGGCGTCTGACAGCCGGATCTGCCCGCCTTTTCGGCTGATATGGCTCCGATTGCAGCCGGAAACGCCGATTCTGGACCCAATTCGGCATATTTCGCGTGCCTAACGGCGATATCGCCGCGTGTCATGCTCTGCTGACACACAGTTGGCGCGGAATATGAGTAGCGGCATCTTGACCGAAACTGCGGGAGCGTGCATGACGTGGCTTGGAAGTCGTCTCAGTAGAGGCGTCGGGCGGCTGGCGCTGTGCGTCGTCGCGGCGGCGACCGCGGCTGTGCTGATGGCACCCGGGGCGGTCGCGTCGCCGGAGAGCGACGCCAGCGCCGCGATCGACCAGGCATGGCAGTCGGCGGGCGGCCCCGACTCGGTACTCGGCAACAAGGACGGCGACGTCTACCAGGTCGGCGACGGATACGGCCAGAACTTCGCCAGCGGGAAGATCTTCTTCACCCCCGCCACGGGCGCCCACCTGATCTACGGCGAGATCCTGAACCGGTACCAGGCCCTGGGTGGCCCGGCCGACAGTGATCTCGGCTTCCCGACCATCGACGAGGCGGCGGGCCTGGTCGGCCCGGACAGCCGGGTCAGCACCTTCAGCGCCGCCGACAAGCCGGCGATCTTCTGGACGCCCGACACCGGAGCCTGGGTGGTTCGCGGCGCCATCAACGCGGCCTGGGACAAGCTCGGCGGATCCGCGGGCACGCTCGGCGTCCCGGTCGAGGACGAGAGCTACAACGGTGACGTCATCAGCCAGAAGTTCACCGGCGG
>CAZHUU010000058.1:22190-28993 GCA_964535335.1 uncultured Mycobacterium sp.
CGCGACGACGAACGACAGCAGGCCCAGAAGTTCAGCGGCGGCGAACTGTCCTACAACGCCGGCACCAAGACGTTCACCTCGGTCCCGCCGGATCTGGCGAGCAACCTGACCGGTGTCGACGTTCCCACCGACGCGACCACGGCCATCAACCGGGCCTGGCGCGCGGCGGGCGGAATCGCCGGCCCACTGGGTGCACGGCAGGGCGCCCAGACCACGGTCGGCGACAACGGCGCCGCGCAGGGCTACGCCGGCGGCAAGATCTTCTACTCGCCGGCCACCGGCGCCCACGCCGTGACCGGGGCGATCCTGTCCAAGTACGAGTCGGCCGGCGGCCCCACCGGCGACCTCGGCTTCCCGAACGCCGCAGAAGCCGACGGTGGCGCCCCCAACAGCCGGGTCACCACGTTCAGCGCGCCCGACAAGCCGGTGATCTTCTGGACTCCCGACAACGGCGCCATCGTTGTGCGGGGCGCGATCAACGCGGCCTGGGACAAGCTCGGCGGAGCGACCGGCAAGCTCGGCGTCCCGACCGGCGAGCAGTCGGTCGACGGCGACGACCTGACCCAGAAGTTCGCCAACGGCGAGATCTCCTGGAACAAGGCGTCCGGCGCCTTCAGCACCAAACCGGCCGACCTGGCCTCGTCGTTGTCGGGCGTCGAGGTGCCCGCCGGCGGTCCGCAGGCACCCGGCTCGGGTTCGGGCAAGTCCGGCAAGGCCTTGACCTGGCACTGGTGGTGGCTGCTGGTGATCATCCCGATCCTGCTGCTGATCGCCGTGCTCGGCCTCGGCCTGCTGTGGCTACAACGGCGGCGCGCCACCGCCGGCTACGACGACGGGGAGCACTGGCCCAGCGAGGCCACCGGCCCGGCGCAGCTGCCGCGGTACGGCGAGCCGGGGCAGGCGGATCACTGGGCCGCGCCCGGCGGACCCGCCAAGACCATGCCCGGCGCCGAGGACGTCTTCGACGGCGATCCCGACTCCATCGACACCACCCCCACCCGGATCCCGGTCGACGAGCCGCACTCGGACTTCGCCGAGCAGCCCGTCGAGGTGGAGGAGGTCGAACTCCTGCACGAGTCGAGTTGGGCCACCGCCGAACCCGAGCCGGAACTGGAGCCGGAACCCGAACTCGGCGACTCCGGACGCCATGCCGCGGTGAACATCGACTCCTCGTCGTCGATGTGGCGGCTGGACCTCGGCGATTACGGTGCGCCGCGGCGCCGCCGCGCGGCCGAGGAGCCGGCCGAGGTCGCGGAGCCCGCTCAGTACCCGGTCACCGACTACGACGTCGCCGAACCGGACGACGGGCCCTATGACAGCGGTGCCGACATCGGGGACGAACCGGAGTACGACGACGCCGACGCGGCGCACCGGCCGGCGATCCATCTGCCACTGGCCGACCCGTATCAGGCACCGGAGGGCTACTCGATCAAGGCGAACACCCACTCGGGGTTGTACTACACCCCGGAGTCGGCGCTGTACGACCACACCGTGCCCGAAGTGTGGTTCGCCAGTGAGGAATTGGCGCAGGCCAATGGATTCGTCAAGGCGCCGGAGTAGCCGCCGCTAGATCTTGCGGATCACGGTCACGACCTTGCCCAGCACCGCGGCGTCGTTGCCGGGGATCGGGTCGAACGCCGGATTGTGTGGCATCAGCCAGACCTGGCCGCCGGTGCGCTTGAAGGTCTTGACGGTCGCTTCACCGTCGATCATGGCCGCCACGATGTCACCGTTGTCGGCGACGTTCTGCTGACGGACGACCACCCAGTCCCCGTCGCAGATCGCCGCGTCCACCATGGATTCGCCGACGACCTTGAGCAGGAACAGCGACCCCTCACCGACGAGCTCGCGCGGCAGCGGGAAGACGTCCTCGACGGCCTCCTCGGCCAGAATCGGACCGCCCGCCGCGATGCGGCCCAGCACCGGCACATAGGTCGGCTCCGGTAGCGCGTCCGAACCCGCCACGTCGGTGACCACCGAGGCCGCGACGTCGTCGGCGCCACGCACGTCCACCGCCCGCGGACGGTTCGGGTCGCGGCGCAGATAGCCCTTGCGCTCGAGGGTGCGCAGCTGGTGGGCGACCGACGATGTCGAGGTGAGGCCCACGGCATCGCCGATCTCGCGGATGCTCGGGGGATAGCCCCTGGTCGTGACCGAGGCGCGGATGACGTCGAGGATGGTTCGCTGCCGTTCGGTAAGTCCCGCTGCCCGCGCTTCCGTGGTCTCGCTGCTGTCGCTCATGGGGCGAATGTAGTCCCGATCACGCCCCGGATCAAACATTTGTTCGAGCGTGTCGCCGGACGCCGGTTTCCTCGGCGTTCGGGCGGCGGAACTTGTCGGTGCCCCGATCTAGGCTTGCGACACGCTCGCTCAGGTGTTCGGTTTTCGAACGTGTGATCGAGTACAGTTCGAACATCCGAGCGAACACATCGGGTGTCGGCAGGCGGAAGGAGCGGACATGACAGTCATCGATGATCGGCAGGTTATGCCATGTCGGCCGGTGCGGCGCGAGGCGATCGTCGTCGCGGGTCGGGTCCGGACCCGCCCGGTTCGTGTCGGCGGTCACCGCCCGGACCTGGTCCGGGCCGGCGGCCACCGCCCGGCGCCCGCCCGCCCACCGGTGGCTCCGCTGCGCTACCGCGGAACCGGGACCGCCGTCTCCCGCGCCGTGCATCCGGCCGCCAGGCCGGTCAGCACCACGGTCACCGTCGCCCTGGCGGGGCTGGCCGCGCTGATCACCCTGTGGCTGGGATTCCTGGCGCACGTCAACGGCGAGCAGCCCGCCCCGGCGGCGCTCCCGGACCAGCTGGCCGTGGTGCAGGTCCAGGCCGGCGAGACGCTGCAGCAGCTGGCCGGACGGGTCGCTCCGGACGCCCCGGCGACGCAGGTGATGCAGCGCATCCGCGAGCTGAACAAGCTCGATTCGGCCGCGCTGGACGCCGGGCAGACCCTGATCGCCCCGCTGGGCTGACCCGCACCGGTGACGGGCGGCGAAATGACCTGCCGCACAACCGGCGTCGAGACCCGGACCGGCGCTGTGCTGCCGCTGCTGCAGGCCGTGGCCGCACGGTGGACGGCGCAGGTAGGCTCTGTGTCGTCTGATACATCCGGCACCGGTGGAGGCGAGGGAGCGGTCATGCACTGTCCTTTCTGCCGGCACCCGGATTCCCGCGTGGTCGATTCCCGCGAGACCGACGAGGGGCAGGCGATCCGCCGGCGCCGGTCGTGCCCGGAGTGTGGCCGCCGGTTCACCACGGTGGAGACCGCCGTGCTGGCCGTGGTGAAACGCAGCGGCGTCACCGAGCCGTTCAGCCGCGAGAAGGTCATCAGCGGCGTCCGTCGGGCATGTCAGGGCCGTCAGGTCGACGATGACGCCCTGAACCTGCTGGCCCAGCAGGTCGAGGACACCGTCCGCGCGACCGGATCGCCGGAAGTGCCCAGTAATGAGGTCGGCCTGGCGATCCTGGGACCCTTGCGGGAACTCGATGAGGTGGCCTACCTGCGGTTCGCCTCGGTGTACCGGTCCTTTTCCTCCGCGGAGGATTTCGAGCGGGAGATCGAGGCGCTGCGCGCCCACCGCATCACCACGTCGGGCTGAGGTGCTCAGCCGATCCGGCGAACACCGTCGCTGACGACCCGGCCGGCCACCGTCACCCATCCCTCGGGATTCCACGTGGTGTAGATCTGTGAGCCCTTGCCCTGGGTGATCGCCAGGTCGCGGCTGAGGTGGTCGGTCAGTCGCACGGCGGCCGACCCGGTGGCCTCGTCCTCGACGATGCCGAGGTCATTGGCGAACATCCGGGCCCGAATGCCCCCGTTGTCGCGGTCCAGCCAGGTCCACAGGTAGTGGTAGCTGTCGTCGGGATAACCGGCCGGATCGGCGGCCATCAGTTCGTCGACGGAGGTCACCTGCTGCATGACGAACTCCGGCGACCACTCCGCGCGGGCTCGCACCGTGGTGAATTCGCCGTCGCGGCCGACCTGCACGATCCCGGCCGGCACCTGCAGCGTGCGGACGGCCATCCCGTGTTCTGCCAGCCACCAGGCCGCGCCCACCGTCGGGTGCCCGGCGAACGCCAGCTCGGTGGCGGGGGTGAAGATGCGCGCGTGCGCGCTGGCCGAGCCCCGCGGCGGCAGATCGATGAATATCGTTTCGCTGTAACCTAATTCGGTGGCTAGCCGCTGCCGGTCGCCGGTAGGAACCGCCGCGGCGTCGGCCACGCCCAGCGGATTGCCGAAGTTCCCGTCGGCATCGGTGAACACCCGGAGCACGGTGACATCGACGGTCATGAACCGACTCTACGACTCGCCGCAAACCGACAGGTCAGGTGGCACTGCGTTCGTCGGTGTCCATCGCGTCGAACACCGCGACGCGGGTGTCGAGTGAACCGGAGACCGAGCGTTCGCTCACACCGTGGCGAAGCAGGTCACGAAGGAGTGCCTGATCGTATTCGGCCGGCACGGTCTCGTCGATGAAACGCTCCACGACCTCGACGAAGCGGTCGGGATCGTCGTGGAATGGGAAGTGGCCGGACCGGGAGAAGATCTCCAGGCGCGATCCGGGCATGGCCGAATGCGCCATCCGGGCGTGGCTGACCGGGATCATGGCGTCCTGGTCACCCCAGATGAGTTGCACGGGAACGGATTCGGTCAGATAACATCGATCAAGCATGGTCACCACCTGCCCGCGCCAGTCCACCACCGAACGCAGGGTGCGGGTGAACGCCGACGACGCGGTCGGTTCGGGCAGATCGGTCAGGATGCGCAGCGCGTCGGGGATGTCGCGGCCCAGGCCGGTGGATCCGAACACGGTGCCCAGCGCCCGGCCGGCGATCTGCAGCACCGGCAGCACCATCGGCACCCGCAGCAGCGCCAGCGCCTCGCCGCCCAGTGGCAGCGAGGCGAACCGCAGTGCGACGTTGACGTCCTTGGTGACCCCGCCTGCACCGACCAGGATCAGCCGCTCCACCAATTGCGGGAACTGGTAGGCGAACTGCATGGCCACGCCGCCGCCCAGCGAATGGCCGACCACGGTGACCTTCTCGATGTCGAGCACGCTCAGCAGATCGCGCATCCCGTTGGCGTAGGCGGCCACCGAGTAGTCCGCGCGCGGCTTGTCGGACTGCCCGTGGCCGAGCAGATCGGGGGCGACGACGGTGAACCGTTGCGCCAGCTTGCTGTGCACCGAGTGCCAGGTCGTCGAGTTGTCCCCGATCCCATGGATCAGCAGCAGCACCGGTCCCGAGCCGGCAATCCGGAACGCCCGCCGGTAGCCGTGGATGGTCTGGAAGTGCAGCGTGGGGGTGAGTTCACGCACCGCTTGCAGATTGGGCTTTCGCTGCGTCATGTCCAACCTCGTCGTCGCGGCGGGTGACTCCTCAGGTCTCGCCGTTGTCGGTGAAACCGTCTTTGAAGTCCTCAGCGTGCTGGGCCAGGAATCGCTCGAACTCCGCACCCAATTCCTCACCGCTCGGGAGTTCCTCGTCCCGGGCCAACAGCGACCGGTTCTCCTGAGCGGCAACGAAAGCATCGTACTGGCGCTCCAGGGCGGTCACCACTTGAGCGACCTCGATACTGCCCTCCACCTGCTCGTCGATCTTGGCGCGGATCTCGGCCCCGGCCTCGGTCAGGGCTTGCAGCGGAAACTGCAGCGAACCGGCCTGGGCGACCTGTGCCAGCAGCGCCTCGGCGGCGATGGGGTAGTCGGTCTGGGCCAGGTAGTGCGGCACATGCACGGTGAAGCCGACCACCTCGTGCCCGTGCTTGGCCATCCGGTACTCCAACAGGTTGGAGACGCTGGCGGGCACCTGCACCTCACCCACCCACGGCTGGTGATCGCCCAGCAGCTCCCGGTTGTTGGAGTGCGCGGTCATGCTCACCGGACGGGTGTGCGGCACCGCCATCGGGATGGTGCCCAGGCCGATGGTCCGCCGTACCCCGAGCCGCTCGGCCAGCAGCCGCACCGCGGTGATGAATCGCTCCCAGCGCAGGTCCGGTTCCATCCCGGCCAGCAGCAGGAACGGCGTGCCGACGCTGTCGTGCAGGGCGTAGAGGTTCAGCTGCGGGTCGTCGTAGGCGGTGAAGTGGTCGGTCTTGAACGTCATCGGCGGGCGCCGCGAGCGGTAGTCCAGCAGCTCGTCGATGGCGAAGGACGCCACCAGCTCGGTGTCCAGGGAGTTCTTCAGGTGGTCGGCGGCCAGCCGGATGGCGTGCCCGGCGTCGGAGAAGCCCTCGAGCGCGTGGATCAGCACCGGGCCGCGGCGCGCATCCTGCTGACCTTCCTGGTGGTCGTCACGCTCGCCTTCGCCGCGACGCGGCTTTCCGGCAATCCGATCGACTACGTCGCCGGCCAGGGCCTCACCCAGGAGGATCGCAGGATCCTCATCGCCTATTACGGCCTCGACCGCTCCGTCGCCGAGCAGTACGTCGCCTTCCTGGGATCCTTCCTCGACGGCCAGTTCGGCCTTTCCTACGTGGAGCGCCGGCCCGTCTCGGCCGTCGTCGCCGAACGCATCTGGCCCTCGCTGCAACTTCTCCTTTCGAGCGTCGCGCTGACGCTGGCGCTGTCGATACCGCTCGGCGTGCTGGCGGCGATCTGGCGCAGGTCCTGGGTCGGCAGCGCCATCATGACCTTCGCCTTCCTCTTCTACGCGGTGCCGAACTTCGTGCTCGCCACGCTGATGATCCTGGTCTTCGCCTACTGGCTGAACTGGCTGCCGGTGGTCGGCAACGGAAGCTGGGCACACTTCATCATGCCGACCGTGGCCATGTCCGGCATCCTGATCGCCGGCCTCACCCGCTTC
>CAZHUU010000059.1:0-28729 GCA_964535335.1 uncultured Mycobacterium sp.
CAACTCCGGCACCGACATCACCAAGCTGGTCACCGTCACCGCGGTCACCGGCGCCGCGGGTGGCAAGCGGGAGATCTCCTCGATCCTGGTCCCGGTGCCGACACCGGGCTTCACCGCCGAACCCGCCTACGACAAGGTGGGCTGGAACGCCTCGGACACCCATCCGCTGACCTTCGACGACGTCCGCGTGCCCGAGGAGAACCTGCTCGGGGAGCGGGGTCGCGGCTACGCCAACTTCCTTCGGATCCTCGACGAGGGCCGGATCGCGATCGCGGCGCTGTCCACCGGGGCGGCGCAGGGCTGTGTCGACGAGAGCGTGAAGTACGCCGGGGAGCGGGCCGCCTTCGGCCAGCCGATCGCGCGCTACCAGGCCATCGAGTTCAAGATCGCGCGCATGGAGGCCCGCGCCCACGCCGCCCGCACCGCCTACTACGACGCCGCCGCGTTGATGTTGGCGGGCAAGCCTTTCAAGAAGGAGGCGGCGATCGCCAAACTCGTCGCCAGCGAGGCTGCGATGGACAACGCCCGCGATGCGACGCAGATCCACGGCGGCTACGGGTTCATGAACGAATACCCGGTGGCCCGGCACTACCGGGACAGCAAGATCCTCGAGATCGGTGAGGGCACAACCGAAGTGCAACTGATGCTGATCGCCCGGCAGTTGGGTCTCTGACGGTGACCGATGTGAACACCGGGGAGAAGGTCGTGGTCCAGCGCGGCCTGTGGTTCGAGGAGTTCGAACTCGGAGTGCGCTACGTGCACAGCCCCGGACGCACCATCACCGAAGCCGACAACGTGTTGTTCACCACGCTGACGATGAACACCCAGGCGCTGCACCTGGATGCCGCGTTCTCCGATGCCCTGCCGCCGTTCCATCAGCGGCTGGTGAACTCGATGTTCACGCTGTCCACGCTGGTCGGGCTGTCGGTGGCCCAGCTGACCCAGGGCACCATCGTCGGGAACCTCGGCTTCTCCGAGATCGCGTTCCCGAAGCCGCTGTTCCACGGTGACACCATGTACGCCGAGACGGTGGTGACCGACAAGCGCGAGTCCAAGAGCCGGCCCGGCGAAGGCATCGTCACGTTCGCGCACACCGCCCGCAATCAGCACGGCGATATCGTCGCGACGGCCTCTCGCAAGACCATGGTTCGCAAGCGACCCGACGGAACGTCGGGGAGCGAGCGGACCGATCCGGAGGATGTTCGGAAGCGGCCCGCCTGATGGCCCTCACCGATCCCGGACCGGCCTGGCTGTTCTGCCCGGCGGACCGGCCGGAGAGATTCGAGAAGGCCGCCGCCGCAGCCGATGTGGTGATCCTCGACCTGGAGGACGGGGTGGCGGCCAAGGACCGCGACGCCGCCCGGCAGGCGCTGGTGGCCAGCCGGCTCGACCCGGGGCGCACGGTGGTCCGGGTGAACCCGACGGCCACCGCCGATCACCCCCGCGATCTCGAGGCACTCGCCCAAACGCCCTACACCGCAGTCATGCTGGCCAAGACCGAGTCGGCCGATCAGGTCGGCGCGCTGGCTCCGCTGGACGTCGTGGTCCTGGTCGAGACGCCCCTGGGCGCGCTGGCGGTCACCGAGACCGCCCGGGTGGACAACGCGTTCGCCGTCATGTGGGGCGCCGAGGACCTGTTCGCCGTCCTCGGCGGCACCGCCAACCGCTACCCGGACGGGTCCTACCGTGAGGTCGCCCGGCATGTGCGATCGCAGAGCCTGCTGGCCGCCAAGGCGTACGGGAAGCTGGCGCTGGACTCGGTCTACCTCGACATCAAGAACCTCGACGGCCTGCGTGCCGAGGTCGATGATGCCGTCTCGGTGGGCTTCGACGTCAAGGTGGCCATTCATCCGAGCCAGATCGCGGTCATCCGGGACGGGTACACGCCCACTCCCGAGCAGGTCGAGTGGGCGCGACACGTGCTCGCGGCGGCCCGCGAAGAGCGCGGCGTCTTCCAGTTCGAGGGCATAATGGTGGATGCCCCGGTGCTGCGGCGAGCAGAGCGCATCGTCCAGCTTGCGCCCGACCCCGGCCGCTAGCTGGCACCCCGCCACCACGGGTTTTGCTCTGACCGCCTCCGCACTGAGCAGACCCTGAGGTCGTGCCCGGCCGAACATGCCGGTGACCGGAGGAGGCGGTATGGGACAACCGGTGCAGCTCATCGCACCCGACGGGACCGCGACTGCGGAGGACCGCTACCGCCGAGACCTGCCGCCAGAGCTCCTGACCTGGCTTTACGAGACCATGGTCGTCACCCGCGATCTCGACGGTGAATGGGTCAACCTGCAACGCCAGGGCGAGTTGGCCCTCTACGCGGCATGCCGCGGCCAGGAAGCCGCCCAAGTCGGTGCGGCCGCGTGCCTGCACAAGACGGACTGGCTGTTCCCGCAGTACCGCGAGCTGGGCGCCTTCCTGGCGCGCGGCATCACCCCCACCCAGATGGCCGCGATGTGGCGCGGCACCTGGCACGGCGGTCTTGAGTTCACCCAGAAGTGCTGCGCCCCGATCGCCATCCCCATCGCCACCCATACCCTGCACGCCGTCGGTGCCGCGATGGCCGCCCAACGGCTCGGGGAGGACTCGGTGACCGTGGCGTTCCTCGGCGACGGTGCCACCAGCGAGGGTGACACCCACGAGGCGATGAACCTCGCCGCGGTGACCAAGGCGCCTTGCGTGTTCTACGTGCAGAACAACCAATGGGCCATCTCGGTGCCGGTGCACCGCCAGCACGCGGCGCCGTCCATCGCCGCCCGCGCGGCCGGATACGGGATGGAAGGCATCGTCGTCGACGGAAACGATGTCCTGGCCTGCTATGCGGTGATGGCCGAGGCCGCCGCCCGGGCCCGCGCCGGCGAGGGGCCCACCCTGATCGAGGCCGTCACCTACCGGATGGGACCGCACACCACCTCCGACGATCCGAGCCGCTACCGCAGCGCGGAGGAACTGCAGGAGTGGGCGGCGCGCGACCCGATCGACCGCTACCGGACCTACCTGCAGGACACCGGGGTGTGGACCGATCGCGTCGAGCAGCGTGCCGCCGCCCGCTCGGCGCGGCTACGGGCCGAAGCGCGCACCGCGGTGATCGACGGTCCCGACCCGGATCCGGGGGAGCTGTTCGACCACGTCTATGCCGAGATCACGCCCGCGCTGATGGCGCAGAAGCACCAACTTCTCACCGAGTTGGCGAAGGAGGCCTGAGATGACCCAGATCATCGAGCGGCCGGCGATGTCCGGCGACGACAACCCCGAACCGATCAGACCGCTGCTGACCGACCTGCCCGAGGTCACCAGCCTCACCATGGCGGCGGCGATCAACCGGGCCCTGCACGACGCGATGGCGGCCGACGACCGGGTGCTGGTCTTCGGTGAGGATGTCGCCACCCTCGGCGGGGTGTTCCGGGTGACCGAGGGTCTCGCCGAAACCTTCGGGGGGCAAAGGTGTTTCGACACCCCTCTCGCGGAGGCAGCCATCATCGGCGTCGCCGTCGGGTTGGCCATCCGGGGCTTCGTGCCGGTGCCGGAGATCCAATTCGACGGCTTCTCCTACCCGGCCTTCGACCAGATGGTCAGCCACCTCGCGAAGTACCGGATGCGCACCCGCGGCGCGGTGAACATGGCTGTGACGGTGCGGATTCCGTCGTTCGGCGGCATCGGCGCCGTCGAACACCACTCGGAGTCCACCGAAACCTACTGGGCGCACACGGCGGGCCTGAAGGTCGTCGTGCCGGCCACCCCCTCGGATGCCTATTGGCTGCTCCGGCATTCGATCGCCGCACCTGACCCGGTGATCTACCTCGAGCCGAAACGCCGCTACTGGGAGCGAGAGGCCATCGACCTCACCCGACCCGCGCCGCCGATCGGTCGCGCCACGGTGCGCCGCACCGGTGACGATGCCACCGTGGTGACCTACGGCGGATTGGTCGGCACCGCGCTGCATGCGGCGGAACTGGCCGCCCAGCAACATGGTTGGAGCCTCGAGGTGGTCGACCTGCGCTCGCTGAACCCACTGGACTTCGACACCGTCGCCGCCTCGATCGCCAAGACCGGCCGGGCGGTCGTCATGCACGAGGGTCCACGCACGCTCGGCTTCGGCGCCGAACTGGCGGCCCGGATCTCCGAAGAGCTGTTCTACGACCTGGAGGCGCCGGTGCTGCGCGCCACCGGATTCGATACGCCCTACCCACCGGCCCGGCTGGAGAAGCTGTGGCTACCCGGCGTCGACCGGCTGATGGACTGCGTCGAGAAAGTGCTGCGACGGCCATGAGCACCGACGACGGCACCCGGGATTTCCTCGTCCCCGACCTCGGGGAGGGCCTGCTTGACGCCACCATCACCGGCTGGGCCGTCACCGTCGGCGACGAGGTGACGCTCAACCAGGCGCTGTGCACCGTCGAGACCAACAAGGCGGAGGTGGAGATCCCCAGCCCGTATGCCGGACGCGTCGTCGCACTCGGCGGAGCCGAGGGCGAAACCCTGCCGGTGGGAACGCTGTTGGCGCGCATCGCCACCGGGCTGCCCGCCGCCACCAACGGTTCGTCGCCGAACCGGAAGCCGGTTCTGGTCGGCTATGGAACCGATGAAGCCATGGACATCAGCCGGCGCCCGCGGGCCGCGCCCAAGGTCCGCAAACTCGCCGCCGACCTCGCCGTCGACCTGACGACGGTACGACCCGGCTCCGATGACGGCATCATCACCGGCGCGGAGGTGCTGGCGGCCGCGGGCAGTCAGCCGGACAGCACCCCGGTGGTCGGTGTCCAGGCCCGGATGGCCGCGCAGATGACGTTGTCGCGCAGCAAGATTCCGGATGCCCACGCGAGCGTGCAGGTCGACTGCACGGCGCTGCTGCGGCTTCGCGACCGGCTCGGGATCACCCCGTTCGTCCTGACCCTGCGACTCGTGGTGCTGAGCCTGACTCGGCACCCCGGGCTCAATGCCTCCTGGGTGGAATCCGCAGACGGACCACGGATTCGCAGGCACCCCGGCATCCGGCTGGGCGTGGCCGTGGCCAGCGGGCGCGGGCTGGTCGTCCCGGTGATCGACGAGGCACACCGGCGCACCACCCGCGAGTTGGCGGCCGCCGTCGACCACCTCGTCGAGGGGGCGCGGGCGGGCACGCTGACGCCGGGGCAACTGGGCAACTCGACCTTCACGGTGTCCAATTTCGGTGCGCTGGGTCTGGACGAAGGTGTGCCTGTCATCAACTACCCGGAGGCCGCCATCCTGGGCGTGGGTTCACTCAAACCCCGGGCGGTCGTCGTGGACGACGCCGTCGTTGCCCGGCCCACCATGACCCTGACCTGCGTCTTCGACCACCGGATCGCCGATGGGGCGCAGGTGGCGGCCTTCCTGACCCACCTGCGCGGACTCGTCGAAGCCCCGGAGACGGCGCTGCTCGACCTGTAGCGGCGCGCGGTCAGCGGCGCTGCGCCGCCGCCAGCCGGGCCTTGAACTCCGGTGACTCGATGGACTCCGCCTGCGGCCCCAGCTCGATGTTCTTCGCTGCCTCGTGGTGATCGGTGTCGAGGAAGCCCGGGATCGCCGTGGCCCGCATCGACGCCTTGGTGGCCAGGACCACCTCGCGGGGCGCCGCGGCCGGACCGGCCGCCAACTCCAGGGCGGCGGCCACCGGGTCGTCGGCGACCGTGAGCACCAGGCCGTAGGCCGCGGCGGCGTCGGCGTCGAAGCGCATTCCGAACAGCAGCGCCGCCCGGGCGACCTGGGGGCCGACCGCGCGCTGCAACATCCAGGTGGCCCCGCCGCCGGGATGGATGCCGAGCTTCTGGAAACGCGGATCGAACAATGCGTGCGGTCCGGCGATCCGCACATCGGCGGCCAGGGCCAGGTTCAGGCCGGCGCCCACCGCGGCGCCGTTGACCGCGGCGATGGTGGGCAGCGTGCAGCGCCCGACGGCCATGAATCCGGCATAGATGCGTTCGAGGCCGTCCCGGGCCGCGGCTCCCAGGGCGGAGAGATCGGCGCCCGCGCAGAACGCCTTGCCCGCGCCGGTGACGACGACGGCGTTGACCTCCGGATCGGACTCGGCACGGCTCACGGCGTCGCGCAGCTGCTCGGACATCTCCGCGGTGACGGCGTTGCGGCGGTCGGGGTCGTTGACGGTGATCAGCGCGACCCGGTCGCGGACCTCGTAGAGAACCAAAGCTGCCATGGGAGATCAGGCTAGCCGGTGGGCCTCGCGGCGATCGGTGGGCCGCACAGGCGCGGGCCTCATCCCATGACGCCACCAAACACCGCGGGAATTTTTCGCCAATCCGCCCGAAATTGACGTCGGCGAATATTCAATGTCCCCAGGGGGTCGACACGTGGCCGGAATTCGGCCGCCGTCCGAAAGGATGTTCCATGGCCACGATTGACGCCGAGCCGTTCCCCTTGGACTTCGAGGTGGACAGCACCGCCCTCGTCATCATCGACATGCAGCGTGATTTCGTGCTGCCCGGTGGTTTCGGCGAGGCGCTGGGCAACGACACCTCGCTGCTGCTGGCGGCGGTGGAGCCGATTCAACGGGTGCTCGAGCGGGCCCGGAAGATCGGGATGTTTGTGGTCCACACCAGGGAAGGCCACCGTCCGGACCTGACCGACTGTCCGGCGGCCAAGCTCACCCGCGGCGGCAAGACCTTCATCGGCGAGGACGGCCCGATGGGCCGCATCCTGGTCCGCGGTGAGCAGGGCCACGACATCATCCACCAGCTCTATCCGATCGAGGGCGAACCAGTGATCGACAAGCCGGGCAAGGGTTCCTTCCACGCCACCGACCTGCAGCAGATCCTGTTCGACCGGGGCATCAAGACGCTGGTGGTCTGCGGGGTGACCCTCGAGGTGTGCGTCCACACCACCGTTCGCGAGGCCAATGACCGCGGCTACGAATGCGTGGTCCTCAGCGATTGCGTGGCGTCGTACTTCCCGGAGTTCCAGCGGGTGGGCCTGGAGATGATCAAGGCTCAGGGGGCCATCTTCGGCTGGGTCTCCGACTCCGACCGCTTCCTAGCCGCCACCGCTTAGCCGGCCCGATGAGTATCGGCTCGCGGTTCTACCCCAACCTCTACAAGGACTCGGTGTCCTTGATGACGGTCTCGGCCCAGGTCACCGCGATCCCGGGCATCGAGGCCGCATCGGTGGTGATGGCGTCGGCCACCAACGTCGACAACCTCGCGCAGGCCGGGCTCGGCACCTTCGAGGTGCGGCCCAACGACCTCGTGGTGGCCGTCGCGGGCACCGAGGAGGCGTGCGAGGAGGCGATTGCGCTCGCCGACAAACTGCTGTCGGCCGCGCCGGGCGGCGGCGACGACGAGACGGCCGCGGCCGCACCGACGACGAGCATCCAGATGGCCGTCGGCAAGGACCCGGCGCTGAACCTCGCGCTGATCTCGGTCCCCGGCGACTACGCCGCGGCGGAGGCGATGAAGGCGCTGCGGCTCGGCCTGGACGTCATGATCTTCAGCGATAACGTCACCCCCGAATCCGAGTTGGCGCTCAAGCAGTACGCGCGCGACGCCGATCTGATGGTGATGGGCCCGGACTGCGGCACCTCGATCGTCAACGGCATCCCGCTGGGATTCGCCAATGTGGTCCGGCGCGGCCCCATCGGCGTGGTCGGCGCCTCGGGCACCGGCACCCAGGAGGTCACGGTCCGCATTCACCAGAACGGTTCGGGGGTCTCCCAGGCGCTCGGCACCGGCGGACACGACCTCGCCGACGCCATCGGCGGGATCTCGATGCTGCACGGCCTGGCCGCCCTCGACGGCGACCCCGCCACATCGGTCATCGTCCTGGTGTCCAAGCCGCCCTCACCCGACGTGGCCGCGAAGGTCCTCGCGGCCGCCGAGGCGAGCGAGAAACCGGTGGTGGTCATCTTCCTCGGCGCCGACCCGGCGTCGATCACCCGCAACGGCGTCCATGGCGCCGCCTACCTGGCGCAGGCCGCCGACATGGCCGTCGAACTGGCCGCCGGCAAGCAGCCGTGTTCGGCCGAGATCACGCTGTCCAACGAAACCCGAAGAACGCTGACCGATCTCGCCCGCGCGATGGCGCCGAACCAGCGTTACGTGCGGGGCATCTTCTCCGGTGGCACCTTCTGCTACGAAGCGCAGCTGGTGCACCGCTCGTTCGGAATCTCGGCGTACTCCAACACGCCGGTGAAGGGCAACACCGCGCTCGCCGACATCCGGGCCAGTCAGGAGAACACCATCGTCGACATGGGCGACGACGAGTTCACCCAGGGTCGGCCGCATCCCATGATCGATCCGTCCCAGAAGGACGCGCGGATCCGCGACGAGGTCGCCGACCCCACCACCGCGGTGGTGTTGTTCGACATCGTGCTCGGCTACGGCTCTGCCGACGACCCCACCGCCGAACTGCTCGCCATCATCGGGTCGGCGCGGGCCAAGGCCCGGTCCGAAGGGAGGACCGTGGCGTTCATCGGTTACGTGTGTGGTACCGACCTCGATCCGCAGGATCGCGCCAAATCCGTTGCGGGACTGAAGGCGGCGGGTGTGCTGGTCGCCTCGAGCAACGCCGAAGCAGCGGTCTGGTCGGCAACGCTGATCGCCGAGCGTCAGGGAGCCAGCGCATGAAGAAGCTGTTCGAGGAGGACCTGAAGGTCGTCAACGTCGGCCTGCAGGGATTCGCCAACAACATCACCGCAGCCGGTGGTCAGGTCACCAACATCACCTGGGCCCCGCCGGCGGGCGCCGACGCGGCCCTGGGGTGGACGTTGGCCACCCTCGTCGGTGATCCGCGCATCGAGGAGGCCAACCGCGTCGCCTACGACCGGTACCTGGCCGCCCAGCCCCGACTGGTCGACCTGGTGCGGGCGGGTGAGGCGATCGCCGGCCTCGGTCCAGGGGAGCGCCGGATCCTGCACTCCGGTCCGCCGATCGCCTGGCCGGACATGTGCGGCCCGCAACGCGGCGCCATCGCCGGTGCCATCCTCTACGAGGGCTGGGCCGATGACCTCGACGGCGCCGAGAAGCTCGCCGAGAGCGGCGCGGTGGCCCTGGAGCCCTGTCATGAGCACGGCGCGGTCGGGCCGATGGCCGGCATCA
Source organism: uncultured Mycobacterium sp. (assembly GCA_964535335.1). Taxonomy (GTDB): domain Bacteria; phylum Actinomycetota; class Actinomycetes; order Mycobacteriales; family Mycobacteriaceae; genus Mycobacterium. Next base: position 9,060 of record CAZHUU010000059.1, read on the forward strand.
TCAGCCCCTCCATGCCGGTGTGGGTGGTGGAGAACACCGCAGCCGGCAACCGCGCCTACTGCAACCTCAACGAGGGCCTCGGCAAGGTGCTGCGGTTCGGCGCCAACTCACCGGAGGTGCTGGACCGGCTGCGCTGGCTGGGCGGCGAATTCTTCGACACCATGCAGGTCGCGGTGCGGGGTCTGACCGACCCCGACCTCAAGCCGCTGATGGCGCAGGCCCTGCACATGGGCGACGAGTTGCACAACCGCAACGCGGCGGCCTCGGCGCTGCTGTTCAAGCGGCTCACGCTGGCGCTGTTGGACTCCGGGATCGCGGCCGACGCCGTGCGCAAGGCCCTGGCCTTCGTCGCGGGCAACGACCACTTCTTCCTGAACATCTCGATGGCGGCCTGCAAGTCGATGACCGATGCCGCCGCCGGGGTTCCCGGCAGCAGCATGGTCACGGTGATGGCCCGCAACGGGGTGAACTTCGGCATCAAACTCAGCGGAACCGGCGACCAGTGGTTCCAGGCGCCAGCCAATCCCGTTGACGGACTGTACTTTCCGGGCTACACCGTGGCCGACGCGGCGGCGGATCTCGGCGACTCGGCGATCACCGAGACCAACGGGTTGGGCGGCTTCGCGATGGCCGCCTCGCCGGCCATCGTGCAATTCGTCGGCGGCACACCCGCTGATGCGACGGCCAACAGCCGGCGCATGCTGACCATCACCCTCGGCGCCAATCCGGCATTCACGTTGCCGCCGTTGAACTTCGGCGGAACACCGGCCGGTATCGACGCTCGCCTCGTCGCCGACTCCGGCGTGCTGCCGATCATCAACACCGGCATCGCGCACCGGGAGGCCGGGGTGGGGCAGATCGGCGCCGGCATCACCACCGCGCCGATGGCCTGTTTCAACGACGCCATTGCCGCACTGGCGAGCGGACTTGCCGAGTGAGTACCGCCATCGTCGCCTTCGGCGGCAACGCACTGGTGACCGACGCCGAGCACGACTCCATCCCGCAGCAGTACGAGACGGTCAGCCGGACGGTGCCACCGCTGGTCGACATGATCGAGCAGGGCTGGAAACTCGTTGTCTCCCATGGCAACGGACCGCAGGTGGGCTTCATCCTGCGACGCTCCGAGCTCGCCGAGGCCGAGGTCGACCCGGTTCCGGTCGACTACGCGGTGGCCGACACCCAGGGCGCGATCGGCTACATGTTCGTCAAGGCGTTGCGTAACGAACTGTCCCGGCGTGGCCTGTCCCGGCCGGTGGTGGCGGTGGTCACGCACTCGGTGGTGAGCCTCGACGATCCAGCCTTTCAGAACCCCACCAAGCCGGTCGGGTCGTTCCTGGCCGAAGCCAAGGCCAAGGAGATGGCCGCCACGTTGGGTTGGACCATCGCTGAGGACGCCGGCCGGGGATGGCGGCGCACCGTCGCCTCACCCCGGCCCACCGCGATCCTGGAGACCGAGGTGATCCGCCAACTGCTGGACAGCGGCGCGATCGTGGTCGCGGTCGGCGGTGGCGGCATCCCGGTGTCCGTCGAAGCCGACGGAACCGTGGTCGGCGTGGAAGCGGTGGTGGACAAAGACATCGCCTCGGGCCTGCTGGCGCACGACCTCAACGCGGATCTGCTGATGATCCCCACCGGTGTGCCGCGCGTCGCCATCGATTTCGGTACGCCGGAGCAGCGCTGGCTGGAGACCATCACCGTTGCGGAGGCGCGGGAGTTCATCGCCTCCGGGCAGTTCGGCAAGGGTTCGATGGAACCCAAGGTCGAGGCCGTGGCCGACTTCGTCGCGAGCACACCGGGTGCCACCGGGGTGATCGGTGCGGCCGAAGAGATCCCGGCGATCCTGGCCGGCGAGTCCGGAACCCGGATCGTCGGCGAGGCCAAGCCCGCCACCGCGGCGCCCCAACCGGACTCCGGTGCCGTCCTGCTGGCGGTGAACGGGACGCTGATGCGCGGCCTGAAGCTCTCACCCAACATGGCCGCGGCGGGGGCCACCTTCGCCCGCGAGACCAGAACCGAACCGGTGTACCGACTGTGGACCATCAACGACGACCACCCGGCGATGATTCGCGTCACCGACGGCTCGGGCGTGGCCGTCGCGGTCGAGGTGTGGTCGGTTCCCGCCGCCGGACTGGCCGGAATCCTGCTCAACGAACCGCCCGGACTCTCGATCGGCAAGGTTCGGCTGGAGGACGGCTCGACCGTGCTCGGAGTGATCGGGGAGCCGGCCCTGGTGGAGGGCCAGCGGGAGATCACCGAGCACACGGGGTGGCGGGCCTACACGGCGGCGGAAGGGGTCTCATGACCGTCCTGGGCAAGAACGTCCTGCCGGAGGCGAAACTCGGGACGCTGCCGTTCTGGCGCCAGTTCCTCCGCGGCTTCTCCCAGTGCGCGTTCCAGGCCAACGAGATCACCGGTCTGCTGTTCGTCATCGGCGTGCTGACCTTCAGTTGGCGCATGGCGGTGTTCTATGTGCTGTCGGTGTTCATCGCCACCGTGGTCGCCCGGCTGCTCAAGGCCGACCGCACCTTGCTGGATCTCGGCCTGTTCGGCTTCAACTCGGGCTTGATGGGCCTGGCGATGGGCAACTTCTACCAGCCCGGAATCGCGCTGTGGGTGTGGGTGATGGTGCTGGCCGCGGTGGTCGCCGTGGTCGCGGTGGCGATGGGGAAGTGGTTGCCGATCCCGTTCCTGGCCGCACCGTTCATCACGACGTTCTGGGTCATCTGGTTCATCGCCGACGCTCGGCCGGAGTTGGTGAAACTCGACTTCGGCCCGTGGCCGGTGGAGGACGTGAAGTGGGGCGCCGCACTGGTGGCCGCGCTGGGTGCGACGTTGTTCGCACCGGCGATCATGACCGGGGTGTGCTTCTTCCTCGGGCTGCTGGTGAGCAACTGGCGCCACGCGGTGATCGCCGTGCTGGCGGCCTTCATCGCGGTCGCGATCGCCGCGCACGTCGGCACCACCGGCGGGGAGATCAATGCCGGGTTCGTCGGCTTCAATGCCGTGCTCGCCGCGCTGGGCACGGCGGCGGTCCTGGAGGGTGACCTCCGGTTGGCCGTCCTGGCGGCGCTGTTGGGCACATGGTTCTTCAGCTACATCAACCGCAATGCGCCGGTGCCCGCTCTGGCATCCGGTTTCGTTCTGGCGGTGTGGGCGGTGATGTTGCTCGACTGGCTACACCGGCGATTCGGGCCGCAGGCGAGCACGCCGCCGGCGAACGCCGACGTCCAGCCCGCCGGCTAGATTCGTACCCTTCGGCTAATTGGGTTTGGGGCGGGCCGCCGTGTTCTAGCCTGCCGGGTAGAAGGGAACCGGCGTCGGACGCTGTCGTGGTTGGGGGTGTGACCCGTGACAAGACCCGATGACACTGACACGGAAGAGATTCGGCAGGTCGTGCTGCGGGCGGCGTTCGACGAGCTCGTCGACCGGGGGATCGACCGGTTCCACGTCGACCGGGTGGCCAAGCGGGCCGGTGTCGAGCGCGACGTGATCCTGACCATGTGGGTCGACCGCCGCATCCTGTTGATGGACGCGGTGTTGTCCAGTTCCGCATCGGTGATCCCCATCCCCGACACCGGTAGCTTGCGGGGCGATCTATCGCAGGCCCTCGAGGTCGCCGTCGACATCGCCTCGACCCGGGAGGGTCGTCGACAGTTGTATTCGATGCTGCCCAGGGGCAAGGACTTCGATCCCACCGAGGTGCAGCGGGATTTCTGGGACAACCGGTTGTTCGCCTGGGCGGTGACATTCCGACGCGCCCAGCACCGCGGCGAACTGCGGGAGGGCATCGACCCGGTCGCGGCGACACGCATGTTGGCCGCCGCCATCAATTTCGATGTGCTGTTCGCCGACAATCCGATCAGCGCCGAGTACGTCGAGCAGGTCCTCGACATGTTCCTGCACGGAGTTGCCCGGTAGCGAAGCGCCCGGCGCGCTACGGTCTCTCGCATGAGTGACGATCAGATGTTGGTCCTGAACCGTGCCGACCTCGTGGGATTGGGCCTGACCTGGGCAGAGATCATCGATGTTCTCGAGGACGCCTTCCTGCAGAAGTCGCGCGGTCTGGTGCAGAACCCGCCGAAGCCCAAGGTAACGTCGCGCGGCGACTCGGCCTTCATCCATGCGATGCCGGCCTACCTGGGCGGTTCGGACCGGATCGGCATCAAGTGGGTGGCCGGCTACGAGGGGAACCACGCCAAGGGCCTGCCGTACATCTACGGCGCGGTGATCATGAACGACGCCGAGACCGGACGCCCGATCGCGTTGCTCGACGGCGGTTGGATCACCGAGATGCGGACACCGGGCGTCTCCGGGGTGACGATGCGGCACGTGCCGGGGGACCCCAAGCACCTGGCGATCGTCGGGTGTGGGCTGCAGGGCCGCCGCCACCTGGAGGTCGCGCTGGAGGTGCACCCGGGCTTGACCCAGGTGACGGCTTACGACTACGTCGACGGCGTCGCCCAGAAGCTGCTCGACAACGCCGGCGACCGGACTACCCGGGTGGCCGACAGCCCCACCGACGCGGTCGAGGGCGCGGATCTGGTGATCACCACCATCACCGTGCCGCTGGACCCGAAGATCGACTGTGCCAACACCGATCCCAATGCGTTGCTGCTGCCCGTGGACTACGCCGACGCGATGGCGCAGGCCGCGTTCGACAACGCGGTGATCTACAGCGTCGACGACCCCGGCCAGTACAACTCGGTCATCGACATGTACTTCTCCGGTCTGCCCAAGCCCACCACCGACCTGGGCTCCGTGGTGGCGGGCAAGGTCGAGGTACCCACCGCGGGCCGCCGGATGTTCCTCAACATGGGCATCGCCATGGACGACATCGCGCTGAGCTCGCTGGTGCTCGATCGCGCAGCGGCGGCCGGCGTGGGCCGCCACATCGACTTCCCCTGATTGCTATCCGGCGCCTAATGCTTTGGTAACGAGGCAGTTACGGCGCGCGTGGCCGGGCCGGGTTGCGGTGCGGCGGTTGCTAGCTTGCACGTGTGCTGGTGTCCCTCAAGATTCCGGCCGCGTCGTGGGTGCGCCGCGTCGCGGCGACCGTCGGCGTGGCACTGCTGACCGGCGGGCTGGCGCTGACCGGCCCGACGGTGTCCGCGTCCGCATATTCGAGGGACGGCCTGCCCGTCGAGTCGCTCGACGTTCCGTCGCCGGCGATGGGCCGCAGCATCCGCGTCCAGTTCCAAGGTGGCGGTCCGCGTGCCGTCTACCTCCTCGACGGGCTCAGGGCCCTGGACGAGGCCAGCGGCTGGGACATCAACACCGCCGCGTTCGAGTGGTACTACCAGTCGGGATTGTCCCTCGTCATGCCGGTCGGCGGTCAGTCGAGCTTCTACAGCGACTGGTATCAACCCGCGGCAGGCAGCAACGGGACGCTGACGTATAAGTGGGAGACCTTCCTCACCCAGGAACTGCCGACCTATCTGGCCGCGAACAAGGGCATCGCTCCCACCGGGAATGCGGTGGTGGGCCTTTCCATGTCGGGTGGTTCGGCGCTGACACTGGCGATCTGGCACCCCACCCAGTTCATCTTCGCCGCCTCATTGTCGGGCTTCCTCAATCCGTCCATCGGCCTGTGGCCCACGCTGATCGGTGTGGCGATGAAGGACGCCGGCGGTTACCGGGCCTTCGACATGTGGGGCCCGACAAGCGATCCGGCGTGGCGGCGTAACGACCCGATGGTCAACGTGGCCCGACTGGTGGCCAACGGCACCGCCATCTGGATCTACTGCGGCACCGGCGCGCCGTCCGACTTGGACAGCGACGGCGATCCGACCGGCGGCGGGCTGTTCGCCGCGGGCTACCTCGAGAACATCACCCTGGACACCAACAAAGAGTTCCAGCGGAAGTACCTCGCCGCCGGCGGCCGCAACGCGGTGTTCAACTTCCCGCCGAGCGGAACCCACAGCTGGGGTTACTGGGGCTCACAGCTGCAGGCGATGAAGGGTGATCTCCAGCGCGTGCTGGGAGCCACCCCGGCCGGCTGACCCGGGCGGGCGGCGATCAGGCTGGCGGATCGAGGGTTTCGGACGTCTCGCGCTAGCTGGGCCGGGTGTACTGGCGCGCCACCCGGGTCACGAACTCCTGGAAGTAGGGCAGCTTGTCCGGCGGTACGATGCCGCGCAGCATCATTCGCCACGACCGGGCCAGGTGGGCGTACAGGTCGTGGCCCGTCGCGTCGGACAGCAGGTGGCAGCCGAGGTCCATGGTGTGGATCGCTTCGAACAGATCGCCGGGATCGATATCGTCGTACACGTCGCCCTCCGACACCGCGTCGCGCGCCGCCTGGACGTAGTGCTCCAGTCGCTCGGCGTAGCTGCGTGATCCGGCCGGGCTGATCTGATACAACCCCTGCCGGAGTCGGCTTCCGGTTTGGACGATGCGGTCGTTGCGGGCGAGTTCGGCGACGACGAACGTCACGCGGATGAGTTTCTCCAACCCACCTGTCGTGGAGTCGGTGACCCGGCGGGTCGCCTCCTGGACCCGCACTCCGCCGTCCTCGATGATGGCGCCGGCCACCGCTTCCTTGTCCGGGAAGTGGTAGTAGAACGCGCCCTTGGTGATCTCGGCCCGGTCGATGATCGCGGTCAGCGTGGTCTCCCCGTACCCCACCTCATCGAACAGCTCGACGGCGGCATCCATGATGGTCTGCCGGGTGGCCTCCGCCCTTGGTTGCTTCGCCACAACTCCGACCTATCCGATCGCCCGCAGGCCGCCAACACCGTATTGACGGTAGCGTCAGTATGCACGGTCGGTGGCTGGGCCCGCCCGGTGGAACCTTCAGCGGATTCGCAGCTTCGCGCTCGGCGGCCCCTGATGAATACAAATTATGACTGCGAATAATGAATGCAAATTTCGCGAAAAAGCTGCATGCGAATTTGGAGTTGCGTTGCGTCCAAGACGGTGAGAGATTTATCCCGTTCTGAGTTCGAACTGAGGAAGCCGTTGGATGCGGCGCGTCGATGAGGGTGTTGCCTTGAAAAGGCTGAAGATTCTGCTGGTCTGCTCGCAGCCCAGCCTCACCTGCTCTTCGCTGTACTGCCTCAATGGCATGGGTGCCGAAATCGTTGCCGCCGGGGACCCGTGGATGAGTTTCCTGCGTTTCTCGCGGTTCTGCGAGAGCTTCGTATCCTGCGATGTTTATCGCGCCGATCCGGATCGGTTCGCCCGACGCATCGGTGAACTGGCCCATGAGCACCACGTCGACATCATCGTGCCGGCTGACAACGACAGCGTGTTGGCGCTCGCGGCGGTCAAGGACCGCCTGGACGTGCCCGTCTTTCCGATCCCCACGCCGCAGCAACTCGCCCAACTGAATGACAAGCGCGCGTTCTACGAAACCTGCGAGCGGATCGGCGTTCCGGTTCCGGCGTCGGTGTTCGTGTCCGACAAGCACGGGCTGGATCCGGACGAGCTGGGCGACCGCTTCGGTTATCCCTTCATCGTCAAGCCGACCGGGCGGGGTGGATCCGATGGGCTTGTGCTGGTGGACTCGGCGGCGGATCTTCGCCATCGGGTCATCGCGAACGACGACTACCGCTACCACCCCCTGGTCGCTCAGCAGTTCGTGCCCGGTCAGGATGTGGGACTCAATGTCCTTGCGGCGCAGGGCGAAGTGCTACTGGCGGCCCCGCAGATGTGGGACGGAGTCAAGATCGTCCATCTGCAGAACGACGGGCTGGTGTCCCTCGGCTCGAAGTATGTCGAAGCGGTGGGGCTCACCGGCCTGGCCAACATCGATGCCCGGCTCGGCTCCGACGGACTGCCGACGTTCCTCGAGTGCAATCCCCGCATGTGGTCCTCGATCTGCCACTCACACTGGTGCGGTGAGAACTACTTCGCCGCCGGCGTGCGGCACGCGCTGGGGCAGCCTGCCGCGGCCGCGACGCCGATCGCCGGCCGCTCGGTCACCGCTCCCGGGCAGTTGCTGTCCCACATCGCCAAGGGCGCTCGGACTCCCTGGTCCCTCGGCCCCTACGACCGGCGGGCATTGGCTCAGGGGCTCGCCGACCCGGTGCTGCTACTCCGCCGCTACTTCAACCGTCGCCAACGCGGCGATCAGCACGACGGTGTCTGACCGAAGCTCCCCGCGCTCGACGGCATCCGGGCTGGTAGCACTGCGCCCCCGGCAGGAATCGAACCTGCGACCTAGGGATTAGAAGGCCCTTGCTCTATCCAACTGAGCTACGGAGGCAACGCGCTCGTCAGTGTATCGGGCGTGGTCGGGCCGCCCTTTGCATGCAGACCAATCGTCGGGATTTCGATCTCGGTCGGGCCGGCCGTTCGGTTGGGCCCGAAAGTTCAAACCGTACGCCGGGCGAGCAACCTGCTTCGTGTCGCTAATTTGTGCCTCCTGGCCTGCGGCAACGTCATTCACGCACAAACCGCGGTAGGAAATCATGTTGGTAGCGACGGTGATTGGCTAGTGTCTGATCCGCGGTACGCGCCACGCGTGCGGGCCGCGCGGGCGGTCCGGCAAACCCGGTGGCCGCCGACGATGTCGAGGGAGTCGACTGCCTGATGACCAGCATGATCGATGAGGTCGCCACGTGCTGTAGCCGGGCGTTCCACACCGGTTCGCTGCTGTTGCGCGGTTCGCCGCATGCGGCCGGCTGGATACTGGGCTGGCTGTCGGCCGAATTCGCGCCGCACGTGCTCACCGGGCACGCCTTGTCCGCGATCGGCGCATCGCCGCTGGAGCGGCTCGCCTCCGAGCTGGCCGTCCGGCGGGCCGACACGGTGCTGGACACCGCGCTGCGGGAAACCTTCGGGGACGGCTACCAGGATGCGGTGCATCATCCGCTCGAGCCGTACACGGCGCGGCAGCCCCGCCTGGGCGGCCTGATCGACGCCATGCGGCATCGCCGCCGCTATTCCGCGACCACCACCGACATTCCCTACGGGCCGGGCGGACGCTGCCACCTGCTCGACGTCTGGCGCCGGCCCGACCTGCCCGCCGGTCACCGCGCCCCGGTTCTGATCCAGGTGCCCGGCGGCGGTTGGTCGGTCAACGACAAGCGGGGGCAGGGCTATCCGCTGATGAGCCGGATGGTCGAGCTCGGCTGGATCTGTGTGTCGATCAACTACAGCAGGAGCCCGCGCAATGCGTGGCCGGCCCACATCGTCGACGTCAAGCGGGCGATCGCCTGGGTGCGTGCCAACATCGCCGAATACGGTGGAGACCCGGATTTCATCGCCATCACCGGCGGCTCGGCCGGCGGTCATCTGGCGGCACTGGCGGCGCTGACCGCCGGCGACGAGCGGCTGCAGCCCGGCTTCGAGGATGCCGACACCACCGTGCAGGCCGCCGCCCCGCACTACGGGGTCTACGACATCACCAACGTCGACAACATGCACGGCCTGATGATGCCGCTGCTCGAGCACGTCGTGATGCAGACCCGCTTCGCCGACAACCCGCAGGTGTACCGGGACGCGTCGCCGATGTTCCGGGTGCATCCCGATGCCCCGCCGTTCTTCGTCCTGCACGGCGACAACGACGCCCTCGTGCCCTCAGCGCAGGCGCTGGCGTTCTGCACCGCCTTGCGCGAGGCCGGCGCCCCCGTGGTGTCACACGCGGCAATTCCCAACGCGCATCACGCATTCGACACCATCGCCACGCTGCGGTGCCAGATGACGGCGGAAGCCGTCGCGGCCTTCCTCGGTATCACCTACGGCCGGTACGCCACCGCCTCGAAGAGGTTGGCGGTCAGCTCGGCGAGTTGACGTCAGATCATGCAGACGTTGGCGACGAGCAGGACCGGCCAGGCGGCGATCGATCCCAGAAACGACACCACCAAGTCGGCGCCGCGCATGTCGTGCAGGTGTTCAGTGTGGGTGGCGGACCACACCAGACCGATTGCGAGATAGGGGATTCCGAGCACCAGGCCGATACCGATCAGCTCGGCGATGCTGAGCTGGTAATCCAGGATCTGGCGAAGCTTCGTGAGCACTGCACCCCTCGATTCACCCCGGGCCCTGCCCCGGTTGTGAGAATCTGCTGTCATGACCAGGCTACGGCGGTTCCTCGGCTACCGGGTCAGCATCGGAACTCTGCTCGAACTCGCGCTGCGGTTGGCGGTGCCGTATCTGATCATCGGCTTCGTGTGGGCCTTCTTCCACGTCGAACACGTCGAGCGGTTGCGGGTCGGACTGGAGAAACTGCTGCCGGCCGGGGCCGAGGTCGCGGCGTTCGTCGAGGCCGCGGCGCTGTGGCCGGTGCTTCTGCTGCTGCCCCCGGTGTGCGTGCCCTGACCGGCGCTCAGGCGGATCCGGTTCGGTCACAGTCGGCGTTGTCCCCGGGCACCCGGGAGTGGCTAGGTCCGGAGTGAACGACGGGAGATGCCCCGCTGAACAACCATCCCGGGGCGACACCCGCCGAAACCGACGACCCGGCGGTTCGGGGAACCGTGAAAGCAACTCGGCAGCAACGCTTCAGACACCGTTGACCACGTCTTTCGGCTGGTCGCACGGGTAGCGGCCGGATCGTGACAATCAATGCCCGCCACCCTGCCGGGCCGACTAGCGTGGTGCTGGAATTCGGTTCGAGTTGCTGACGTGACAGGAGGGGCATGAGCGGGCCCGTCGACGCAAACGGAATGCCCTCCGAACTCGGGGCCCTCGACATGCTGCTGCACCGCGGGGAGGCCAACCCGCGCACCCGGTCGGGGATCATGGCGCTGGAGGTCCTCGATACCACCCCGGACTGGAATCGGTTCCGGGGCGCCTTCGATAACGCATCCCGGAAGGTGCTGCGGCTGCGGCAGAAGGTCGTCGTCCCAACCTTGCCCACCGCGGCCCCGCGGTGGGTGGTGGACCCGGACTTCAACCTGGACTTCCACGTGCGCCGGGTGCGGGTGCCCGAGCCGGGCACGCTGCGTCAGGTGCTCGACCTGGCCGAGGTCAGCCTGCAGTCGCCACTGGACATCTCCCGGCCGCTGTGGACGGCCACCCTGGTGGAGGGGCTCGAGGGTGGCAAGGCCGCGACCCTGCTGCACCTCAGCCACGCCGTCACCGACGGTGTGGGGGCCACTGCGATGTTCGCCGAGATCTACGACCTGGAGCGCAACCCGCCGCCCAGGCCCGATCCGCCGATGCCGGTGCCGCAGGACCTCACGCCGAACGATCTGATGCGCGAGGGCATCAACCACCTGCCGGGCGCCGTGGTCGGGGGAGTCGTCGGTGCGGTCGCCGGGGGCTTGTCGCTGATCGGTCGGGTGGTCCGCAGCCCGGGAACCGCGGTCTGGGACGCCGTCGACTACGCCCGGTCCGGGCGCCGGGTGATGGGCCGTGCCGCCGACCCGTCGCCGCTGCTGCGCCGGCGCAGCCTGTCGTCGCGCACCGAGGCCATCGAGATGCGGCTCGGGGAGCTGCGCGCGGCGGCCCACGCCGCGGGCGGGTCCATCAACGACGCCTACCTCGCCGGGCTGTGCGGGGCGCTGCGGCTCTATCACGAGGCCCTCGGCGTCCCGCTCAACTCGCTGCCGATGGCGGTGCCGGTGAGCCTGCGCGCCGAAGCCGACCCGGCGGGCGGCAACCGGTTCGCCGGGGTGAACCTGGCGGCTCCGATCGGTGTGGCCGATCCCGCGGTGCGCATCCAGAAGATCCGCAAGCAGATGACTTCGCGCCGCGAAGAGGCCGCCATCGACATGATCGGCGCCGTGGCACCGGTGCTCAGCCTGTTGCCCGACGCGGTGGTGGAAGCGATGAGCGGTTCGGTGATCGCCTCCGACGTGCAGGCAAGCAACGTGCCGGTGTACTCCGGGGACACCTACATCGCCGGCGCCAAGGTGCTGCGGCAATACGGCCTGGGGCCGCTGCCGGGGGGCGCGATGATGGTGGTGCTGGTTTCGCGCGGCGGGTTCGCCACCATCACCGCCCGCTACGACCGGGCCGCGATCGCCCACGAGGAGTTGTTCGCCCAATGCCTGCGCCAGGGCTTCGACGAGGTGCTGGCCCTGGCCGGTGACCCGCCGCCGAGGGTGGTGCCCTCATCGTTCCCCGACGTGAAAGACGATTCCGCGCAGACCAAGAACGGATCGGTGTCCTACTCATGAGCGAGAACAACGGCAGCGCTAGACAGCGGGAGATGCGCCTGCCCGGCTCGGTCGCCGAAGTGCTGGCCAGCCCGCCGGGGCCGAAGATCGGTGCGTTCTTCGACCTCGACGGCACACTGGTGGCCGGCTTCACCGCGGTGATCCTCACCCGCGAGCGGTTCCGCAGCCGGGACATGGGAATCGGTGAGCTGATCACCATGATCGCCGCGGGCCTCGACCACAAACTCGGAAGGCTCGAGTTCGAGTCGCTGATCACCAAGGCCTCGGAGGCGCTGCGCGGTCGTGCGCTCAGCGACATCCAGGAGATCGGCGAGCGGCTGTTCGTCCAGAAGATCGAGAAGCGGATCTACCCCGAGATGCGCGAGTTGGTGCACGCCCACATGGAACGCGGCCACACCGTGGTCCTCAGTTCGTCGGCGTTGACGATCCAGGTCGACCCGGTAGCCAAGTTCCTCGGCATCGAGAACACGCTGACCAACAGGTTCGAGGTCGACGAGGACGAGGTGCTCACCGGCAAGGTGATCAAGCCGATCCTCTGGGGACCGGGTAAGGCCAACGCGGTGCAGAAATTCGCCGCCGAGAACGACATCGATCTACGCGACAGCTACTTCTACGCCGACGGTGACGAGGACGTCGCGCTGATGTACCTCGTCGGCAACCCACGGCCCACCAACCCGGAAGGCAAGATGGCCTCGGTCGCGCGGCGGCGCGGCTGGCCGATCCTGCAGTTCAACAGCCGCGGCAGTGGCGGGGTGATGGGACAGGTGCGCACCCTGCTCGGCATCGGCTCCCTGGTGCCCGCCGCCACCAGTGCGATCGGCTGGGGACTGCTGACCCGCAGCAGGCGTCGCGGAGTCAACGTGTTCACCACCGCGTTCCCGCAACTGCTGCTGGCCGCCAACGGCGTCTCGGTCAAGGTCCTCGGTCGCGACAACCTGACCGCGAAGCGGCCCGCGGTGTTCATCTTCAACCACCGCAACAACTTCGACCCAGTCATCGTCGCGTCGCTGGTCAAGGACAACTGGACCGGGGTGGGCAAGAAGGAACTCGCCAGCGATCCGGTGGTGGGCACGCTCGGCAAGCTCGTCGATACGGTGTTCATCGACCGCGAGGACCCCAAGGCTGCCGTCGAATCCCTGCAGCAGGTCGAGGAACTCACCGCAAAGGGTCTTTCGGTGGTGATCGCACCGGAGGGGACCCGACTCGACACCCGAACCGTGGGTCCGTTCAAGAAGGGGCCGTTCCGGTTGGCGATGTCGGCCGGTGTTCCCATTGTTCCCATCGTGATCCGCAACGCGGAGGTGATCGCCCCGCGCGACTCGTCGACGATGAATCCGGGAACGGTGGATGTGGTTGTCTACCCACCGATTTCGGTGGAGGAGTGGACCCTCGACAACCTGTCAGACCGGATCGCCGAGGTCCGCCAGCTGTATCTGGACACGCTCAAGGACTGGCCGGAAGACAAGCTGCCGACGCCCGAGCTCTACCAACGCCGCCCAGCGAAGGCGCCGGCCAGGAAGACCCCCGCCAAGAAGGCTGTTGCGAAGAAGGCCGCGGTCAAGACCACGGCGAAGAAGGCGGCCCCCAAGAAGGCCCCGGCCAAAAAGGCCCCGGCCAAGAAGGCTCAGCCCGTCAACCCGAAAGCCCAGTCGTGAACGCGGATCACCTCACCGACTTCAGCACCACCGACGACGCGCTGGTGCTGGCCTCGGTCTCGTCGAAGGCCGAACTCCAGTTGCTCGAGGACTGGTTGCACGCGCAGCGGCGGGCCCACCCCGACACCAAGGTCGAGGTGCTGCAACTTCCGGCCGGTGACCCGCCGCCCGGGGTGGTGGCCAAGCTCGTCGAGGAGCTCGGGAGCGGGGAGGACCGGCTGGTTGTCCCGGTTCGGGTGTTCTGGGTTCCGGGCGGACTGCCCACCCGGGTCAAGGTCGTCGGCCTGATCTCCGGTCGTGACACGTACCGGCCGCCGGAGTTCCTGCAGCGCAGCATCCTTCGCAAAGATCCGTCCCGTGCCCGCATCGTCGCCGGTGAGCCGGCCAAGGTGTCCGAGCTGCGCCAGCAGTGGCAGGAGAAGACCGTCGGGGACAGCTCGCGCGACTTCGCCCGGTTCGTCCTGCGGCGCGCCACCCTCGCCGTCGAGCGAATGGAACTGCGGCTGCTCGGGCCGGAATACAAGTCCCCACACCTGATCACCGACGAACTGATGTCGTCCCCGCGCTTCGTCGACGGTCTCGAGAAGATCCCCGGGGCCAGCCCCGAGCAGGCCGAGAAGATGCTCAACGAGCTCGCAACCGGCTGGAGCCGGTTCTCGGTGGACCTGATCCCGAACCTCGGCCGGGCCATCTTCAGCCGGGGTTTCGACCCCCGAATCGATTACGACCCCATCGAGATCGAGTCGATGCGGCGATCCCTGGAAGACCACCCGGCGGTCCTGCTGTGGTCCCACCGGTCCTACCTCGACGGCGTGATCGTCCCGGTGGCCATGCAGGAGAACAAACTGCCGCCGGCACACACCTTCGCCGGCATCAACCTGTCCTTCGGGTTCATGGGCCCGCTGATGCGTCGGTCGGGTGTCATCTTCCTGCGCCGCAAGCTCGACGATCCGCTGTACAAGTATGTGCTGCGGCAGTTCGTCGGCTACATCGTGGAGAAGCGCTTCAATCTCAGCTGGTCGATCGAGGGAACCCGATCGCGGACCGGAAAGATGTTGCCCCCCAAGCTCGGTCTGCTGGCCTACGTGGCCGACGCCTACCTGGACGGCCGCAGCGAGGACATCCTGCTGCAGCCGACGTCGATCAGCTTCGACCAGCTGCACGAGACCGCCGAGTACGCCGACTACGCGCGCGGCGGCGAGAAGACGCCCGAGGGCGCGGAGTGGCTGTACAAGTTCATCAAGGCCCAGGGCGAGCGCAACTACGGCAAGATCTACGTCCGCTTTCCCGAGGCGGTGTCGATGCGGCAGTACCTCGGCGAGCCGGGCGGGCCGATCGCCGAAGACCCGGCCGCGAAACGCCTTGCCATGCAGAAGATGGCGATCGAGGTGGCCTGGCGGATCCTGCGGGCGACGCCGATCAACGCCACCGGTCTGGTATCGGCACTGCTGCTCACCACTCGCGGCCGCGCGCTGACGCTCGGCCAGCTGCACCACACGCTGCAGGACTCGCTGGACTATCTGGAGCGCAAGAAGACCCCGGTGACCAACAGCGCGTTGCGACTTCGCACCACCGACGGGGTGCGCGCGGCCGTCGACGCGATGTCCAACGGGCACCCGGTGACTCGGGTGGACGGCGGCCATGAGCCGGTGTGGCGGATCTCTCCCGAACACGAGCACGAGGCCGCGTTCTATCGCAACTCGATCATCCACGCGTTCCTGGAGACCTCGATCGTCGAACTTGCCCTGGCACACGCCGGTCGCGCGTCCGACGGGGATCGGGTCGCGGTGTTCTGGAACCAGGCGATGCGGCTGCGCGACCTGCTGAAGTTCGACTTCTACTTCGCCGACTCCGCGTCGTTCCGGGAGCACGTCGCCGAAGAGCTGGCGTGGCAGGACAACTGGGAGGTACACCTCGCCGGCGGCGGCGAGGCCGTCGACAACCTGCTGCGCGCCAAGCGGCCGCTGATGGCGCACGCGATGCTGAGGCCGTTCTTCGAGGCCTACGAGATCGTCGCCGACGTGCTGTGCGATGCGCCCGCCGAGGTCGACGAGAAGGAGCTGTCCAAGAAGGCGCTCGGCGTAGGCGCCCAGTACGCCGCGCAGGGCCGGATCCGCAGCAACGAGTCGGTGTCGGCACTACTGTTCGCAACCGCCCGGCAGGTGGCCGCTGATCAGCATCTGCTGGAGCAGGCACCCGACCTGCGTGAGCGGCGCGAGGCCTTCCTGCACGAACTGCGCGCCATCCTGGCCGACATGGACCGCATCCACGAGCTGTCCAGCGAGCAGTTCTACGCCCGCGAGGTCCGACTTCGGGAACGGGCCGGCTGACCATACGCTGAACCCATGACCACGTCTGCGGCGCCGACCGCGCGCCGGACGGCGGTGTGGCCGGTGCTCGCCGCGGTGGGCCTGCTCGCCGGCGTCACGGCCGGGGGCATCGGGGCGCTGTCACTGGCTGATGCCCTGACGGCGACCGGACTGCCCGACCCGGGACCGGCGACCACCCTCGGCCTGCCGTTCGTGCGGGCCGCCGGCGAGATCGCCGCGGTGCTCGCGGTCGGGTCGTTCCTGTTCGCGGCGTTCTTCGTGCCGCCGCAGGAGAACGGGGTGCTCGACGCGGCCGGTTACCGCGCGCTGCGACTGGGCGTGGTCGCCTCGGGTGTCTGGACGGTGTGCGCGGGACTGCTGGTGCCGCTGACCATTTCCGACGTCTCGGGCCAGCCGCTGCGCGACCATCTCAATCCGGTCCAGCTGTGGTCGGTGACCAGCCTGGTCGACAGCGCGAGCGCCTGGCGCTGGACGACGTTCCTGGCCCTGATCGTGACGATGGGTGGCGTGGCGGTGCTGCGCTGGTCATGGACGCCGATCCTGCTGGCCGGGGCGCTGCTGACGCTGGTCCCGCTGGGGCTGACCGGTCATTCGTCGGCAGGCGGCGCCCATGACCTGGCGACCAACAGCCTGATGATCCACCTGGTGGCCGGCGCACTGTGGGCGGGCGGTCTGCTGGCGCTGCTGAGTCACGCGTTGCGCGGCGGGGAGCATGCCGACCTGGCTGCGCGCCGATTCTCCCGGGTGGCGTTCTGGTGTTTCGTCGGGATGGCGTTGTCCGGGGTGATCAACGCCTTCGTCCGGATCCGGATCGGCGATCTGTTCAGCACCGAGTACGGCTGGCTGGTGGTGGTCAAGGTGACCGCGCTGGGCACGCTGGGGGTGATCGGCTGGCTGCAGCGCCGCCGCGGGGTGGCCGCGTTGCAGGCCGACCCGCACGCCCGGGGGCCGCTGACCCGGCTGGCGCTGTTCGAAGCCGTGGTGTTCGGGTTGACCTTCGGTGTCGCCGTCGGGCTGGGCCGAACCCCGCCACCGCCGCCGGTGCAGCCCAACCCGTCGGTCACCGAGGTCGCACTCGGCTACGACCTGGCCGGTCCACCGACCCTGGCCCGAATCCTGTTCGACTGGCGCTTCGACCTGGTATTCGGCACGGCGGCCATCGTGTTCGCCGCGGTCTACATGGCGGGAGTCATCCGGTTGCGCCGTCGCGGTGACGTCTGGCCGTTGGGACGCACCGTTGCGTGGCTGCTCGGTTGCGCACTGCTGCTCTTCACCACCTCGTCGGGTCTGGGCCGGTACATGCCCGCGATGTTCAGCATGCACATGACGGCCCACATGCTGCTGTCCATGCTCACGCCGATCCTGCTGGTGCTGGGTGCGCCGGTCACGCTGGCACTGCGTGCCCTGCCCACGGCGGGCAAGGGCAATCCACCGGGGCCGCGCGAATGGCTGCTGATCGGGCTGCACAGCACGTGGTCGAGGTTCTTCACCCACCCGATCGTGGCGACGCTGATGTTCGTGGTCGGCTTCTACGCCTTGTACTTCGGCGGCATCTTCGACACCGCGGTGAGCCACCACGGGGCGCATGTCCTGATGAACCTGCACTTCTTGATGAGCGGTTACCTGTTCTACTGGGTGGTCATCGGGGTGGACCCGGCACCGCGGGAGTTGCCGTCGGTGGCCAAGATCGCGATGGTGTTCGCCACGCTTCCACTGCACGCGTTCTTCGGTGTGGTGATGATGGGCATGACGCAGATCCTCGGCGAGACCTTTTACCGCTCTTTGCAATTGAGCTGGCACACCGACCTGCTGGGTGATCAGCATCTCGGCGGGTCGATCGCGTGGGCCGCGGGCGAGGGGCCGCTTGTGGTGGTCATGATCGCGCTGCTGGTGCAGTGGACCCGCAGCGACCAGCGCACCGCCAAGCGGCTGGACCGGGCCGCCGAACGCGATCACGATGCCGATCTGGCCGCCTACAACGCGATGCTGGCCGAACTGGCGCGCAGGGACAGCAGTTCCGGCGGCGTCAACCGCTGATCCGCTGATCGCCACACCGAAACACTGAGTGCCGCAGGCGTCCCCGTAGGGCTACGCACCACAGCGAGGCGGCAGCGTCGCGGAGGTAGCCAGGGTCGGCGGACTGCGCTATGTCACCGTCAGCACGCCGTGCATGCCCGCGTGGTACTTGCAGTGGAACGGATAGCTCCCGGGAGTGGCGGGCGCGGTGAACGATTCCCTACCCCCGCCGCCCGACACCCGGACGTCGAACAGGTTGCTCTCGTCTGCGGTGACGGTGTGGTTCGCCGAGTCATTGTTCAGGATGGTCACCTGCTGGCCCGCCCTGACCGACGGCGGCACCGTGAAACGCAGGTCCGCGATCACGAGTTCGGGTCCGGCGGCAGCGGTGCTCGGCGCCGAACTCGAGGGCGTCGACGGCGCGCCGGCCTCGGTCGAGGGTTGGCTGGTGGTGCTGTTGCCGCATCCGCTCATCAGCCCTGTCGACACCACCAGTACCGAAATCACTATCGCTGTGCGCCCCATGGATACACGCTACGACTACGCCGGGTGGCCCGGGCCGAAGTCGGGATCGTGGCCATCCACAGTCAGCGCTTCATCCACAACCGGTTCGGGCGATCAGCGTCCGCTCCTCGTGCGGTCGGTGTCTTCGGGCTGACTCGACGTCACACAGTCAGTACCAACGAAAGGACCCAAGCCATGTTCGAAACCCATCTCACCGTCGTCGGGCGCATCGTCACCGACCTACGTCGCAGGATCGTCAACAATCAGGAGCTGATCAGCTTCCGGGTGGCCAGCAACTCCCGCTGGCGCAACCCCGACGGCGGCTGGGAGCCGGGCAACTCGCTGTTCATCACGGTCAACTGCTGGGGAAAGCTGGTCACCGGTGTCGGGGCCGCGCTCTACAAGGGCGCACCGGTGATCGTCGTCGGTGACGTCTTCACCAGCGAGTACGAGGACAAGGACGGTCTGAAGCGCTCGTCGCTGGAAATGCGCGCCACCACGGTGGGGCCGGACTTGTCGCGGACGGTCGTGCGCATCGAGCAGCCCAGGCCCAGGCCGGCCGACGGGCCGGTCGAGGAGCCTGCCGCCGCCGCGGACGACGAGGGCTCGGACGCCGCCGAACCGGAGGGCAGTGCGACCCCGGTGACACTGTCGGCGTGACGGTGCGTGCGGCCGCGCCGGGCAGCCGAGCGCGGCCGCACGGCCCCCTCGGGGCGCCGCCTAGGATGGTTCCGCGAGTAATACGTGCACAAAGACGGAAGGCGACACCGCGGCAATGGCGGAATTCATCTACACGATGCGCAAGGTCCGCAAGGCCCACGGCGACAAGGTCATCCTCGACGACGTCACGCTGAGCTTCCTGCCGGGAGCCAAGATCGGGGTGGTGGGCCCCAACGGGGCGGGCAAGTCGAGCGTGCTGCGGATCATGGCCGGCCTCGACCAGCCCAACAACGGCGACGCATTCCTGGCCACCGGAGCGACGGTCGGCATCCTGATGCAGGAGCCGAAGCTCGACGAGGACAAGACGGTCCGAGAGAACGTCGAAGCGGGCGGGGCGATCAAGGCCAAGCCCAACCGGTACACCGAGGGCGCCGCGCCGA
>CAZHUU010000060.1:0-16738 GCA_964535335.1 uncultured Mycobacterium sp.
CGGCGGCCCGGCACCTACTCCGGTCCGACCCGCCCGGTGGCCACCGACGAGCCCTACGGCGCTGGCCATGCCGCGACGGCGGTGGTCAAGTGAGCGCGACCCTTTTCACCGCCGGCACGGTGTGGACCGGGGCCGGCTCGGAGTCCGATGCGCTCCTGGTGGTCGACGGCACCGTCCGTGCGTTGGGCGGCAGGGCCCGCGAGGCCGCGGCCGGAATCGACTGCGAACAGGTCGACCTCGACGGCGGCTTCCTCATGCCGTCCTTCGGCGACGGCCACTCCCACCCGCTGTACGGCGGTCTGGAGGCGGTCGGTCCCGCGGTGCGCGGCTGCGGTTCCGTCGAGGAGATCCTCGCGGCGGTCAAGAAGTACGCCGACGCACACCCCGAGGAGGAGTGGATCGTCGGCGCGTCCTACGACGGCAGCCTGGCGCCGGGCGGCCTGTTCGACGCCCGCTGGCTCGACTCGGTGGTCCCCGACCGGCCGGTGGCGCTGCGGGCCTGGGACTACCACACCATGTGGGTCAACACCGCGGCGCTCGACCGCGCCGGCATCACCCCTGATACCCCGGACCCGGTGCTCGGTGAGATTCCGCACCGACCCGACGGATCGGTGCTCGGTACGTTACGCGAGTGGGGCGCAACGGATCTGGTGATGGCGGTGATGCCGGCCCGCGACGAGCGCCAGCGCATCGGCGCGCTGGGCACCGCCGCAGACTACTTCCTGGCCCGCGGGGTGACCTGGGCGCAGGACGCCTGGGTGGAGCCGCACGACGCCGCCACCTACGTCGAGGCCGCCCGGCAGGACGCCCTGCGGATGCGGTTCAACCTCGCCCTGTATGCCGACCCGCGCCATTTCGACTCGCAGGTGGCCGATTACGCCGAATCGCGGCGCGCGGTGGATGCGGTGGGCTCCCCGCTGCTGACCGCGCAGACAGTGAAATTCTTCGCCGACGGCGTCGTCGAGAACGAGACAGGCGCGCTGCTGGCGCCGTACTGCTCGGGCTTGCACAGCCATTCCGGGGGGCAGGAGCGGAGCGACTCGGGGGATAACCGGGGCATGCAGAACTGGGAGGGCGACTCGCTGGCCGAGGCCGCGCGCCGCGTCGACGAGCTCGGTCTGCAGATCCACATCCACGCCATCGGCGACGCCGCGGTCCGCCAGGCGCTCGACGCCATCGACTATGTCCAGCGCCTCAACGGGCCTCGGGACCGCAGGCCGGTGATCGCCCACGTCCAACTGGTGGACGAGGCCGACATCGGCCGGTTCGCCGGGCTCGGCGTGATCCCGAACATGCAGCCGTTGTGGGCGCAGATGGACGGGCTGATGACGGTGCTGACCATCCCCCGGCTGGGGATGGAGCGCGCCGACCGGCAGTACCAGCTGCAGACGCTGCACCGGACCGGCGCCGCGCTGGCGTTCGGCTCGGACTGGCCGGTGTCGTCGGGGTCGCCGCTGGACGGGATCGCGGTGGCGGTGTCCCGGCGCACCGCCGAGGGTGACCCGGCGGGCGGCTGGACCCCGCACGAGATCGTGCCCATCGACCTGGCTCTGTCCTCCTACACCGCCGCGGTGGCGTATCAAGCGTTCGCCGAGGGCAATTGGGGCCGCATCGCCGCCGGCGCCAGCGCCGACCTGGTGTGGCTGGACGGGGACCCGCGCAGCACCCCCGCGCTGGAACTGCCCGCCCTGCCTATCCGCGCGACCTACCTGCGCGGCCAAACCGCCTACACCGCAACGACCTAGAGGAGCAGCCATGACCGTTCCCACCAACTCCCCGGCGGCTAACCCGCTCTTCGAAGAGCAGGGGCAGCTGCAGCGCGCGCTCGGCCTGCCGTCGCTGGTGTTGTTCGGCCTGGTGTACATGGTGCCGCTGACGGTGTTCACCACCTACGGCATCGTCACCGAGACCACGGGCGGGCGGCTGCCGCTCGCCTATGTCGTCACGCTGATCGCGATGGTGTTCACCGCGGTGTCCTACGCCAGGATGTCGGTGGCCTACCCGGTGGCGGGATCGGCATACACGTACGCGCAGAAGAGCTTCGGCGCTCCGGTCGGCTTCCTCACCGGCTGGTCGCTGCTGCTGGACTACCTGTTCTTGCCGATGATCAACTACCTGGTGATCGGGATCTATCTCGCGGCCGCGTTCCCCGCGGTGCCGGCCTGGGTGTTCATCGTCGCCGCGATTGCGATCGTCACGGTGCTCAACATCATCGGCATCGTGTCGGTGGCGCGGGCCAACTTCCTGATCATCGCCATCCAGACCGTCTTCATCGGCACGTTCGTCGTACTGGCGGTGGCGAAGACCTTCGGGCACGGCAGCGTCGACCTCGGCGCCCCGTTCACCGGCGACGGCACCGCCGGTGGCCTGTCGCCCATCCTGGCCGGCGCCGCCGTGCTGTGCCTGTCGTTCCTGGGCTTCGACGCGGTCTCGACGCTGTCCGAGGAGGCAAAGAACCCCAAACGCGATGTGCCACGGGCGATCCTGATCTCCACCCTGTTGTCCGGCATCATCTTCATCATGCTGTCTTATGTGTCGCAGCTGGTGTTCCCGACCAACAAATTCAGCGACGTCGAGTCCGGGTCGCTGGACGTGATGACCACCGCCGGCGGGCAGTTCCTGTCCACCTTCTTCACCGCCGCCTATGTCGCGGGTGCGCTCGGTTCGGCACTGACCTCGCAGGCCTCGGTGGCCCGCATCCTCTACGCGATGGGCCGCGACGGCATCCTGCCCAAGCGGGTCTTCGGCTACGTCTCGGCCCGCTACAGCACACCGGTGTACGTCATCCTGATCGTCAGCGCCGTCTCGCTGCTGGCCACCGTGATCGACCTGGCCACTCTGGCGTCGCTGATCAGCTTCGGTGCGCTGGTTGCGTTCTCGGCGGTCAACCTCTCGGTGATCAAGCACTACTTCATCGACCTCCGGGAACGTTCGGGAACTCGACTGGTCACCAGCCTCCTCTTTCCGCTGATCGGCCTGATCCTCACCGTGTGGCTCTGGACGAGCCTGTCCGGCCTGACGCTGGTGATCGGATTGTGCTGGCTGGCGATCGGCTTCGTCTGGCTGCTGTGGGTGACCCGCGGCTTCCGCAGGCCCACGCCGGTGCTGGATCTGGAATACGAGTGACCCGCGGTTGACCGACATCCCCGACCCGCTGGCCGGCTTCCCGGTCACCCCGCCGCCGCTGCGCCGTCCGGTGCTCTTCGACCAGACCTGGGTGGACCTGACGTTCATCCACTGGCCGGTGCACCCCGACGCCGTCGCCCATCTCTACCCGGCGGGCACCCGGCCCGACGTGTTCGCCGACGGAATGACCTACGTCGGGCTGGTGCCGTTCCGGATGGGCGGCACCGCGTTGGGAACCGGGCCGCCACTGCCGTACTTCGGGGTGTTCGCCGAGACCAACGTGCGGTTGTACTCCGTCGACGCCGCCGGCCGGCACGGGGTGCTGTTCCGCTCGTTGGAGACCGCGCGACTGGCGGTGGTCCCGCTGACCCGCTTCTTCATGGGCGTGCCCTACACGTGGGCCAAGATGCGAATCCGGCTGAACAAGGAGGAGATCAGCTACCACAGTGTGCGCCGCTGGCCGCGCCGCGGTCTGCACAGCCGGGTGGCGGTGAGCATCGGGGACCCCGTCGAGCCCACCCCCCTGGAGATCTGGCTGACCGCGCGGTGGGGTGCGCACACCCGCAAGGCTGGACGAACCTGGTGGGTGCCCAACGAGCACGCCCCGTGGGTGCTGCGTTCGGCACAGCTGGTCGAGTGCGACGACGACCTGGTCGCCGCGGCCGGAGTCCCGGTCGCCGGGCCACGGCTGCGTGTGTTGTTCTCCTCCGGCACCAGAACCCGATTCGGCCGCCCGACCCTGGTAACGCAGTAAGCTGGTCGCCGTGGCGATACGGCAGCGGGCAGCACGGATGCTGATGGCGGTCGGCTGCGCCGCGCTGTTCGTGGCCGCGCCGGTCACCCTCGCCGCGCCCGCGAGCGCCTGCCCGATCGGCCACTTCGCCGACCCGATCACCGGCCAGTGCTACGTCGCCAACAGCGGCGTGCCCACCGTCGGCGGGATTCCGTGCATCCCCGGCCAGCACCTGGGCACCTGCCTGAGCATCCTGCAGAACCAGTCGCCCCCGGGCGGCGGCCCGCCGGTTGGCGGTCCCTGGCCCTAACCGGCTATTCGTCGAAGATCGCCACCGCCCTGGTCCAGCCCGCCGACGCGGCGTGGATCTTCACCGGAAAACAGGACACCTCAAAGCCGTTGGGCGGCAACGACTCCAGGTTGTGCAGTTTCTCGATGTGCGAGTATCCGATGGTGCGGCCCGCGCGATGGCCCTCCCAGATGATCGACGCGTCGTGGTCCCGGGCGTAGCGCTGCGCGGTGTAGGAGAACGGTGCGTCCCAGCTCCAGGCGTCGGTGCCGGTCAGGCGCACCCCGCGCTCGAGCAGATACAGTGTTGCATCCCGGCCCATGCCGCAGCCCTTCCCGACGTAGTCAGGTTGCCCGTACCGGGTGCCCGCGCTGGTGTTCACCAGCACGATCTCCAATGGTGCCAGGGTGTGGCCGATGCGCCCGAGCTCCTGCTCCACGTCGGCGGCCGTGACGACGTAACCGTCGGGAAAGTGCCGGAAGTCGAGCTTGACCGCCGGCTGCAGGCACCATTCCAGCGGAACCTCGTCGATGGTGATGGCCCGTTTGCCGCCGTCCATGGTCGACGCGTAGTGGTACGGAGCGTCCACGTGGGTGCCGTTGTGGGTGGTGACGCGGACGCGTTCGATGGCCCAGCCCTCGCCGTCGGGGAGGTCCTCGACCTCGGCGCCGGGGAAGAACGACACCACCTCGGCCGCGGTCTGCTTGTGGTCGTAGTAGTCGATCTCCGGGAGATGACCGGGCGGATCGGAGGCGATCCCCGCCTGCAGCGGCACCGAGATGTCGACGAACCTGCGCACGGGAGCCTCCTATCTCATCGTCTTCGGCCGGAACGATTCCACCGGATTGACCAACGCCACCGCCATTGTGTTGCCGATCGGGCCGTGCTCGTCGAACATCGCCGCGGCCCCAGCCGCGACACCCTCGTGGCTGCTGT
The DNA here is from genome assembly GCA_964535335.1 of uncultured Mycobacterium sp. Classification (GTDB taxonomy): domain Bacteria; phylum Actinomycetota; class Actinomycetes; order Mycobacteriales; family Mycobacteriaceae; genus Mycobacterium. Next base: position 5,085 of record CAZHUU010000060.1, read on the forward strand.
GCAGAAGGGCGGCGAGCCCGATGTGCGGCCCCTCGGGCAACCGGGTGAGGCTGAGGGTGTAGTCGGCGTTGATGTAGCGCAATCCGCTTGTGCCCCAATGCGTCAGTGCGCTGGTCGCATCGGCGGCCATGGCCGCTTCGACGAACGGGCTGACGGTCTCCCCCGACACCAGCGGGCGCAACTGCCGGATCCAGGCGTACTTAGGCCCGCCGTCGTGCCATTCGGCAAATCCGAACGTCCCGCCCGAGGACCCCTCTCCCCCGAAGCCCCAGACGAACATCGGTAAATCAGCGGGCAGCGGACCGGGATCGGGCGGCAGTGGCGGCATCCGGACGTCGGAGGACCAGATGTCACCGGCGGGCTGCTCGCCGCGGCGCAGGAATACCGCACTGGCGCGGGAGACCACGTCGCCGTTCTGGATCAGCTCCGCGTCGACCAGCCGGATTCGGCGACCCTCCCGCTGCACGGTGGTCCGGACCTCCAGTGGCGCGATCGAGGTGGGCCGCAGCAGGTCAACGGTGAGCCGGGCCGGCTGCAGGTCGTCGTCGCCGCCTGCCCGTTCCACCGCGCGGGCCAGGATCCCGCCGATGACGTGGCCGCTGATGGTCGGGCCCCACGGGCCCTGGGCGACCGGGTCCGGAATCAGCACGTCGCCGTCCGGGACGAAGTAGGCCAGGGGGGTGCCGTAGCTGTCGCCGGTGTCCGCCACGAGGTCTCACCATAGCGGCGCAGGCGAGGTCAGCCGACCTGCAGGCGCTCCAGGATCTGCTCGGTGCCATCCGTGACCGGATCGACGGCGTCGTCGAGCTCATGATGCTTGTCCAAGTACGCCGCGACCATGGGACACACGGCGACGATGCGTTTGCCGTCGGTGCGGGTGCGCTCCAGCGCCGCACCGACCAGGATGCCGGCCAGCCCGCGGCCCTCGTAGGCGCCGTCGACCTCGGTGTGATGGAAGATCCGCTGATCGTCGTGTTCGACGAACGCGGCCCGGCCCACGGTGCGTTTGTCCACGGCGATGCTGAACGCGTTCTTCCTGGCGGACATGGTGGTCGGCGCTCCGGTCTTGTCGGCGGTCATCTGACTCCTTCGGGATCGGTGGCGGCAGGCCGCCATCGCCCCTGGGTACCCAGAACGCCGATCGGGGAACAGCCCGCGGCTAGACGGGCAGGCCGTCGGCCACCCGCACCGCACCGTCCGCGCTCGCGGTGTCGAGCACCATCTCGGCGACCCGGCCGCGATGCTGTTCGGCGCTGCCCAACAGGGCGGCATCGGTGGCCGCCCGCTTGAAGTACAAGTGCGCCTGGTGTTCCCAGGTGAATCCGATCCCGCCGTGGATCTGGATGGTGTCGGCGGCGATCCGGCTGAACGCCGCCGAGCAGGTGGCTTGCGCGATGCTGGTCGCCAGTGCGGGGTCGTCGGATGCGTCGGACAGCGCCCAGGCCGCGTGGTATGCCGTCGACCGGGCGTGCTCGAGGTCGACGAGCATGTCGGCGAGTTTGTGCTTGATCGCCTGGAAGGAGCCGATCTGGCGACCGAACTGCAGCCGGGACTTGGCGTACTCGACGGACAGATCCAGCAGATGCTGGGCGGCGCCGACCTGCTCGACGGCCAGCAGCGCTGAACCGACCTGCAGCGCATGGGTGATCACCCGCTCAGCCTCGGCCGGCCCGGCCAGCAGACGGGCGGGTGCGCCGGTGAACTCGATGGTGGCCTGGGGACGGGTGAGGTCAAGGGTGACCAGTGGGGCGCGGCTCACCCCGGCTTCGGTGGCGTCGACCGCGTAGAGGCCCAGTCCCGCCGGTCCGACGGCGGCCACCAGCAGTTCGTCGGCGGCACCGGCGTCGACCACCCGCGGCACCGTTCCGGCGAGGCCCTCCGGGCCGGCGGTCACCGTCACCGCGGTGGCGTCGAAGGCGCCTGCGGAATCGGGCACGGCGAACGCGGCGGTGCGGGCGCCCTCGACCAGCTCGTTGAGCAACTCGTCGCGGGCCGGGCCGGCTGGGCAGGCCACCAGGGCCGGGATGGCGAGGAACACGGTGCCGAACAACGGGCCGCAGGCGAGCGCGGCGCCGAAGGCTTCGACGGCCACAGCCTGGTCGACCAGCGAGCCGCCCACTCCCCCGTCGGATTCGGGGACCGAGAGACCGAGCACGCCGAGCTCGGATCCCAACCGGTTCCACACCTTGGCGTCGGACGGCACCTCGGACTCCATCAGGCGCCGCACGGTGGGCTTGTCGAAGTTGTCGGCGCAGAATTTGCGCACCGCGGTGCGCAGCTGCTGCTGCTCCGCGGTGAACCGGTACTCGTTGCTCTCAGCCACGCGGGATCTCCTTCCACGGCATGCCGGCATCGGCGCGCAGGTCGCCGGGCAGACCCAGCACGCGCTCGCCGAGGATGTTGCGCATGACCTCCGATGTGCCGCCCTCGATGGTGTTGGCGCGGCTGCGCAGGAACCGCTGCTGGATCGGACCGCGCCAGTCGCCGTCGCGGTGCGCACCGCTCATGGCGTAGCCGTGGTACAGAATCCCTTCTGCCCCAAGTAGATCCATGCACCACTCGTAGATGCGCTGGTTGAGTTCGGCGCCCACCATCTTGCCGATGGATCCTTCCGGACCGGGGCCGCCGACGGTGGCCGAGGCGCGGGATCGCTCCGAGGTCAGCCGCTGTGCCTCGGCCCGCAGCCACAGCTGGGCCAGCCGGTCGCGCAGCACCGGGGTCTGCTTGTCGGGTCGCGCCGCCCATAGCGAGACGGCCTCCTCGATGGTGCCCGCGCCGCGGCGGCTGCCGCTGGCCCCGAGTGCGCTGCGCTCGTTCATCAGCGTCGTCATCGCCACCCGCCAGCCGTCCCCGACCGCACCCAGGCGGTGGGTGTCGGGGATGCGGGCATCGGTGATGTACACCTCGTTGAACTCGGCCTGCCCGGTCAGCTGTCGCAGCGGTCGGGTCTCCACACCGGGTGCGTGCATGTCGAGGACGAAATAGGTCAGGCCCTTGTGCTTGGGCAGGTCCGGGTTGGAGCGGGCCAGCAGCAGCCCCCACCGGGCGCGGTGGGCGAGGCTGGTCCACACCTTCTGCCCGTTGATCACCCAGTCGTCACCGTCCTGGACCGCCGAGGTGGCCAGGCCCGCGACGTCGGAGCCGGCGCCCGGTTCGGAGAACAGCTGGCACCAGATGTCCTCAGTGGTGGCCAGCGGGCGCAGCAGCTGCTTCTTCAGTTCGTCGGTCTGGGCATGCTCACGAATCGTGGGCGCGGCCATGCCGTAGCCCATCGGGTTCAGACCCAGCGGCACCGGGCCGCCGGCCCCCTGCAGGACCTGGTCGGCGACCGCCTGCAGGCCACGGGACAGGCCCAGGCCGCCCTGGCCCTCCGGAAAGTGCACCCAGGACAGCCCGGCGTCGTAGCAGGCGCCGAGGAACTCCGGGATCGGGACCTTCTTCGGGTCGTGGTCGGCCACGACTCCCCTGGCCAGGTCGGCGACCCGGTCCGCCTCCGCTACTTGCTGGCTGCTCATCCCGCCACGATAAGGAACGCGCTGCTCCCGACGATCGGCAGGTGTCACTCGGTGAGACAGACCCCCGCTGGGCTGCCGGGCACCGCGGACTCCAAGGTCGGCCCATGTGAGGGAAACACCACTTTGACTGCTAATTAGAACCTGTTACATTTTTGCCGCGGTCGGGAGGTCGCGCTGCCGCATGCGGACGTCGCTCGAGGAGGCTGCGTGACAGTGCAGATGAGCAAGGGCCGCTCGCTGGCCCTGGTCACCGTGGCCTACGTGGTGGCCGTCGCGGTCGCCGCGGCGTGGCTGTACCTGGGGCCGAGCACCGACCGGCTATGGCTGGACGCGTTCATCGCCGACGTCCTCGCGACCTTGGTGATCTTCGTATTCAGCCGGATCTACCGGAATTCCAGCTTCTACGACGCCTTCTGGAGTGTGATCCCGCCGCTGCTGTTGCTGTTCTGGTGGGCCGAGGGCGGTCTGGGCCTGGACTCGTTGCGCTGCTGGCTGCTGGCGATCGTGATGTTCTACTGGGCGATCCGACTGACCGGCAACTGGGTCTATGGGTTTCCCGGTCTGCACCACGAGGATTGGCGCTACCCGCTGTTGCGCGACGGCGCCGGGCGTTGGGAGTTTCTGGCCGATCTGTTCGGCATTCACTTGGTGCCCACCGTGCAGGTTTTCCTGGGGATGCTGCCGGTCTACGTCGCTGTGACGCGCCCCGGCGAGGGGTTGGTGTGGTTGAGCTGGGTCGCGTTCGGCGTCGGCATCGCAGCGGTGACACTGGAACTGGCCGCCGACACCCAGATGCACCGGTTCGTGGCGGAACGCCGGGCCGGGGAGGTGATGGACCGCGGGCTGTGGAGCTGGTCGCGGCACCCGAACTACTTCGGCGAACTCGGCTTCTGGTTCTCCATGGCCCTGTTCGGCGTGGCGGCTGCCCCCGGCGATTGGTGGTGGCTGTTCATCGGGGTGGTCGCGATGCTGGCGATGTTCCTCGGGGCCAGCATCCCGCTGATGGAGAAGCGCAGCCTCGAGCGCCGGCCGCACTACCAGGCGGTGATCGACCGGGTGTCGCGGCTGGTGCCGCGACCGCCACGGCGGGCGGCGGGGTGAGCCGCCCGCGGGTGGTGATCGCCGGACTCGGCGACAGCGGGCTGCTCACCGCCATCAAACTGGTCCGCCACGCCGATGTCGTGGGCATCTCGGTCAAACCGGCCCTGGTCAGCGGGCAGGAACTCGGGCTACGGCTGGCCCGGCCCAAGGACTGGGCGCGCGACAACTGGATCCCGTTCGAGAAGTTCCGCGGCTTGGACCGGGTGCGTACGGTGCAGGCGACGCTGAGGGGTCTGGATCTGGACAACCGGACCGTCAGCGCCGTGACCGCGGACGGCACTCCGATCGCCGAGCCGTACGACGTGCTGGTCATCTCCACCGGGGTAAGCAATGGCTTCTGGCGCCGCCCCACCCTGCAGTCGCCCGACGACGTCGCCGCCGACCTCAAGTCGGCGCACGACAAGCTGGCGGCGGCACACTCGGTGATGATCATCGGCGGCGGCGCCGCCGCCGTCAGCACCGCCGCCAATCTCGCCACCACCTGGCCCGACAAGAAGATCGACCTGTACTTCCCGGGCGAGCGGCCGCTGCCCGAGCACCACCCACAGACCTGGGAACGCCTGCAGGACAGGATGGTTCGGCTCGGAGTCGGCCTGCACCCCGGGCACCGGGCGGTGGTGCCGGACGGCTTCGGCTGCGATGAGATCACCGGTGACCCGGTGCAGTGGAGCACCGGGCAACCCGCAGCCTCCGCCGACGCTGTGGTCTGGGCGATCGGGCGGGTGCGGCCCAACACCGGCTGGCTGCCGCCGGAGATGCTTGATGAGCACGGCTTCGTGAAGGTGACCCCTGAACTTCGGGTGTGCGGTCATGAACGGGTGTTCGCCATCGGCGACGTGGCGGCCACCGACCCGTTGCGGGCATCGGCCCGCGCCCGGGCCGACGGCATGCTGGCGCACAACATCCGGGCCACCCTCGACGGCGGCACCCTGAAGACCTACACACCGCCTCGGCGGCGGTGGGGGTCGGTGCTCGGCATCCAGCCCGACGGCCTGGAGGTGTTCGCCCCCAACGGTCGGGCGTTCAAGTTTCCGGCCTGGTCCATCGACCGGGTGCTGATGCCGTGGATCGTGCGACGCGGTATCTACGGCGGGATACGGGACAACCACCCGCCGCTGTGAGCGGCGCATGAAACGTTGCCGGCGGCGCGGCGGGGGAGAGCGATTCCCCGACTAACCGTGCCTACCGGACCCGCGCGGCGGGGTGTCCCCGGATGTGCAAAGTGTTTGCTGAAGCGTGGTCGCGGCGGCCGTCGAGAGATCGCCGTAAAGGTGGATTGACGCTGGTAGCGGCACTCGACATACTGACGTGATGGCGGAACCCGATGCGGCGGGAGAGCTTAGCGGCAGGGAGCTGGTCGATGCGGTCCTACGCGACCTGAGCGAGGCCGCGGACCGATGGGAAGCCGTGGTCGCCCTGGCGGAGACCACCACCTACAGCGTCGATCTGGGGGACATTCATGCGGTCGCGAACTCGGACGGACGACTCATCGAGTTGACGCTGCACCCCGCCGTCACCTCCGACTACAGCCACGGCGAACTCGCCGACCGGCTGAACCTCGCCTTCACCGCTCTGCGCGAAGAGGCGCAGTCGGATTACGAATCCCGATACGGCGGCGGGCTGCGGTGAGCGCCGACAGCGACGGGGGTCGGCGCCCGTGCCGCTGAATCTGTCCAACCGCGACCAGAACTCCGGCCACAACGATCCGCAGACGGTGAAGGTGTTCGGCCGGGTCAGCGCGCAGCAGCTGCCGCCGGGCAGGGGCGTTTTGGTGACGACCGACGGTGCGATGGAGGGGGTTCTGGTCGCTACGCCGGAGTGATGGTGCTCCTGTCGCTCCCAAATTCGGGTTTGGCTGTGAGTCAGGAGAACTCGGCGGCCAGGCTCTTCTTGTCGACCTTCTCCCCGGCGATCGTCGGCAGTGGCTGCGCGCGGATCAGCCAGCGGGTGGGCACCGCGAAGTAGGCCACGATGGCGCGCAGGTGCTCGGCCAGCTCGTGTTCGGTGGGCGCACGGCCGTCCGCGCGGTGCACCACGACCGCGGCGAGTTCCTCCCCGAGGTCGGGATGCGGCAGCCCGATCGCGGCCGCCTCGACCACATCCGGATGGCTGATCAGCGCCTCCTCGACGTGCGGGCAGGCGATGTTCTCCCCGCCGCGGATCACCATGTCCTTGCTGCGGCCGTCGATGAACAGGTAGCCATCGTCGTTGAGGTGCCCGAGATCGCCGGTGTGCAGCCAACCGTCGGAATCGACGGGGCCGTGCTCGATTCCGATATAACCCAGCATCACGGTGGGGGAGCGGACCAGCACCTCCCCGATGCCGGCGTCGTCGGGATCGAGGATCCTCAACTCGACCGTCGCATATGGCCTGCCGACCGACGACGGGTAGCGGGTGAGATCGGCGCCGCCGGCGACGGTGAAGAACCCGGCGCCCTCGGTCATCCCCCAGGTGTTGGCCAGTCCGCGGCCCTGCAGCTGCGGCAGCTTGCGGGCCATCCGCTCCAGCAGCACCGGGGACACCGCCGCCCCGCCGAGCGGGAAGGCCCGCAGGCTGGACAGGTCATAGGTGCCGAAGTCGGGGTGTTCCAGGATGCGCACTGCCATCGTCGGCACGCCACCCCAGCGCTGCACGCCCTCGGCCTCGATCGTGTGAGCACCTCGGCCGGGTTGAACCGGCCGGAGTTGAGCACGATCCTCCCGCCGGTGATCACCTGGGTCAGCAGGGTGGCCAGCGCACCGACGTGAAACAGCGGCGTGCAGACCAGGTTGACCTGTTGCGGCGCTTGCGGATCCAGCAGCTGCGGCAGTTGCCGGGAGCGCACCAGGACGTTCTGCTGGTTGGCCACGATGCCCCGGAACGACAGCTCGACACCCTTGGGCATGCCGGAGCTGCCGGAGGTGAACAGGATGGCGGCCGGGTTGTCCTCGCTGTCCGGGCCCGGGAGCGTAGGGGGGGTGTCGGCGAAACCGCCGAAACAGGAAGCGAAGTCGGCGACATCGAGCACGGGGACGCCGCTGGGCACCGCCGGATCGTCGGTGATCACCGCCACCGGGTCGACGAGGTCGATTGAGTGCTCCGCCTCGCGCGCGCTCCACCACCGGTTGCCGAGCACCGGCACCGCGCCCAGCGCCCAGATCGCCCATAGCGCCACCACCCAGTCGGGGCTGTTGTAGGCCAGCAGCACGACGCGGGCGCCGGGCCGCACACCCAACGGTGCCAGCCGCGTCCGGGCGGCGTCGACGGCCGCGAAGAACTCGCCGAAACTGATCCGCCGCTCGCCTTGAACCAGGAAGGTCCGGTTCACCCACCGCTCGGCGCCGGTGAACACCTCGGCGAAAGTCCGCGGCCGGGTGGGGTAGACCAACCCGGAATGGTCGGCGTAAAGGCCCTCGGCGACGTCCTCACCCCAGGGAGATTGCACAGCGGGCGAGTTTAGCCCCGACCCGCCCGTGGGAAGATTTCCGAGCCGGGGCGGTACTCTGGAGTACCGGATCGAAAGGGGGTCGACCGCCATGGCTGCCAAGAAGCCAGTTGTCGACACCAGCTACGGCCCGGTTCGCGGCGTCGTCCGCGGCCGGACCAGCGTGTTCAAAGGCATCCGCTATGCCGCGCCGCCCGTCGGTGACCTGCGGTTCCGCGCGCCGGTGCCGCCGGAACCGTGGACCGAGGTGGCCGACGCCGCCGAATACGGGTTCGCCTGCCCGCAGCCCCCGCTGCCCGGCATTCCCCTGGACCTCGGTGCCCGCCAGGACGAGGACTGTCTGACCCTCAACGTCTGGGCGCCCACGGGCGACGGCGGGCCCAAGCCGGTGATGGTCTGGCTGCACGGCGGGGCCTACGTGCTTGGCTCGGGCAGTCAACCGTTCTACGACGGCACCCGACTGGCCGGTCGCGGTGACGTGGTGATCGTCACGGTGAACTACCGCCTCGGCGCCTTCGGCTTTCTCGATCTGTCCGTCTTCAACCGGCCGACCAGCACGTTCGACTCGAACATCGGACTTCGCGATGTGCTCGCCGCCCTGACGTGGGTGCAGGACAACATCGCCGCGTTCGGCGGGGACCCCGAGCGGGTGACGGTCTTCGGCGAGTCGGCCGGTGCCGGCCTGGTGACCACCCTGCTCGCGGTGCCGGCGGCGAAGGGCCTGTTCTCCGCCGCGATCGCCCAGAGCTCACCCGCGACGTCGGTCTACGACCGCGGCCGGGCCGAGGTGATGGCCAACGCGATGCTGGCCGAATTGGGCATGGGCACCGGTGAGGTGAACCAGCTGCGGCATGTGCCGGTCCCCAAGCTGATCGCGGCTACCAAGAAACTGTTCGACGAGGTCCCGGTGCGTAACCCGGGCACGCTGGCGTTCGTGCCGTTCGTCGACGCCGACGTCCTGCCGGACTACCCGGTGAAGGTGGCGCGCGAGGGCAAGTCCCATCCGGTGCCGCTGATCATCGGCACCAACAAACAAGAGGCGGCATTGTTCAAGCTGATGCGCTCGCCGTTGATGCCGATCACCCCGAAGGCCATCACGTCGATGTTCGACCAGATCGCCGCCGAGCAACCCGACCTGCAGCTGCCGACCGAGGAGACGCTGGGCGAGGCGTACGCCAAACTGCGCGGCAGCGCCAGGGGCCTGACGATCGCCAGTGACGTCGGCTTCCGGATGCCGTCGGTATGGCTGGCCGAGGGCCACAGTTCGGTTGCCCCCGCGTATCTCTACCGGTTCGACTACGCCACCCCGCTGCTCAAGGTGCTGCTCGTCGGCGCCGCGCACGCGACGGAATTGGGTTACGTATGGGGCAATCTCGGCGGTCCCGGTGACCACTCGCTGCGGCTCGGCGGCGCCAAGACGGCCAAGGCGGTGTCCAAGCGGATGCGGACGCGGTGGGTCAACTTCGCGACCCATGCCAAACCCACCGGCCTGGAGGGGGAACCGGAGTGGTTGCCCTACCAGTTGACCGACCGGCCGTGCCTGGTCATCAACGAGCGCGACAAGCTGGTCTACGACCTCGACAAACGGGCCCGGTTGGCCTGGGGCGACGAACCGGTGAACTTCCGCTAGAGCGCGGCGTCGGCCAGTACGCGTTCGATTCGCGCCGGGACGTGCTTGTGCCACGGGGTTCCGGCGTAGGCGTCGCGCCACTCGGCTGACGTCAGTTCGTTGGGCGCGACCCCGGGAACCGTTGTGGCGCCGTCGGTGTCGACGAAGTCCAGCCCGAAGCCGTTGGGCAGGGCGGCGTGACCGGGCAGCATGGTGGCGTTGACCTCGACGCGCGCCTCGGCGCTGCCGGCCGCTGTGACGATCCGGGCGCGCCCGCCGTCGACCAGGCCGAGCGCCTCGGCGTCCTCGACGCTGACCCGCAACGCCCCGTCGGCGTCCCGCTTGCGCCAGGCCGGGTCGCGGAAGATGTCGTTGGCGGTGAACGCCCGGCGTTCACCGGCGGACAGCACGATCGGGAATTCGTCGGTGGTCAACCCCGGATTGGTGTCGCGCAATGCGCGGATCTCGTCGAGCATCTCCGGCATCTCGAGGTGAATCTTCTTGTCGGGATGGGTGATCAGCGCGAAGTCGTCGGCATACTCGTGCACGCTGAACGTCACCCCGGACTTGCCGGCCAGGATGGCCTCGAATAGAGCATTGCCGTCGGCGTGTCCGGCCCGGCGTACCGCGTCCGGGTAGGTGAGCGCGGCCTTCTGCGCCAAACCCCACAGTGCCGCAGCGCCTTTCAGCCCTTCCGGCAGCGTTGGCCCGAGGGTTTCGTAAAGGACGTAGGGCAGCGCCTTGCCCAGCGCCGGGTTGCCCGCCAGTTCGGCGAAGAACGCCACGGTGTAGGCGCCGCGGCCCTGCTTGGCGGCCTCATGGAGCGGACGCAGGTCATCGTCGCCGACGATGTTCAGCGCGCGGACCAGCCGGGCCCAGATCTCCGGTTCGGGCAGAGTGCCGGGCAGCGACTCGAACAGCGGATGGCGCAGGTGGAGTTCGTTGTGTGGGAACTCGAAATTGAAGAACGTCGCCTCAGGCTTCTCGAACTGGCTCGCCGCCGGCAGCACGTAATGGGCCAGCCGTGCCGTCTCCGTCATCGCCACGTCGATCACCACCAGCAGTTCCAGTGACTCGAACGCTTCGCGGCACGCGTGCGAGTCCGCGATCGAATGCGCCGGGTTCGCGCTCTCAACGACCATGGCCCGGAACCTGTCCGGATGGTCGGTCAGGATCTCCTGGGGCACCACGTTCGACGGCACCAGCCCGGCGATGATAGGCGCGCCGGTCACCGGTGAGCGACCCACGCCGCTGGGGCTGAACAGCGGCGCGAACGTCGAATGCAGGTGCTGGCCGCCGCGTTTGCCGAAGCTTCCGGTCAGAATCCACAACAGCTTGTTGAGGTAGGAGCACAGTGTGCTGTTCGGGGCCTGCTGCACACCGAGGTCCTCGAAGACCGCGACGCTGCCGGCCGCCGCGATGCGTCGCGCCGCCGCCCGCAGCAGTTCACCGTCGACCCCGCTGCGTTCGGCGTAGTCGTCGATCGGCACGGTTCGCAGGACGTCGCGGACGGCGTCGACACGGTGTACGTGCTCGGCGATGAACGTCTCGTCGCAGAGGTTCTCCTGCACTAGTACGGCGGCCAGCGCCGCCAGGCACCAGGCGTCGGCGCCGGGCTTGACCCGCAGGTGGAAGTCGGCCATCTTCGCGGTGTCGGTGAGCACCGGGTCGATGACGATCATCGCGCGGCCCGGATCCTTGGCTATCTCGTTGAGCACGGTGCGGGCCCGGGGGAAGCCCTGTGACATCCAGGGGTTCTTGCCGACGAACACCGAGACCTCGGCGTTCGTGAACTCGCCACGGGTGTGGCCGCCGTACATGAAGGCGTCCACCCAGTACTCGCCGGTCTTCTCCTGGGCAAGGGCGTTGGAGCGATACCGCGACCCCAGCGGTTTGAGGAAGGCGCTGCTGTAGGCGCCGCCGAGGTGGTTCCCCTGGCCGCCGCCGCCGTAGTAGAAGATCTTGTCCCCGCCGTGGGTGTCGGCGATGCGCTGGAAGCCGGCCG
>CAZHUU010000060.1:16748-28687 GCA_964535335.1 uncultured Mycobacterium sp.
TTCATCGTGTAATTGGTCGGGCCGCCGCCGTTGCGGGGCGGTCAACCGTGTCGGGTTGTTCTGGTAGTGGTCCAGGCGAAGGGCCTTGTTGCAGGTGTAGCCCTGCGAACCGGGGTGGTCCTTGTCGCCGCGGATCTTGGCCAGGTGCCGGCCGTCGGTCTGGACGACGATGCCGCAGTTGCACTCACAGAGGATGCAGGCGGTGGGCTGCCAGTCTCCGGACATTGGGGCGCTCCCTTCTAGTCGGCCTCGAGCAGGCCGCGCAGCTGACGGTGGACGATGTCGAGCGGCGTGATGTCCCGGGCCGCGCGGGCCAGCACGATCCCGCCCTCGATGGCGGCGGTCATCAGCACCGCGAGTTCCGCCGCCCGCTCGGAAGGGATCCCGTCCGCGGTCAGGCGGGCGGCGATCACGCCGTTCCAGCTGTCGAAGGCTTCCGCGGCGCGGTCGATCATCGGGGAGCCGGCATCCGGCTCGCCGGCCTCCACGGCGACGGCCAGCACCGGGCAGCCGGCCCGGAAGTCGGTGTCGATGAGATTCCTGCGGTAGAAGCGGACCATCCCGTCCAGCAGGTCGGTGCTGCTGGCCGCCTTCGCCATCCGGTCGGCGACGTAGTCGGCCGCGTAGTCGACGGCCTCGCAGAGCAGCTGGTTCCGGCCGCCGGGGAAGTAGTGGTAGGCCGAGCCGCGCGGGGCGCCGCTGTGCTCGAGCACGTCGGCGATCGCCGTCGGGTGGGCGCCGCGCTCCCGGATCAGCACCGCGGCCGAGGCAACCATGCGTTCGCGGGGGCTCGTCACGATTATGTATGTAACCATACATAATCCTCGGGCGCCAGGGTGATCCCGACTTCGGTACGGGGCCGGCCTTAGGCCGGGTGGGCGTGGGCCTCGCCGAGGAGCACCCGAGTGACCCACTCGACGTGGTCCAACGATTCGGCGAGGGTGAGCCGGCCGGTGAGCAGGCCGGCGAGGGCCGCGCTGAGCGCGGCGTTGAGGCCGAAGCTGACGTTGGCGAAGTTCTCCGGCGCAACGCCGTTGAGGATGCGATCGAACATCTCGCGGTTGTTGCGCTCCATCTGCTCGATCGCCGGCTGCACCTCGGGATCGGTGGAAGTCATTGTCTGCAGCATCAAGGCCGTCATCGCTGGATTGCGGTGGAAGGAGCGCTGGGCCCGCCGCAGGTAGTCCAGAACGACCGGCAGCGGATCCTCGTCGGGCGGGGCGCCGCCGGGCAGGATGCGACGGGTCAGGCGCTTCTGCCAGTCCTCCAACGCGGCGGCGAGCAGGTTCTCCTTGGAACTGAAGTAGCGGTACAGGGTGGCCAGTGCCACCCCGGAGCGCTGGGCCACATCGCGCATCTGGACAGCGTCCGCGCCCACCTCACCGATCAGCCCGATCACCTCTTCGATGACCTTGGCTCGCCGCACCAACTGGTCGCTGGTCATATCCGCCAGCGCGACGACGTCGGGGGACGTCCGGGCGGCGCGGGCGCGTCCGCGACCCTCAGTGGCGTCAACGGCGGAGACGGGCACGTTGATGGTGCGACCTCCTCAAGAACCCGCTTCTTGCCAGATCAGACGATCGTACGACACTCGGCTGACTGTGACGAGTCTGCGCAGCTAGCGATCTTGCAATTCCGACTCTGTGGTAGAACGATGTTTCAGCAGATTAGCTTCTGATCGGAGGAATCCATGGCCGGACCTGTCGGTCTTCCGGTAATCGACACCATGATCGGATTTCCGCACGAGGGCTTCGACCAGTACGACTTCATTCGCAAGCAGACCAAGGACCGCGAGTCCAAGGAGAGCTTCGAGTTCCCGGTCGAGTACATGTTCAAGGACGTGCCGAAGGGCCTGCCGACCGACGACCCGGTCTCGCTACTGCTGCAGCAGATGGACCGCTTTGGCATCGAGAAGGCCGTGATCGGCGTCGGCGACGGCAACGCCAAGAAGGCGCTCGAGATGTTCCCCGACCGGTTCGTCGCCTCCGGCGCGGTGTCGGACCCCAATGACGTGATGGGCTCGGTCGCGGCGATCCGCCGTGAGTACGCGGAGTACGGCATCCGGGCGACGTCGGTGTTCCCGTCCGGCACGTTCCCCCAGGTGCCAATCGACGACCCGAAGATGTACCCGATCTACGCCACCTGTGTGGAACTCGGCATCCCGATCTTCGTGTGCGCCGGTGTGCCCGGGCCGCGGATCCCGTTCAAGCCGCAGGAAGTGTCCCGCATCGACATCGTGATGTTCGACTTCCCGGATCTGGTGTTCGTCACCCGGCACGGCTGCGAGCCGTGGGAGGACCTCGCGGTGAAACTCATGCTGAAGTGGCCCAACCTGTACTACTCGACGTCGGCGTTCGCGCCCAAGTACTACCCGAAGGCCATCGTCGACTACGCCAACTCCCGCGGTGCCGACAAGGTGCTCTACGCCGGCTACTTCCCGATGGGCCTCTCGCTGGAGCGGATCTTCCGTGAGCTGCCCGACGTCCCGTTCAAGGACGAGGTCTGGCCGAAGTTCCTGTACGGCAACGCCGCCCGCATCCTCGGTTTGGAGAACTGACCCGTATGGCCTTGGCAATCACCACCGAGCAGGAGCAGCTCGCCGACGCGGTGACGCAGTTCGCCGCCCGGCACGCGCCCGTGGACAAGACTCGGGCGGCCTTCGACTCGATCGCGGCCGGTGAACTGCCGTCCTGGTGGGAGGAGTTCACCGCCAACGGGTTTGCCGCCGTGCACATCCCGGAGGAGTCCGGTGGCCAGGGCGGCACCCTGGCCGACATGGCCTGCGTCATCGAAGCCGCCGCGGCCGCCCTGCTCCCCGGCCCGCTGCTCAGCACCGCGACGGCCGGGGCGGTGGCGGCCCTGGCCGGGCCTGCGGCGACCCCGCTGCTGGCCGAACTGGCCAACGGCGCGACGGCCGCCGTCGTGCTGCCCGAACATTCCACGGTGCATGCCGTTCACGACGGCGACAGCTGGCGGCTCAACGGCTCGACCGGGACGACGCTGGGAATCTGTGCGGCACAACGTATTCTGGTTGCCGCGCACGCCGGTGAGGGCGCCGACCTGTGGTTCGTGCTGGACACCGGGTCCGGTTCCGGGCTCAGCGTCGAGCAGCAGCGCGGCACCGATTTGAGCACCGACGTCGGCGTGCTGCATCTGGCCGACCACCGGGTCCCGGCGTCTGCGGTGCTGTCGGAGATTCCCACCGAACGGGCGCGGTGCGTCGTGGTGGCACTCGCCGCGTGCGCCGCGGCCGGCACCGTCCGCCGCGGCGTGGAGATGGCCGTCGACTACATCCGCACCCGCGAACAGTTCGGCAGGCCGGTCGGTTCGTTCCAGGCGCTGCAGCACAAGGCCGCGGTGCTGCTGGTGAACTCCGAAATGGCCTCGGCCGCAGCATGGGACGCGGTGCGGGCCGTCGACGAGTCGCTCGAACAGCACCGGTTGGCCGCGGCCTCGGCCGCGGTGATGGCGGTGGCGGCCGCACCCGACCTGACCCTGGACGCGTTGCTGATGTTCGGGGCCATCGGCTACACCTGGGAACACGACATGCACCTGTACTGGCGGCGCGCCACCAGCCTGGCCGCGTCGCTGGGTCCCACGACCCAGTGGGAGCGCAGCGCGGGTGAGCTGTCCCGAACCCTCAAGCGGTCGACGGCGATCCACCTCGGCGATGTCGAATCCGAGTTCCGCGCCCGGATCGCCGAGGTGCTCGACCGCGCGGCGAAGCTGCGTAACGAGACGCCCACCGACGATCGGCGGGCCCCCGGCCTGGCGCACGGATCGCAGCGCGACCTGCTCGCCGAGGTGGGTCTGGTCGCCCCGCACCTTCCGCCGCCCTGGGGCGTGGGCGCAACCCCGGTGCAGCAGGTCATCATCACCGAGGAGTTCGACAAGCGGCCCGCCGTGACCCGGCCCTCGCTGAACATCGCGGAGTGGATCCTGCCGACGATCCTGGACCGCGGCACCGCTGCGCAATGCGAACGCTTCGCCGAGCCGATGCTGCGCGGCACGCAGCGCTGGTGCCAGTTGTTCAGCGAGCCGGGCGCCGGGTCCGACCTGGCCGCGCTGACCACCCGCGCCCAGAAGGTCGACGGCGGCTGGCTGATCAACGGACACAAGATCTGGACGTCCTCGGCGCACGTCGCGCAGTACGGCGCGATGCTGGCCCGTACCGATCCTGACGCGCCCAAACACCGCGGGATCAGTTACTTCCTCATCGACATGTCCTCGCCCGGCCTCGAGATCTCGCCGATCAAACAGGCCAGCGGGCACGCGGACTTCAACGAGTGCTTCTTCACCGACGTCTTCGTTCCCGATGACATGCTGGTCGGCGAGCCGGGTGAGGGCTGGGACCTGGCCATGGCGACCGTTGCCGTGGAGCGCACCGCGATCGGCAACTACGTCAACATCGACCGGTCGGCGGCGCTGCGGCACATGGCCGCGGTCGGTGGCCCCGACCACGACGCGACCGTGCGTGCCCTCGGCCAGATCGAGGCGCACACCACCGCGATCAAGGCCATGGTGCTGCGCGAGACCCTGCGCCTGGTCGAGGGCCAGGTTGCCGGCGCGGCGTCCAGCATCGCCAAGTACGCGATGGTGCTGCTGCTGCGCCGCGCCGCCACGGCCACGCTGGGGCTGACCGGACGGCTCTCCATGCTGGAGGACTCCGACCCCCCGGTGATCGGGCCGTACTTCGATATGCCCTCCGAATTGATCGGCGGCGGCACCGCCGAGATTCAGCTGACGATCATCTCCTCGATGATCCTGGGACTGCCGCGCAAGTAGGTCGCAAGTAAGTACAGAAAGGACACTCGCGATGACGACTGAGGTTCCGTTCCGGTTCTTCGACTGCGACAACCACTACTACGAGGCCGAGGATGCCTTCACCCGCCACATCGACCCCAAGATCAAGAAGCGCGCCATCCAGTGGGCACAGCTCGACGGCAAGCAGCGGCTGATCGTCGGTGGGCGGGTGAACCGGTTCATCCCGAACCCGACCTTCGACCCGGTGGGCAAGCCGGGTGCGCTCGACGAGTACTTCCGCGGCCGCAACCCGCGCGGCGCAGACCTGAACTCACTGTTCGGTGACCTGGAGCCGATCCCGGCGGCCTACCGCAGCCGGGATGCGCGGCTGGCCCTGATGGACCATCAGGGCATGCAGGGCTGCATCATGCTGCCCACCCTCGGGGTCGGGATGGAGCAGGCGCTGCTGCCCGACTTCGAGGCGACGGTGGCGACGTTCCGGGCGTTCAACCGTTACCTCGACGACGACTGGGGATTCGCCTACCAGGAGCGGATCTTCACCGCGCCCTACATCACCATGTGCCGCCCGGCCGAGGGTGTGCGCGAGCTCGCGTGGGCGCTGGAGCGCGACGCCCGGTCCGTCGTGATGATCCCGGGGCCGATCGCGACCGAGGGCGGCATGCGCCCGCCCGGCGATCCGATGTTCGACGAGTTCTGGCAGCTGGCAAACGATTCCGGCATCACCGTGTGCTATCACTCCGGCGAGACCTACTACTCGAAGTTCATGCCGGCCTGGGGCGAGCCCGACTACATGATGTCGTTCCAAGCGCTGCTGGGCTTCCGCACGCTGTTCTCCGGCGACGCCATTCAGGACACCTTCGCCAACCACCTGCACAACGGCTTGTTCCTGCGCTTCCCGAACCTGCGGATGGCGTGCATCGAGAGCGGCTCGGCGTGGGTGTTCCACCTGTTCGAGAAGCTGACCAAGTCCTACGGCCAGATTCCGTTCATCTACCGGGAGGACCCGCGGGAGACGTTCCGGCGGCACGTGTGGGTGTCGCCGTTCTACGAGGACGAGTTGGCCAGCCTGCTGAAGCTGGTCGGCGTCGAGCGCATCATCATGGGCTCGGACTACCCGCACGTCGAGGGTCTGACCGATCCGGCGTCCTATATCAAGGACCTGGAGAATTTCGACTACACCCCTGAACAGTGCCGAACCGTCATGCGCGACAACGGTATCGAGCTATCGGTGCGTCGTCCGGTGTGAGGGTCGAGAAGTCCAGTCTGGTCGCCATGCTGCTGGAGGTCGGCGAGGAGAACGCCGCGGTGCTGCTGGCTAGCTCGGCGCTGCCCGACCAACTGGACACCGAGCACGACCTCGACGCAATTCTCGAATTCGGTTTGGCGCGTGACGAACTCGAGGAGGTCGCCCGGCTGGCGATCGGCGGGATCGAGCCCGACGACGTCAACACCCGCAGGCGGCGGGACGAGATGGACAAGACCGTCTCGCGGCGCTGGGCCCACCTGGTGGAGCGCTGGCGGTCGTAGCGGAAGTCAGAGTCGGCGGCGCAGCAGGGTCGCCGTACCGAGCATGGCCGAGATCAGCGCGAACAGCGCGATGGGAATGCCCCGGGGGTCGTGCTTGCCCTGCGGATGCAGAACGGCGACCAGCACCGTGACACCTCCGTAGACGAAGACCGCCAGACCCGCCCATGCGGGGATCGACTTCCACCGGCGCCGCATGCCAGGAGCCTAGCGGGCATGAGCCGGCGCCCGGCCGGGTGACCGAAACCCCGCCCGGCGGGTGGAATCGACGTAAGCTGCCGCGCAGTTGCGCACGCGAGGTCGGGGAACGGTTGTGCTGGAAGTCATCGACAAGGGCGGCGGCAGCCCGGGGCTCCCGCCGCTGTTGTTCGTGCACGGTGCCTGGCACGGCGCTTGGTGCTGGGACGAGCACTTTCTGGACTTCTTCGCCGACAACGGCTATCGCGCAGTGGCGCTCAGCCTGCGCGGGCATGGCGACAGCGCCACCGACAAGGCATTGGGCAGGCTTTCGATCGCCGACTACGTCGAGGACGTCGCCGCGGTGGCGCGGACCCTGCCAACCGCGCCCGTGGTGATCGGACACTCGTTGGGGGGCTTCGTCGTCCAGAAGTACCTGGAGTCGAACGCCGCTCCTGCTGGGGTCCTGCTGGCGTCGGCGCCCCCACAGGGAATTCGGGCGGCCTTCGTCCGGCTGTTCCGGCAATGGCCGGGGCCCAATCTGCGCGCCGGATTGACTGGCAGCACGATGGCGGCGCTCAATACCCCCGCCCGGGCCCGTATCTCGATGTTCTCACCCACGACGCCCGAAGCGCTGGTGGTGGATTACGCGGGGCGGTTCCGGGAGGAGAGCCGGCGGGCGCTGTTCGTCGATATGACCTTCGCGAACCTGCCCAGACCAGAACGGGTGAACACACCGGTACTGGTGCTGGGCGCCGAGCACGATGGCTGTTTCACCGATGACGAGGTGCACGCCACCGCACGCGCCTATCACACGAGGGCGCAGGTGTTCCCCGGCATCGGCCACGACATGATGCTCGAACCCGGCTGGCTATCGGTCGCGGAACACATTGCCGGCTGGCTGGATTCGACGTTCACACCGCCGCGAAGTTGATGGTGGCGGTGGCGGCCAGTTCGTTGTCGTCGCCACGGTGGATGTCCACCTGCACCACCACCGATCGCTTGCCGGTGCGCAGGATCTTGGCCACCGCCCGCGCCGGCCCCACTTTGATCGGCCGCAGGTAGCGCACGAACAGGTCGGTGGTGGCGATTCCGAAGCCGAACGGCGTTGCCCGCGAGGCCAGCTGTCCGGCCGCGACGTCGGCCATGGTGGCGATCAACCCGCCCTGCAGGCCGCCCGCGGTGTTGGTGGTGCGTTCGTCGACCGGCATCTCCATCACGAAGGTGCCGTCCTCGGCGGGTACCTCGTGCAGACCCAGTTGCTCGAAGAGCTCTCGCAGCGATCGTGGCGCGGTCATGCGCCAGCACGTTACCGGCCCGTCAGCCCTGGACCTTCGCCGCTGCCGATTCCGGCATGGGTTCGTACCGGGCGAACGATCGGGTGAACGTAGCCGCCCCGTGGGTCAGGCTGCGCAGGTCGATCGCGTAGCGGGTCAGCGCGACCTGGGGCACCTCGGCGTTGATCACGGTGTGGCCCTCGTCGGCCTGCTCGGTCCCGAGTACGTGGCCGCGGCGGGCGGACAGGTCACCCATCACGGCACCGACGAACTCGTCCGGCACCCGTACGGCGACCAGGTCCACCGGCTCGAGGAGGTTGATCCGGGATGCCGCCACGGCTTCGCGCAGCGCCAGGGCACCGGCCAGCTGGAAGGCCATGTCCGAGGAGTCGACGCTGTGCGCCTTGCCGTCGACCAGTGTCACCCGGATGTCCACCACGGGATAGCCGGCGTGCACACCTTTGTCCATCTGCGCCCGGACACCCTTCTCGACGCTGGGGATGAACTGCCGGGGGACCGCGCCACCGACCACCTTGTCCACGAACTCGAATCCGGAGCCCTGCGGCAGCGGCTCCACCTCGATATCGCACACCGCGTACTGCCCGTGCCCGCCGGACTGCTTGACATGCCTGCCGTGGCCCTTGGACGCGCCGGCGAACGTCTCCCGCAACGGAATCCGGACCTCGACGGTGTCGACGTTGACCCCGTACCGGTTGGCCAGCGCATCGAGCACAACACCGGAGTGCGCCTCACCCATGCACCACAAGACGATCTGGTGGGTCTCCGCGTTCTGTTCGATCCGCAACGTCGGATCCTCGGCGGACAATCGCTGCAGGCCCACCGAAAGCTTGTCCTCGTCGGTCTTGGCCCGGGCCTGGATCGCCACCGGTAGCAGCGGTTCGGGCATGGTCCACGGTTTGAGCAGCAGCGGGTCGGCCTTGTCCGACAACGTGTCCCCGGTCTCGGCGCGACTGAGCCGACCGACGGCACAGATGTCCCCGGCGACCACCTGCTGCGCGGGGCGTTGCTGCTTGCCCAGGGGGAACGACAGCGTGCCGATGCGTTCGTCCTCGTCGTGGTCGGCGCGGGCATTGGTCTCGAAGAAGGCCGAAAAATGGCCCGACACATGAACTGTGGTGTCGGGCCGCACGGTTCCGGAGAACACCCGGACCAGGCTGACCCTGCCGACATAGGGATCCGATGTCGTCTTGACCACCTCGGCCAGCAGGGGCCCGGCCGGATCGCAGGCGAGGCCGGTGCGGGCCACGCCGTTCGGGTTGTACACCTCCGGCAACACATGCTCCGGAGGGGAGGGAAAGCCGCGGGCGGCCACCTCCAGCAGTTCCATCGTGCCCACACCGGTTCCGCTGCACACCGGTATGACGGGGAAGAACGAGCCACGGGCGACGGCCTTCTCCAGGTCGGCGATCAGCACCGCCTCGTCGATCCGCTCGCCACCGAGATAGCGCTCCATCAGCGACTCGTCCTCGGACTCCTCGATGATCCCCTCGATCAGGGTGCCACGATGCTCCGCGAGTTCCCCCGCGTACGCGTCGTCCGCCGGATGCACGGTGCGGGCGCGATCCCGGTACTCGTACTGATTCTGCGAGAGCAGCCCGACCAACCCCCTTCCGGTCGGAAGGTACAGCGGCAGAACCTTTTCCCCGAATGCGGACTGGGCGGCGGCCAGCGCGGTGGCGTAGGTCGCCCGGGCGTGGTCCAGCTTGGTGATCACCACGGCTCGTGGCATGTCCACCTCGTCGCACTCATGCCACAGCGTGCGGGTCGGTTCGTCGACGCCCTCGTTGGCAGCTATCACGAACAGCGCGCAGTCGGCGGCCCGCAGCCCGGCCCGGAGCTCGCCGACGAAGTCGGCGTAACCGGGGGTGTCGATCAGGTTGATCTTGATGCCGTCGTGCAGAACCGGGGC
Organism: uncultured Mycobacterium sp.; assembly: GCA_964535335.1. Classification (GTDB taxonomy): domain Bacteria; phylum Actinomycetota; class Actinomycetes; order Mycobacteriales; family Mycobacteriaceae; genus Mycobacterium. The sequence goes on from CAZHUU010000060.1 coordinate 26,421, forward strand.
CAGCGCCAGGCCTACCGAACGCTGCTGGCGGATGGCCGCGTCGTCGAAGTCGCACACCGTACTGCCGTCCTCGACGGAACCCGGCCGCGTCAGCACTCCGGAGGCCACCAGCAGGGCTTCGATCAGGGTGGTCTTGCCGGCGCCGGACGGGCCGACCAGAACCACGTTGCGGATCGCCGCGGGACTGTCGGCGCCGGGCACCGATCGCGCCGCCTGGGAAGTGTTCGCCTTGTCAGCCATGACGTGCCTCCTGTTTTCCACCATTCCCCCGCGCACCGGCGGCGCACAAGGGAACGACGGAAAAAGACGGAGGGTCGACGGCGGGCCCCGAGAGGGAGGTGGTTGTGCCCGGCTTTGAGCGACTCCGCGTCGGCCGCTCGGGGATAGTCGCTCAAAGCCGGGCACGGGCATAGGGGACCCGGGGCCGTCTTACCCGACCGGGGCCGCCATCCGGGTCGGCTCGAGGCGGCCGCGCAGGGTCTCCGCACCGCACTCGGTCCAGTGCGCCCGCTCGGCCGGGGCGGCGCCGAACAGCGCCGCCGCCGAGCACAGTGCGCGCTGTGGGGTGGACTTGGCCCGGTCGGCCAGCCGCGCGGCCTCGTTCACCGCGTCGCCGATGACGGTGTACTCGTAGCGGTGTTCGGCGCCGATGTTGCCGGCGAACACCGGCCCGGCCGACACCCCGATGCCGAAATCCACGATCGGCAACCGCCGCAGCGTGACGGCCAGCGCCCTGGCGGTGGCCAGTGCGTCGGCCTCCGGTTCGGCGCCGGGCAGCGGCGCCCCGAAGACCGCCAGCACCGCGTCGCCCTGGAACTTGTTGATCAGGCCCTGGCGTTCGTCGACGGCGGCGACCACGATCGCGAAGAACTCGTTGAGGACTTCGGCCACCTCGACCGGCGACCGGCTCTGTGCCAACTGGGTGGAGCCGACGAGATCGACGAAGAGCACGGCCGCGTCGCGCACCTCACCGCTCAGTGTCCCGGTCTCGGATACCGCGCGGCGGGCTACGTCGGCACCGACGTGGCGACCGAACAGGTCGCGCAGCCGGTCCCGTTCACCCAGTCCGGCGACCATCCGGTTGAACCCGGTTTGCAGGCGTCCGATCTCGGAGCGCTCGTAGACGTCGACCCGAATGTCGATATCGCCGCGTTCCACCTCGGCCATCGCCTCGACGACGTCACGCACGGGATCCGAGATCGACACCGCGGCCACCATCATCCCGCGCAGGCCGACCAGAATCGAGATCACCGACAGCACAACCACTGGCAGCTCGATATCGGCCGTCTTCTCGATGATCCAGCCGTGCGAGCGCATCACCACCACCACGGCGATACCGATACTCGGCAGCGCGCTGCTCATCAGCCACATCAGCAGCAGCCGGGTCATCACCCCGGGTGCGGTGTCGCGTCCGGTCAGGCTGGTGGTGGCGGCGACGATCGGCCGCATCGGGCGCTGGATCAGCAGCAGCGCGGCACCCATCGAGGTGGTGGCGCCGAACAGCATGGACATTCCGATCAGCCAGGCCGCCGCCGGGCCGCCGTCGCGGTTGACGGCGAACAGCACCACGCCGCTGACCGCCCAGATGGCCGCCAACAGCCGCGACTGGTACCGCAGCAGCCGGCGGACGAACTGACGCTCCGCCGGGGTGGGCGCCCGGCCTGCGGTGAACCAGCGCAGTCTGACATCGACGACGGCGACCGCGTACCCGATGACGGCGGCGATGCCGATCACCGCCAGCCCGCTCGCCGCGATGACGGTGTGCCTGCCGAAGACGCCCGCGGCAGCGGGGACGAGTTCGTTGCGCAGCGGGATCACCAGCACCGTCAGCTCCACGGCGGCGAGCAGCTGGGCCAGAGCCAGGGCGGCGGCGTAACGGACCTTGAGCCTGCTCGCCGTCATGCGCCAAACGCTACTGGCCCAGCCGGGCAGAATCACGCTCTCCCCAGACAAGAGCAGCACTTCCGCAGGAGCCGCCCGCTGCGTAACATCCGCGCTGTGAAGATCGGCATCCCGCTCGGCGGCGTGCACCCGGGCCTGTGGCGGGAGCTCACCGCCCGGGCCGAGGAACTCGGCTATGAATCGGTCTGGTTGCCCGAACATCTGGTGCTGCCGGCGTCGATGTCCGGCAGCCCGCATCACGGCGCCGACCATCCGCCGATCCCGCCGCAGACCCCGATGTACGACGCGATCGCCTACCTGGCCTATCTCGCCGGCCAGACCAGCACCATCCGGTTCGGCACCTACGTCTACAACATCGGGCTGCG